>NZ_JBYVJW010000001.1:0-358204 GCF_058147165.1 Polaribacter sp. 2305UL8-11 | reverse complement strand
ACTAAAAATCCGAAAAGTGATGCAGGATATGATCTAAAACAAATTACCTCCAAAATGCATCTGATTGATAATTATCAGGATTTAAGTTTGTGGCTTTTAGACTTAGAGAACTGGCTAGATAAATATCAAAATTATATGAATCAAAAAAGCTATAACCTAGAAACTGAAAGATATTGGTACACCCATAAAATGGTTAGGAGGTCTTTTATGACTATCAAAAGAGCACTACCTAATATGTTTCATTATTTGGATAACCCTAGAATACCTAAATCCACTAACGCTATTGAGTCTTTTTTTGGGCATATGAAAGGACATTTGAACATTCACAGAGGTTTGTCTTACAAACACAGAAAGCAATACTTAATGTGGTATTTATTTTTTAAAAATAAAAAATAAGGTTTTTTTAAGCCATAAAACTTACCAGTAAAATAAAAGAGACTAGGAAAATCCTAATCTCTTTTTCTTACTGTATAAGGTTAATTTTATCGCTAATAAGTTGCTCCTCAGCAGTGCTTATGTCCTGTTCAAATTAACTTTGGGAATATAACAAATCTTGATGTAAAAATTACCAACCATTTTTTACCACATTACCACCAAAATATGGTATCTTATATAGTTTTAATACCATTTCTTGTTTGAAATTACTTTAAAAGAAAATGATGTTTTTTTTCATTAAATGAAAGAAGAAGAAAGTATATTCTTATATAAGTTTTCTTTTTATTCTGAAATAGAAAGGAAGAAAGAGTATTCTGTTGCTGTTTTTTCTAATGAGAAATGGTATATTAAGATTATTTTTCTTAATATTCTCTTATAGTTCTAAGAAATGGTTTAAAATAACCACAATAGAATTAAGTTTTTTTATCTGAATAATAATTAATCTCAAGATTAAAATTCGAGTTTGAAGTTATCTTAATTAATTTGATACTTCGTATGTAAGGTCTTTTAAGCCAACCCCTTTTATTTTTATAGCTTTCCAAGCTTTAGGAAGAACTGATTTTTTTTGAATAATTCCTCCATTATCTCCAATTTCCAATCCACCAAAACCATTTATCACAGCTTGCAACATTGCACCAGCACCTGTTGCAAAATAAGGATTTTTACTGGTTTCTGTTTCGGAAAATACACCAAAAGGTGGTCGTAAATTAGGTTTATGCGCTCTTTGAAAAAAGTAATATGCTTTTTCTGAATCACCCAATCGATTAGCAATAACAGAATAGATACCATGCGTCATTGCTGGACCTCCATCAACTTTTTTAGAATAGTAGTCTAAATTTTTTTTCATGGTTTTCTTATCCGATATTATTCCCAAAGGATAGCTTAATAAATTAACATCGGCTTGTTTTATCTGTTCTCCATTATAAGTTTCATACTCTTTAACTGTACCATCTTTAAATTTTCTTATGGGAATATTTTTGGAAATATGACTCCATTTTGGATTTGGTATTTTATTAAGTAACAAAGCAGCTTTTACAGCATAGTCTAATGAGAGAATAGCACCAGCATTTGTAAAAGCATTATTATCTACATTTTCTGCCCATTCATCAGCACATACTACATTATTAATCTCATATTCTCCTTTCTTATTTTTTTTTACTCTACTTATCCAATAATCGGCTACCTCTTTTAATACAGGATATCCTTTTTCTTTTAGCCAACTAATGTCTTTAGTTACTAAATAATAATTCCAAAAAGCAATAGCTACATCAGATGATATATGATGTTCAAAAGGTCCATTAATTGCCCAAATGGGAGTTTCTTCATCGCCTGTTTCAGCAGATTCCCATGGGAACATAGCTCCATCATATCCATGACTAAAGGCATTTCTTTTTGCAGCCTTTAACCTGTTATATCTATAATCTAATAGATTTTTTGCAATTTCTGGTTGTAGCAATAACAAAGGTGGGTACATCCAAATTTCACAATCCCAAAAAATATGCCCATTATAACCAATACCAGATAATCCCATGGGCGATAAACTATAGCCAGTATTTTCTCTTACAAAGGAGTATAGGTTATAAAGTGCAAACCTAATGTTTTTCTGATCTTCTAGAGGTCCGTCAATTTCTATATCTCCAAGCCAAAGTTCTGCCCATTCCGTTTTATGGTTTGCTATTAATTTTTCCTTACCTTCTAAATAAGCATACAAAGCTAATCTTTTACTCTCATTAATAGGGTCTTTATATTTGACAGTAGAACAGGTTGCTCCTATTAAAGAAAAATCTATGCTTTCTCCTTTTTTTAAAGATATTTCAAAGAACGTATTATTGTTTTCATCCTTTTTTATTTTGCTCTTTATGCCTTTTGAAAACAAAAAAGTAGTTGTAGCTGCTATTTTTTCTTTTCTAGTAGGAGTAAACCCAGAAACAGTATTTAAAACTATCTTTTTTCCATGAGCAGACATCTCTGTAGAATTTGTTTTAAGATCTTTAAGTATGGGACCTGCATCAATTTTATTTATAACCTTAAAGGTGATATCTTTTTTAGCAGTGATGGACACATTAACCAAGGCATTATAAGGTAGATTTCTTAATGCCATTACTTCAGAAGTTATACCTATTCTATCGTCAAACTGAGACATGCTTTGAAAGGTAGCAGTTTTCATATCTAACTTCTGGGAAAGTTTTTTAATAAGGCTTGGTTGCCCCAAAATACTTTTACCATCAGAAAAAACAATATCTAATGTACCAAAATTAATTCCTTGTACAATATTAGAAACACCATCTCCTCTTCCGTAAACATCATAAACACCATTAAGAATTACTTTGTCAATTTTTAATGGCGTTTTACTTGGCAAAATACCTATAACACCGTTGGCAAGAGTAACAGGAAAGTATTGATCTTCCATTTTGGCATGCTTTACCCATGTTTCTTGAGCAACAATATTATTTATAAATAAAACTGTTAAAAAAGCACATATAAATGAGAGTTGTTTTAAGAATTGGTCTTTATAATGCCCCATAATTATAATTTTAATGAAATTTGTTGGTAAAATACGCTATTACAGATTTATATATCAATCTATTAGGAACATATTAAACCAATTTTTAGTAAATGTAAATTATTTACTATTCTTTATAAAAAGATTTTCCATTTCTTCTAAAGTTTTCCCTTTAGTTTCAGGTATAAACCTCCATACAAAGAAAATTATAATTAGAATGAATACAGAAAATATAAAGTAGGGCAAAGCATTGTTCCAATCACCTCCATTAACTTGTAATTGATTTGCCTTACTATCTACAATAATTGGAAAGGTTTGAGACACAAAATAATTAGCTAACCATTGAGCTGCTACTGCTACTGCCATTGCTGCACTTCTTATTTTATTAGGGAATATTTCAGATAAAACAACCCAAACTACTGGCCCCATGCTCATGGCAAACGATGCTATAAACATTAAAATTCCGATAAGGCACAAAATTCCTTCAACCTTTGATATCGTTGGCAAACCTGCTGAGTTTAATTGGCCATAATCGCTAAAATACAATGAGCACCCTAACATTAAAAATCCAATTAACATACCTACACCACCTATTATTAGCAAAGGTTTTCTACCCAATTTATCTACAGTAAACATTGCAATAAAGGTAAATAACAAATTAACTGTGGCTAATAATATTTGTTGTAGCAAAACATCTTCTTTACCAAAGCCAAGTGCTTGTTCAAAAATATCGGCTCCATAATATAGCACAGCATTAATACCGGTAAATTGCTGAAGAATTGATAAAACCGTACCAATTATAACTATGGGTAATAATGATTTGGAAAATATAGAAACTTTTTTTTCTCGGGTTTCTCCAACCAACGATTTTTTTATTTCTTCCATTTCAGTTACTGCTATATCTTCACCATGTATGCGTACCAAAATTTGTTTTGCTTCCACTTCCTTTCCCTTTAACATTAGCCAACGAGGACTCTTAGGAACAAAGAATAAAAACACTAAAAATAAAAATGCTGGTATTAATTCTGACCAAAACATATATTTCCATCCAAACAGTACGTTTTCTGATTCACTTAACTGATTTCCAATAAAATATGTGACCAAAAAAACTACAAAAAAGCCTATAACAATGGCTAGTTGATAAAAAGTAACCAAATTGCCTCGTTTTTTTGCTGGTGCTATTTCTGCAATATACATAGGAGCATTCATCGAAGCAATTCCTATAGCTATTCCTCCTATAACCCTGAAAAAAACCATCATAGTTGTTGTTTCTGGCAAAATTTCAGGTAAACCAGATCCCCAAGCAGAAATAGCAAATAAAACTGCTGCTAATAACAAAGAACTTTTTCTTCCAACTGCTTTACTTAATATACCAGCACAAGCTGCTCCAGCTAAAGCTCCTAACAAAGCGCTACTTACTATGAATCCTTTTAAAGCACCTGTGAGTTCAAAATATTTTGAAAAGTAGAATTGAGTTCCGTTTATTACTCCTGTATCATAACCAAATAGTAATCCGCCAAGAGTAACTACAATGGTTATAAAATATATATTTATGTTACTATTTTTTGCCATTTTTTTTAAATTTTTATCAATCGAATAAAGTCTAACATAGCTTTATTTACATCAACATTCATATTCACGTTCCAGTCTTCAAGTACTAATTTTATTTGATTTTTACCTTTATGAAGTGTTACCTTATAATTATTGGAATATCCCCAATCTGACCATTCATCGGTACCTCGTTGAGGAAAAACCATAGCTCCCATAAAAGAATCGTTTACATAAAGTGACCTAATGGCACATTTGTTATCTGTATTCCAAGGGCCGCTACCGTTTGAATATTTAAAGTCTAGATAATAATCTCCTAGTTCTTCTACTGTAATATTTGCTATGAAGTTTTGGTTTTCATTATTGGAGAATTCTACAAATCCTGTTCCACTATAATTTACATAGTTTTTATCTGATTTTTTTGAGTAGTCTTCTATTTCTACAACACGAGGTGCTTCTTTAAATACCGTTACTGGCTCGCTTATAAAAGATTCTACTCCCTTACTGTCTAAGGCATTAACGGCATATTCACTCAACTTATCTATGTTCACATTAAAAGTTTCTTGCGAAGTATTCTCTATTAATTTACCATCCTTATAGATATTATAAGATGTTGCACCATCAATAGGATTCCATACCAACTTATCTTTTCGTAACTCAACTTTTGGAGCCGGAAGTGTGAAGCTATTAGGTACTAGGTTAATTTCATTGCCTTTGGAAAAATCGTTGTTTGCCATCTTTATTTTTAGCTGATGTTTTCCTGTTATGTTTCCAGAGAGTATAGCTTTTTGAACTTTTTTTCCATCTAAAAACACTTCCGAAATTTTATTGCCATAGCCTTCTACAGATATATCTAGAATCGCATTTCGATATTTAAAATTTTTCAAATCCCTAACACCTCCGTATACTTTGGGTATTGTAGGGGTAAACACCAATTTATCTGCTTCAAATTGCATCCCTAAGAAAACACGATACACCATTGCCAAATTACCTGACATACTCCAAAGCATACGATGGGAGTTTATTTCGGTTCCCATATAATCACCATTATCTGCCACCATATTTTCGTAATTGGTTAAATATAGACCTGCGGCTCTGTAAATAGAAGCTAACCCATGGGTCAATACTTTTTCGTTACCTGCTTTTGCTGCTGCCAGATTCCAATACGATTGTACAAAAGGCCAGATTCCGTTATTATGGTAAGGTGGGATTTCTGGTATTTGCGGGTAAATACAGGTTGCGCCATACTCGGTCAATGGTGATTTGTTTACTATGGTTTGGGCTTTTTCTTTGTCGGCAACATTAAATATAATCGCCAAGGCCTCTCCAAGAGCCTCGTATTTTTTTGAGGGTATCAAGTGGTTTCTACCATATAGATACTGTGCGTAGTACCCCTTCTCATTCATCCATAAATAATCATTGATGCCCTTTTTAATTTCTGAAGCTATTTTAGAATAGCTATCTGAAGGTTCTCCCAATATTTTAGACATCTTGGCTAAAATTATGTGCGTTTGGTAATGTACCACATTGGTTCCTAAGTTTTGGGACACATAAATATCTTTATTAGACATCCATTTGGGATAGGTTTGTTCTCTCCAGTCTAAAAAGGAAGATTCTCCAGAATACATTCCTGTTTCTTTGGACCTAATGGTTTTATAATCATCATCAACAGAATTTTTAATAATGGTGTAAGCTTTTTTTAACCAATCTATATCTCCGGTAGTTTTATACACTTCCCATGCAGCCAATGCCCAAGTAGTTCTATCGGATGATACTGGCCATGCACCACCAGAACCTGTATCTTGAATTATTCTATTACGCTTTACCTTCTTCATTAAACTAATTTTTGCCACCTCGGGTTCTAAGTAGGCAAATGCCAAATAAATACTGTAACTAATATCCCTGGTCCATACACCTCCCCATTTGGCACCGGTTCTAAAGGTGCTATCGGGCTCAATGGCCAATTTAGATTCTTCTAAAGACATGTTATAAAGTGCATCAACTATTGGTAAATTAGAACTATATCTTGGTGAAGTTGATAGGTCTTTTTTTAGTTTCCAATCCTTTTCTACATTTGGAATATATGGGTTTAAGGTTAGGGTAATTTCGTATATATTATCGCCATCTGGGTCTGTTAGTTTTAAAGCTCTCTCTTCTAAATTCACAAAATCCCATGTTAGGGGCAGTGCACTACCTGCAATGTACACGGTTTTAAAATCGTCTTTTGCTATTTTAGAGCCATCAGCACTTTGATAAAATCCTTTTTCTTTAAACTCTTCAAAAACTGGGGACATATCCAACCTAAACGTAAAGGCATAATCTACGGGCAATGTACTTTTTTCGATAGTAATTTGTTTCTCTTCTGATTTGCCAAAGGTATATACTGGTGATTTTTTTTGATTCGTAATCAAAATGTGACGGTCAACCCCTTGTGGTAAGTCATTATCTTTTTCATTAATACTGAATTTGAATGATAAAAGGTTAGAATACGTTTCGTTTTCCTGACTTTTATAATTGGACTTTAAATGCGTTGGTGTTAGCACCTCGGCCAAATTATCTCCTTGAATTACCGAATTGTCCTTTAATACAAAGCTTTGGGATTTGTATAATACGTTTTCTTTTTTTGAACAGCTAGCAAAAAGGATAAGTAGTAGCAGATATATCGGTTTAAAATGATTCATTCTATTTTTTTATTATGATGTTTTGCGTTTTCTTATTGTCTGGAATTCTAATATGAAGTATGTTTTCTTCAGAATTAAAATGATATCCCATGAGTTCAAAATCTCCATTACTTTTCTCTAAAAGCTTTTTTTTACTTAATTTCTTTAATTTTTTAGCGGCTAATAAGATATTTTTAGGTTTCTCCGAAAGATGTATCTGTACGTAATAATTTCGTTGTTCGGTTTTAAAGCCTCCGTTCAAGTTTGGTTTGTTAATTATTAACTCATCAAAATCTGTTTTAGAAACGTACTGGATTTTTGTTTTAGAGAATACATCCTTTTTATAATTGTTCGATTCACCATCATCTTCATAAAGTTCAAAAGGTGTTGATTTTCCTTTTTGTTTTGGGTAAATATCCAGTATTACAGGAGCATTTTTTATAGCTCCTATATATTGCATTACCGGCATCATTGGTATAATGGCACCTTCTTTAACAAACATGGGTATGTTATCAATACTTGTCGAGTAGGTAATAAAGGTATTGCCTTTATATTTTTTTGTAGGTGCATTAAAATCTATCCAATTTCCTTTGGGTAGATAGATTTCTTTTGAAGTTTCGCCTTCTTCAACCACAGGAGCTATAAGTAACTCTTTTCCAAACAAAAACTGATTGTCTATTTTATAGGTTGTTTTGTCTGTAGGATATTCTAAAAATAGTGCTCTCATTATTGGTAAACCAGTATCATAAGCCTCTCTCGCATAAGAATAGATATAAGAATGAAGCTTATATTTTAGTTCAATTGCTTGTTTTGCAATCTTTTCGGCATCGGCACCGAACAGCCAAGGTTCTACAGCATTGTTTCCTTCATGATGTGCTCTGCTTAACGGATTGAAAATACCGAACTGTAACCATCTAACATATAATTCTGAAAAGGCATCGTAATCTGTGATATCTCCACAATAACCAGATATATCGGTTGTCCAAAAAGGAATTAAACCCAATCCTGCTGAAAGTCCTAAAGGGATTTGATTCTCTAGGTTAGCCCATCCATCTAAAATGTTATTACCATTACCACTGTCTCCAGACCAACCGAATGTGTAACGTTGCATGCCTGCATAGGCAGCTCTTGTCATTTGAAACACACGTTGATTTGGGTTGCGTTTTTCAAATTGTTCTGTAACTACTTTATCCCAAGTAAACCCATATACATTATGAATTTCATCATGTGTTCCTAGATGATGCTTCATGTTTAATCTATCGTAGTTTTCTTCATTGCTCCACGCAGGTTCTCCCATATCAGTCCAAAAGCCTTTAATGCCATCATCTATAGGTTTCTGTTGCAAACTTCCCCACCAATCGGCTACATCTGGCTTTGTAAAATCTACAACACCTGCATTTCCTCCCCAAGGCCAAGGCATATCGTATGCTTTATTGGTTCTACTATCTTTTACCAAAAAGTTATTTGAGTTTGCATAATTCCATTGTTCTGTGTTTGATTGTGAAATTATTGGGTCTTGAGAGACAATTACCTTAAACCCTTCTTCTGCTAAATCTGATAGCATCTGTTTAGGATTGTCGTAATTTTCTTTTCGCCAATTAAAATTTTGCAATGCTTCTACCCAGCCAATGTCTTGGTAAATAATATCACAAGGAATATTGCGTTGTCTATACCCTTTTGCAATTTCTCTAGTAAGTTTTTCTGTAGTTAGCAATCCTCTACTTTGCGAGAATCCAAAAGCCCATTTTGGAGGCATGATTGGTTTACCTGTTAATTTGGTGTACGATTTTATAATGTCTTTGTAATTTTTGCCATAAAAGAAATAGTAAATAAATGGACCTCCAGGTGTTTCAAAAGAATAATATTCGTTAGAAGTTTCTCCAAAATTAAAAGTGGTTTTATACGTATTGTCGAAAAAAATACCATAATTATAATTACTCACAAAAAAAGGAATGCTTTTGTATAGAGGGTCTTCAGTTTCTGAGTAACAAGGTTTGTCACTATTCCACATAGTGTATGATTTTCCTCTTCTATCTAGTGTTCCTGATTTTTCTCCTAGACCAAAAAAGTGCTCGTCTTTTTTTAATGTTTTTCTTGTACTACTCTTACCTTTTTCGTTGTAAGTAAAAGCCGATTCTTTATAATCGCTTAATATTAACTTCTGGTATTTGTCAAAAATTTGAATGTTAAACGGTGCTTTTTGAATACGGATACGCAAATCGGCGGTAAACATCTCGAAAGCTGCGTTAGAATCTTGCACATCGATATTAAAATTGGGGTCAAAAACTTCGTTTATAACAGCAAAAGATGCATTATTTCTTTTAAAGTCTCCCTTAGGAGAAACCCAAAACCTTATAGTTTTAGAATCTAAAAACTTAAGCCCAAGTTTTATACTATCATTACACTTAAAAACAATATTGTTATTTTCTGTTTTTATAAAGTCTGAACATGATAAGATTTGATATTCCTGAGAATATCCTATTTGTATTTTTGTGAGCACAAGCACCCAAAAAATTATTTTTAATGTTTTTTTTACTGAATCCATAAAGAAGATTTTTAATTATATTCTATAACAATCATACCCCAATATTTTAAGGATGGAATTTTAAAGTTTAATCTATTATTCCGATAAGAGAAAGGTAATTCTTTTGAGCTTCCTTTATTTAAATCGGGCGATGCATACCATACTTTTTTAACGGTTTTATTATCTTCTAAACCAAGTATAAAATTCTCTATTGTTGTGGGCTCTAGTTGTTCGCCATTGGTATCCCTCCAAAGTAAACTATTACTATCGGTAAAGTTTAATAAATGTAGTACTTGTTTATTATTTACCTCTTTGCCAACAACCGAAATACTAGATGAAACCGGAGGCCAATTGTTAAGGTTTACTTTTCCATCGCCTGAAGTAAGTTGCGGATTGTTAAAGGTACCTCCACCTCTTAGTATATTTTGATAACCTGTTAAAAAATTATAATAGGCTTTTAAACTAGAGTTTAAATCACCACTTATTACAAGGTTTTCATTAGGAAAATATTCTTTGCCCAACATGTGCTCACCTAACTCTATGTGCGCTCCTCCAAACGCAAATATTACTGCATCTGCCAATAGAACTCCTGGAGCATTAAATGTACCTGAGTTATTTGCCAAATTATAGTTAAGGTAAGCAGCCAAAACTGTTTGTTTTGATTGATTTGATAATGAGTTATTGTTTTGAATAATGGTTGCTAAATCTTTAAACCCTTCATTACCTCTCCATACCTCTGTATAGGCAAAATCTACATCTTCATTTAAAATTTGAGACTGACCATATTGGTTTACGGCATTTAACACCATTCTTTTTTCTGGAAATCTTTGTTTTAATTTATTTAAAAAAGTGCCATAGGTGTTTGGTAAGTTTACCGCATTTCCTGCATAATCGTATAGTTTCCCTATATCACCTAATTGGTCTAAATGCCATCCATCAAAATCTAAATGGTCATAAATTTTCTGTGTCTTTTCGAAAATAAAATCTTGCCATTGATTGTTGGCTGGGTTTACAACCAAAATATCACTCAAAGCAAAATTGTCGTCTAAAACATGTTTGTTAATATTTTGATGGTTGGTATCATTAAAAAGCATCCATTCAAGAGATACATCGTCTGAACTATAATCTTCTAAAGCACCATATAATAAATTATAGCTCATAGAGGCAATGTTTTTACTTTTTGAAACTTCTATGTATTTTTTTACTGTACTAAAAAATGTTTCACGTCTGGCAATATCCTGCCATGTGCTAGCAGGCGAATTTCCATCCAATTTTAATGGTAAATGATGTTTATAGTGCCAATCGTAATACTGTAATCCGTTTATATTGAAATCCTTTAATTTATTTACTATTTGATTTATTTTGGGTTCAGAAATATTGCCAAACTTTGATAGGAACCCATATCTGGGAAACTTGGTCCAATCTGAAGAAACATCTACAGCAATTGTTCCTACAGAAATTTCTTCCTCTCCTTTAGATTGATACAACTCGACCATATAACCTTTAAAATCTTCTGATGGAGGTTGCCATTGCCAAGAGGTACCTGTTAAAGGCTGCTCTTCTATAACAGAATTAAGGTACTTGTATTTTATCTTTACATCACTAAAATTATTGTCAATCGTAAATAAAACAGATTCTCCTGGGTTATACCTAGCTTTGTTTTTTTTAATATCTATTTCTTTAATTGCACTTGGATTATCTGGAATAAAACTAATCTCTTCCAAATCTTCTTTTTTACAGCCATAAGTAACTATTAAAACAAATGATATAACTATAACATATATTAAACTATTTTTTTTCATAGATAAAACTGTTTTATTAGTACAATTTTGAAGACATAATTATTAGTAGTAGTGAACTCAAAAAAGCAAGTTCACTACTTACTAACTAACATTAATTCAAAAATTATTGTTTAACTATACTCATTGTTTGAGTATCTAGATTTATTCTTATTTCATAAGTACCAGCATCTCCTGAAACTAATTTCCATTTATTATCAGGACCATCACATTTAGTTGTTGTTATAAAATTTGTATCACTAATTGATTGCTCTTCTGTAGCAGGATTAATCCAATCTCCATCACACCAATCTCCTGTAAATTTTGATATTTTAAATTCTCCTGTGGCGTTATTAGCTCCTAATTCACCTTTAAAGACATATTCTCCATTAACATAATCTAACGCAGATGGGTTTGAGATGTTCCATCCATTAGGTCCTCCATCCCCAACTATATGCAATGTTATTTTTTTAAAAGAGATTGTGTTATTTTTAGTATCTAAGATAATCTTATATCTTGTACTTGTAGCAGCTGTTATTTGCCACTTATTGTCTATATCACAACCTTTGTTTTGATTTACAGAACCGTCTTCTAACATTGCGTTATCTACAGATGGTCTATACCACTCAGAACACCAGTCTCCTAATGGACCTGCAAAAATTTTAAATACTCCTGGATTTAACTGACCTTCGTAGAAGAAAATAAACGGGTTATTTTTATCTTGTGTAAATGCAGCTGGTGTATCTACATTCCATCCACTTTCTGATGCGTCTCCAACAATCCATAATTTATCAAAAGGAGGAAGATCTGGTGTTTTTTTAACAATTTCTATGTTAATTTTTAGATTTAATAAATCTACTGTTAACAAATATTCTTCATCTGCATTTAAATCATTTAAAATTTCCCATTGTAGATCGTCTCCACTTCCTTTTTCATTATAGACAATTTTGTTATCATCATTTTTGTCTTTAGTGTAAAAGTCTTGGCACCAACATCCATCTTGACTTACAGGAAATTTAAATTTTCCTTTTTTTAGAGCTCCTTTGTAAATAAATACACCTTTTTTGTCTTTGTCTGGAGTTAGTTGTGTTGCATTGGAAATATTCCAACCATTAGGAGTTGCATCGCCAACCATATAAAGGTTTTTAGAGACTGGTTTATAGGTTATTACATCAAAATTAATTAATGATATTTGCGTAGATTTATCTTGTAATACTTTGGCAGTTACCCTTGCTTTTAAAGCAACTTTTGTATTTGGAGAAATACCGAATTGCAAAAGTAAATTATTTAATGTTTCATGATTAATTTCGAAATTATAATTATTTTTTTTATCTGAAATAGGTTGAAGTAAAGGAACAGAAAAATCGTTTTCTTTGAAATCTAAATCAAGTGTGTAAGTAATTGCAGAACCTGTACCATTGTTAGTACCTGTTGACCAAGAAAATTTTAATTTCTTGTTAAATTGTAATTCTTTAAGTTCTGATATACTATCTGAAATTTTTAATGTTAGTTTATCATCTATATTATTTAGTGAAATATCTGTCAAATCTTGTTCGCAAGAGAATAACATTATTGCGATTAATGGAAGCAAAAGCCTATACATTATAGAAATTTTGTATTTTATATTTGTTTTCATTTTGTAACTTTTTTTAAATTAATACCCAGAATTTTGCGTTAAATTGGGGTTTCTATCCCTTTCTATTTGAGGTATTGGTAGTAGTAAATGTTTTTGAGATGCATTTGATTTTCCTATAGATTGCAAAAAGTCTAGCCCAAATTGTCCATTATTTACTCTAATTAAATCAAACCAACGTTGCCCTTCAAAAGCTAATTCTATTCTTCTTTCTTTTAAAACAGCATTTCTAAATGAATCTTTATCTAAACCAGATGTAATATTTGGCAAACCTGCTCTTTTTCTAACAGTGTTTAGAGGTTTTTCTGCCAAATTTGTTTGTCCTATTTCATTTAAAGCTTCTGCTTTCATTAATAAAACATCTGAAAAACGTAGCACAGGAAAATTCATTGGACTATTATCAAAAGTAGATATTACACTTGCTGGCACTAAAAATTTTCTAACATTATACCCTGTAAAAGAGAATGCAGGATCATATACTTTGCCGTCAAAATTTGGACCATCTTTATAAAGGACTGTGACATCTTTTCTTAAATCATTCTGTTCATAGGTATCTATAAACTCTTGTGTGGGCTGGTTCCATCCAAAGCCTCCACCTACAAACCCTGAACCTCTTGGTCCCATAAATGGGCTAGTCCAAGATGCTTGGTTTTCGTTATTCCAAAAACTATATCCAGCATTACTTGTGTATTGAACTTCGAATAAAGACTCTATAGAGTTTTCTTGATTTGGATTAAAATTATCTGCATAATTAGCATTTAAAGAAAAGCCTAAAGATTCTACTTGTTCTACAAGTGGTACAACTTCGCTCCATCTACCTAATGT
Source organism: Polaribacter sp. 2305UL8-11 (assembly GCF_058147165.1). Taxonomy (NCBI): domain Bacteria; kingdom Pseudomonadati; phylum Bacteroidota; class Flavobacteriia; order Flavobacteriales; family Flavobacteriaceae; genus Polaribacter; species Polaribacter sp. 2305UL8-11. Next base: position 344,298 of record NZ_JBYVJW010000001.1, on the reverse strand, counting down.
AAGATAAACTTTTGCTAGCATTCCTAAAGCTGCACCTTTGCTAGCTCTACCAATATCGTTATTGCTATAGCTAGATTTGGTAGGTAATAATTCTATGGCTTTTTTAAAATCATTAATAATTAATTCATACACATCTTCTTTTGGTTTTCTTGATGGCATTAAATCTGTATCTGAAGATCCTGGTTCAGTAATTATTGGTACGTCTCCAAAATATCTAACTAATATGAAGTAGTAATGTGCTCTAAGAAAATACGCTTCTCCCATAGACCTGTCTTGAATTGCTTTATCTATGTCTAAAGCAGGTGCTACTTTTAATACTATGTTTGTCATTAAAATACCTGGCCAAGGGCCTCTCCATAAATCTAAAACTCCTGCATTGTCTGTAGCTGTTACAAAATTAGACATGTCTTGAGTTTCTATACCATCTGAGCCTCCACCAGCTCCAACAATACTATTACCTGCCATAATATCTGAAGTCCACATTCTTAAGTTATATAGCTTTGGCCATTGTAGGGGTTGGTATGCACCATTAACAACAGTAATTAACTCCTCTTTATTTTCTGGGAAATTTAAAGTATTTATGGTATCTGGAGGTGTTTTGTCTAAGAAATCGTCAGAACATCCTGAAATACTAATAATTAGTATAAAAATCGATATGAAATGTTTTATATTTTTCATTGTTTTATATTTTTAAAATCCTACATTTAATCCTAAAGAAATGGTTCTAGATACAGGGTATAAGTTGTTATCTATACCATTTGCACTTACTTCTGGATCAAAACCAGAATAATTTGTAATTGTAAATAAGTTTTGACCTGATAAATACAATTTAGCATAACTAAAAATGTTGTTTTTTAATTTATCTACAGGTACATTATAAGCTAAAGAAACATTTTTTAGCCTTAAATAAGAGCCATCTTCTATATATCTACTAGAAGCTCTTAAATTGTTATTAGGGTCTCCAAAAACAGCTCTTGGCATAGTGTTGCTTGTACCAACACCTCTCCACCTGTTTAGTACAGATTTAGAGTGATTTGTAGTTATAGCCATACCTTCTGTAATAATTCTATTTGCATTAAAAATTTCGTTGCCATAAACACCTTGTAAGAATATGTTTAAGCTAAAATCTTTATATCTAAAGGTATTGTTTATTGATAAAGTAAAATCTGGATTAGGGTTTCCAATAAATGTTCTATCTGAATCATTTATAATACCATCGTTATTTAAATCTTTAAATCTGATGTCTCCAGGAGATGTACTATTACTAGGAGAGTTTCCTGGCACTTGCAATGCATGATTACTAACATCTGCTTGGGTTTGAAATATACCATCTTGTACAAAACCGTAAAAAACATCTACTGGGTATCCTTTTTGAATTCTTGACAAGTTATAATTTAAGCCTATACTTCCTCTAGTTAAAGGAACATCGCTATTTATATTAATTACTTTATTTCTGTTTAAAGAAAATACAATATCAGAATCCCAGCTAAAATCTTCTTTTTGGATATTTTTTGTTGATAAAACTACCTCTACACCTTTGTTCTTAATTTGTCCTGCATTTACAAAAGGTACAAATATATCTGAAAAACCAGAAGTTACAGGAACAGCTTGAGGCACCAACATATCTCTTGTGTTTTTAACATAAGCATCTACTGTTAGATTTACTCTATTATCTAAAAAAGCAGCATCTACCCCAACATTAAACTGTTCTTGAGACTCCCATTTTACATTAGAATTTGGCAATGCTGTTGGTGCTACTGCACCAACTATAGAGTTATTAAAATTATATGAAATAGTATTGTATGTAGATGCAAAAGAATAATTACCTATTTCTTGATTACCTGTAATACCATAACCTAGTCTTAGTTTTAAATCGTTTACAATTTTAGATTTAAAAAAATCTTCATTAGATATTCTCCAAGCTAAAGAACCAGAAGGAAACGTACCGTATTTATTACCAGTACCAAACCTAGAAGAACCATCTCTTCTAACTGTAGCTGTTAAATAGTATTTTCTCTTATAATCAAAATTTGCTCTTGCAAAAAGCGAAAAAATAGACCACTCAGAATTTGAACCTCTAACAGTAGGTTGTTTTGTTCCGTTATTAAGCGTTTGGGTAGATTCGCTGGCAAAGTTTCTAATTGAGCCATTAATAAATTCGAATTTATTTTCTTGAGCACTTGTCCCAACAACCGCAGTTACGTTAATTCCGTTATCAAATCTTTTTTGGTATGTTAAGGTATTGTCCCATAAGGTTGTTACACTTTGGTTGGATCCTTCTGAAAGAAATGCATCTAACTGAATATCTGAATCCCATTTGTAGGATGGAGACCATGTGCGTGTTTTCCAAGAATTAATCTCTAAACCTAATAATGTTTTGAATTTAAAATTCTTTAAAAAAGTAAGTTCACCAAAAACTGAACCTTGAAGGTTGTATCCTTTTGTAGAATTTTTTATTGTTGTGGCTTTTCCTATAGGGTTTTCTACATCACCAGAAAAAACAGGCTGCCCAATTGGTCCAGAAAAATTACCATTACTTCTGTATATTGGTTGTGTAGGAAGTGACTGTAAAGCATTTTGGATATTAATATCTCCAGATGATTTAATATCGTGATTTAGCTTTAAATTATTACCAAATTTAATATTATCGTTTATATCTGTGTCTGAGTTGAATTGTACTATATATCTTTTATAGTTATCATTTATAATTATTCCATCTTGGTTAAAAGTATTAAAAGATGTATATATTTTAGATTTTTCACTCGCTCTAGTGTAAGAAAATGTGTAGTTTCTAATAAAAGATGCTTTAAAAAATGCGTCTAACCAATCTGTTCCATTACCAAGTGATTCTGGATTTGTAAAATTAGGATTAGGGGTTATTCCTCCATTAACTAACATTTCGTTACTTAGCTCTGCAAATTCTCTAGCATTTAATACATCCAATAAGTTTGTTGCATTTGCAATACCTGTAAAACTATCAAAGTTTAGTTCAGATTTTCCCTTTTTTCCCTTTTTTGTGGTTAAAATTACAACTCCGTTTGCTCCTCTAGATCCATAAATTGCTGTTGCAGATGCATCTTTTAAAACTTGTAATGAGGCTACATCACTCATGTTTATTTGATTTAACCCACCATTTAAAGGAACACCATCTACAACAATTAAAGGATTATTGTTACCAATAGTTCCTACCCCTCTAATTCTAAAAGTAGGGTTACTACCTGGTTGCCCAGAAGTAATAACTTGTACACCAGCTGCTCTTCCTTGTATAGCATCACCAACATTAGAAACTGGTTGTTCTTTAATATCACTTACATTTACAGTAGTTACAGAACCTGTTAGGTCTTTTCCCTTTATTTTTCCATATCCAATAATTACTATTTCTTCTAGAGCAGCTACATCATTGTTAAGTTTTACTTCAATAAATTTTTTATCTGCTAAAACTTCTGTGTTTTTATAACCAATATAGCTAACTATTAAAATACTTGATTTACTAGATACTGTTATTGTAAAGTTACCATCAAAATCTGTTGCTACTCCATTGGTAGTATTTTTTTCTAAAATAGATGCACCTGGTAAGGGTACTCCAGTCTCATCAATAACTTTACCAGTAATTGTAATATTAGTATTTTCTTGAGCTAATAATACTTGAAACGAAAAAAGAAAAATTAGTAAAAAAAATAATGTACATTTTTTCTCTAAAATCATTTTTAATTTATTTTTCTCCATCTTGTGTTGAATTTAATTTGTGAAAATTGTATAACTAGAATACGACACTTCAAAGTAAATGAAAAAATGAATTGAAAAAACCTACAAAAAATTTCATATAGATAAATATAGACTAATTAAAAACATAAAACCCTTATAATTAAGATTTTACATTAATAATGAGCATTTTTTTATATAGATTATTTTGGGGCTTTATAAGCTATATTTAACTTAAATCTTTATAGAAGTATTTCTAATTAGCTCTTTATCAAACTTGTCGTTATTAAAAATAGAGTTTTTTCTAACTCTACTTTTGAAAGCATATATAGAATTAACAGAATAGTCTAAAATTTGAGCAATCTTATCATTATGAGTTATTCCCAATTTTAATAGTGCAAAAATTCTTAATTCTTTATTTAGAATTTGCCCCTCTTTAAGTTTTACTTTAAAATCTTTTTGCATTAGTCCATTAAAAACATCTACAAAATTTGGAAAAAGATTTATAAACGCAGTATCAAAATTATAAAGTAGTTTTTGTTTCTCTTTTTTTAAATTGTATTTAGACAGGTCAAATTTTGCTTTTTTATAGTTTTCATTTTCAATATCATCAATTAAATTATTTTTAAGCGCATTAAATTTTTCAAAAATATTATCATATTCTGTAAAAAAAAATCCTAGATACTCATCTTTTATCTTATTTGCTTCTATAAGTTGTGTATTAACATCTAACACTTTTCTATTTGTATTTTGAAGATTTTTATGTGCAATAGAAAGTATTTTTCTAGTTTTTTGAAGTTTTTTAAATTGTATAATTACTATTACTGTAAAACAGAATAGTAGTAAAGAAAATGAAGTTACTGCAATGTATTGCCAATATAATTTGTTGCGTTCTATCTCAACACTTTTTACAATTTCGTCTCCTATTAAGGGTAAAATTTTTCCAATTTGTAGTTTACGTTGTTGAGCTCCATAAAAAATGGCATCTATATTTGATTTCTGTATTAATTTTGAAGCATTTTCTAAATCGCCTATTTCAAACAATATTTGAGAGAGCAAAATCATAGATAACGATTCTTTTGTAGAGCCTTTGATATCTGCTATGGTAGATGCTACAAAATAATCTATCGCTTCTTGTTTTTTACCTAAATCTTTATAGGCTTTACCAAGCATGTAATTTAAGATAGCTTGTTCTCCAGAAGAAATGTTAGAATTCTTAATTCTTTTAAATGCAATTATAGCATCTTCTATTTTGTTGTCTTTTAGATTTATATAAGCTTTAAGAAAAGAATGATAAAAAGTTTCTTTTTCGGTATTTTGTAATGCTAAAAGCCTATATTTTTCTGCTAACCTTGAATAATCTTTAGAAAAATAAGAAATAGTATTATATTCTGCCAAATCTCCATAAGTTCTTCCTTTTATACCATAATATATAGAACGTATATTTCTTGGCAATATTAAAGAATCTATTGAATTTAAATAGTCTAAAGATTCTTTATACATACCAGATGCAACTAAAATCTCTGCAAGATTTATTGTGGCTATAGCAATAGTTTCTTTATTTTTTAATTTATAAGCCAATTTTTTTGCACGAAAAGCGTAATGAAATGCAGAATCTCTTTTAAATACTTTAAACTCATTAAAAAGTGCTGTATTAAATTTGTATCTTTTTTCTAAATCATCTTGCTTAGTTTTTTTTAATAAATTACTTAAACTATCTACTTTTTTTTCTTTTAATAAATCATACTCTTTAAAATTACTTGTAAGCCACATAAGTTTTTGAAGAGAACTCTCTGATTGACTAAAAGATTTATTCATAAACATTAATATTATTAAGTAAATAAATGTTTTTATATATTTAAGTTTCATCTGTATTTTTTTGAGTTAAAAATATTACTGTAGAGATAAAGCGTTTAATAGAAAAGTATCTTGTTTTTACTCGTTTTAAACAAGTAAATTTAATAGATTTTTTAACATGTAATAGAAATAGGAGTCTAATAAATATATTATTTGTAGTTGTATTGTTTACATAACATGTAAATCTTGGGCACTAACTTTTTTTAAAAATCAAACAAAAAAATAACTATTTAGCTAAAAAATTACTAACAATTATTATACTTTATTTGATAGTTTATAAACCTATTTAATTCGTTTTACTAATAACTTTGAAAATAATCTAATCACAAAACAATTTCTTCTTATGAAAAAAATCATGTTCTTTTTAAATGCTATTACAACTTTGTTTTTTTCTAATAAATTTATTAAAAACGATTAAAATAAAATCTTTCCCAACATACTTAGACTTTAAATACAAGGTATGTTTATTATATTAAAAAAATGAAAATAACTCTAACAACATTTATCATTATTATTCTTATGTCTTTTTCATGTAATAACACTAAAAAAGAAATAGCTGTTTTTAAAAAAGAGAACTTAATACCTTGGTCTATAGTAGGTTTTGATGTAAAAGAAAGAACACCTAAACAACGTTTAGAAATGTTAAAAAAATTAGGTTACAACCAATATGCTTATGGTTATAGACCAAAACATGTACCTACAATGTTACAAGAATGGCAAATGGCTAAAAAAGAAAAAATTAAAATTAAAGCAGTTTGGTTATATGTAAATCTTTTTAAAGATACAATTGGCAAATTAAGACCAGATGCTGAGGTTGTTTTTAAAAATTTAGAAAAAGCTGAACTAAAAACCCAAATATGGGTAGGATTTTATCCAGAATATTTTGACAAACTTTCAGAGAAAGAATCTTTTAAACAAGCTGTAGAAATGATTTCTTATTTATCTAAAAGAGCAAAAAAAATAGGTTGTAAGATTGGGTTATATAATCATGGTGGTTGGTTTGGGAAGCCAGAAAATCAATTGCGAATTATAAAAGCATTACCTGAAGAAGATTTGGGTGTTGTTTTTAATTTTCATCACGCACACGATACTCTAGATGATTACTCTAACAACATAAAAAAATTACTCCCTTACTTATGGTCTGTTAGTTTAAATGGTATGAAAGCAGAAGGTCCTAAAATTATTACTATTGGAAAAGGCACTTTAGAAAAACAAATGATTCAGCAATTATTAGATTTAAACTACAAAGGGCCTTTTAATATTTTAGGTCATGTAAAAGGTGGTGATCCTGAAGTTATTTTAGAAGAAAATTTTAATGGATTGCAAGCTCTTTTTTAATAAAAATTTAACATAAAAATTAATTTTCTGGTCAATTTTTCACTTCTTTTAAATGTTATTTTACCCTAATTATCATCAATTTTAACTTTATAAGAGTTTTTTTTTAACACAAAAACTAACAAAAAACCTTCTTAATCTATTGATTTTGCAAGGTTTTCACGTTTTTTAAACTTTATCCGACAGTAATTGAACCTTAAAAATGGAATAATATCCGAATTTCACAACCTCAATAAAGAGCAAAATTTTAAATATCAGGCACCAATGAAAAAAATAGTATTTTTATGTATCCTATTTGTAGGATTTTCTACAGCAACTTTTTCGCAATCAAAAAAAGGATTAAAAAAGATAGAAAAAAAAGCAACTGAATTAGTAGAAAAACTAAATGCAGAAATTATTAAAGGAGATAAATCTTTATCTCTTTCTGATGAGCAAAAAGCAAAAGCAATTAAAATTCACGTAGAAAGAATATCTGCTTATAGAAAACTTGGCAAAGACGCTAGTAAAGAAGATAAACAGAAATTAAATAAATCTTACTTTAAAAAAATATTCTCAGAGGTTCTTACTAAAGAGCAACTAAAAGCTAGAAAAAAAGGTAAAAAGAAATAAGTCTTGAAACGGAAAAATATCTTTTTATTAATATTCATTTCTATCTCATTAACTGCGTTTGGACAGATATCCCCTAGCCAAATGGTAGTTAATATGGGTAGAGGTATCAATGCTGGAAATGTTTTGAGTGCTCCTGTAGAAGGTAACTGGGCTCCAGCATTTACAGAAAGTTATTTTCAAGATATTAAAAGCGCTGGTTTTAAAACAGTAAGAATTCCTATAGATTTTTTTGGAAGCAGAACTTCTGGAGATACATCTGGTTATTCTAAAAATGAAAATACAGCCGCGAGTTACTCAGGTAGTTCTTCAGATTACGTAGTAAGTAGTTCTTATTTAGATAGGTTAGAACAAGTAATTAATTGGTCTTTGAACAACGGATTGATAACAATTTTGGATTTTCATGGTAGTACTCTAAAAAAAGAATTTGCCTATACATTTAGTTCAAAAGCAAAATGGGCAAATTATTATACACACCCAACCTCTGCAAAAAGAGCCGCAGATAACCAAAAATTTAAAGCAATTTGGACACAAATAGCCAATCGTTTTAAAAATTATTCAGACAACTTATTATTTGAAATAATTAACGAGCCTTACTTTTGGATTAGTGATACTGAGATGGATACTCTAAATTCAGCTATTATTTCTATTATTAGAAATTCTGGAAGCAAAAATACAGATAGAAACATTATTATTACTGGAGGTTCAAAAAATTCTTATGAAGCTGCTCTGCAAATAAGTGATGCAGTTATAAATAGTGATGACAACTTAATTGCAACGTATCATTATTACTGGCCAAGAGCATTTACAGCTTCTTCTGGTGAAAATGACAATGATTTTGATTGGGGGACAGCAGCAGATAAAGCTGAGATAGACACCAATTTTGGAGCCGTAAAAACTTGGGCGCAATCTAAAAATATTCCTATTTTGTTAGGAGAATTTGGAGCAGATAACGAAAAAGGTTACAATTACGCTAATGAAACTTTTGGCAATTATGGAGGGCCTGAAAAAGAATCTCGTGAAGAGTTTCACAGATATTTGGCTCAAAAAGCAGTAGACTTAGGTTTTTCTTTTACGGTTTGGGATGCAGGAGATAAATCCAATAAAACCATTTATAAGGTTAAAGATAGAACTTGGGTTGTTGGTGTTAAAGACGCTGTTTTAGGAATAAATAGTACTTTAAACGTAGAAAATAATAGCCAACAAAATCATTTTGACTTGTATCCAATACCAGTAAAAAAATACTTGAATATTATATCATCAAAAAAAATAAAAAATATATCTTTAAAAGCATTAGACGGAAAATCGTTTAAATTTAAAAGTATTGATAATCGTATAGATGTATCAAAATTTACTAACGGTATTTATTTCTTGCAGATTTCTTTTCAAGATAAAACTATAAAAAACACTAAAATTATTATTAACAAATAAACTTACTCTTATGAAAAAAATTACTATTTTATTATTTCTATTAATTTCTACAGTTGGCTTTTCACAAGTTGCTAATGGCACTTTTGATTCTGATATAAGTGGCTGGATTTCTCAAAACTCTGCAACCATTTCTTACGAAGCTTCTATGGGAGCTGCTAGTAATGGATCATTAAAAATTGTTGCTGCAGATGCTGTAAACTCTGGAGCAAAAATAGAAAACAATATTACCCCTGCATCAGCTGGAAACTACTTACTTAAATTTAAAGTAAAAGGCACAAAAGACACTAAAATTAGAGGAGACGTATTTCAAGGAAGCTTTAATGGAGGTACAAATTATACTATTAAAGCAACTGATGTATGGGAAGAATACACAACAACCTTTAATAATTTAACTACTGATGAAATTAATATTAGAATAATTGGTAGAACTAAGAATGCTACCTATCTTATTGATGATGTAGAGTTTATCCAAACAACAACAGAAAATTCCTACGTTTCTAATGGCGATTTTGAAACTGGTTCTTTAGATAGTTGGTCTGCTTCTGGAGCAGATGTTACTTTATCTTCTGGTACAGGTAATGGAAGCACAACTGCTGCAGTATTAACTTTTAATCAAGACATTACAGGAAGTAACTTTTTAGATAACGTTGAGCATGATTTTGGTAAAACTGTAAACCCATCTGATATTTCTATAACTTTTGATGCGAAATCTAACAATACAACAATAGAAATACAAGCTGTATTTAAAACAATTGATGCATCTGGTGCTGTGTTAGAAACAGCAACAACTGGAAAAAAATCAGTTTCTGCTGCAGATACATGGGAAACAATTACTTTTAACAAACCTCTAACCAAAGCTTTTAATAAAATACAAGTTAAACTAAAAATAAAAGATTCTAGTCCAGCAAAAAATGCAGATACAGTTTCTTTTGATAATGTTACTTCACAATTCTCTTATCCTGTATTAAATATTAAAAATAATGAGTTTACTTCTAGTGTATCTATTTATCCAAATCCAAGCAGCGGTTTGTTATTTATAAAAACTGATGTTAAATTAGCAACAATTCAGTTGTTTAATCTAATTGGTAAAAAAGTTTTAGAAACAAAGAAATTAAGTAATAAAAGTTTAGATGTATCAAATGTAAACAGCGGGGTTTACTTCCTTAAAATCTATGATATAAACAACAATGTAGCAACTAAAAAATTAATAATTAACTAAAAATCAAATATTATGAGAAAAATTTTACTAACAATATGCTTACTAGCTTCAGTAGCAATAAATGCACAAATAACATCTGCTGCAAATGGTGATTATACAGCTGCTGCAACATGGGTAGGAGGTGCTGTTCCCACAGCAACAGATGATGTAATTATAGAACATGAAATTAAATTAAAAGTTAGTGGCCAGTTTGCACAAAGTATTACCATAAACAATGGCTTTTTACAAATAAATGCAGGCAAAAGTTTAACAGTTACAAATAATGTTACTACAGTTGGTAATAACAGATTAAGATTTGTTGCTGGTCCAAATAATATGGGTACTTTAACTTTAGGCGGAACTTATTCAGGAACAAATGTAACTGCAACTTATAGGTTACCAAATAATGATAAATGGCACTTAATCTCTGCACCAGTAAAACAGGCAAGATTAGATCTTTATGCTAGTAATAGTAAAACTATTGTAACAAATGCAAGTAAATCATCATTAGCAACTTATGATGACACCAATGGTGCTGGAGCAAAATACGTATATTTTGCAGACCCTTTTCCTTCTGGAACTGATAAATTTGTAGTTGGTAAAGGATATAGTACTAAACTAAATAATACTGCAAATACTGCACAACCAGATACTCAATTTAAAGGTAAAATTGTAGATACAGACATTAATTACCAGATGCCAATCTCTACAACTAGCGATTTTATTTTAGTTGGTAACCCATATACAAGTTACTTATTTGCAAACTCTAATGCAAATGCAACAAATAACATTATTACAGAAAACTCAGCCAATCTAGAAGAAAATACAATTTGGCTTTGGAATGGAACAAGTGAAACTTTTACAACAAAAAATCAATCTGATGCCGCATTTAATATAGCTCCAGTTCAAGGTTTTTTTGTGAAAGCTAAAGTTTTAGCAGCAACAACAAATTTTAAATTTAAAGAAGCTATGCAAACTCATGGTAGTGGAAATACTTTTTTAAAGAATGCTTCTAATAATAGATTTGAAATTGATTTATCTATTACCAATAACAAAGCTAACAGTAAAACTTCTATAAGATATATAGACAACAAAACTACATCTTTTGATAATGGATATGATAGCTCTTTATTCAGCGGTTTAGGAAATAATTTTGCAGTATACACAAATTTAGTAGAAAACAATACTGGTAAAAAGCTAGCAATACAATCTTTACCAAATTCAGATTACGAAAACATGGTAGTTCCAGTTGGTGTAAATGCTGTAGCCAATACAGAAATAGTTTTTTCTGCAAAATCTATAAATATACCAAATGGTTATAAAGTATTTTTAGAAGATAGGTTAGAAAATACATTTACACGTTTAGATGTAGAAAATTCAGAATACAAAACCAAGGTTACAGAAGCATCTACAATAGGAAGATTCTTTTTACATACCAAAACTTCTAATGTTTTAAACACAGATTCAGAATTATTAAATACAGTAAGCATATATAAAACAAACAACTCTAATTTAAGAATTACTGGATTACAAAAAGGAAATGCATCTATTTCTATATTTAGTACTTTAGGTAAAAATGTTTTTACAACTTCTTTCAAAGCTTCTAATAGTAACACCATTAGTTTACCACAATTATCTACTGGTGTTTACATAGTAAACGTAAAAACAAACACAGGACAATTAAGCAAAAAAATAGTATTACAATAATCTACCCACCTAAAATAGAAAACATCATGAAAAAAAATATAGAAAATAAAAACCAAGATATTACTCGTAAAGAAGCCATAAAAAAAATTGGTAATTATGGTAAATATGCTGCTTTAACTGCATTAGGAACTTATATGATTTTAAACCCCCAAAAAGCCCAGGCACAAAGCCCTGAAGCTCCTGGTACAGGATTTTAAAAAATTTCCCCTAAATAAGTGCCTAAAAAGGATAAACATAACGTTTATCCTTTTTTTGTTTAAAAAATATCCGTTTGTAAACGGATATTTTTATTTACTTTTATAGAGATGAAATTTTATATAGAAACAGAAAGACTTATTCTTAAAGAAATAGAAGAAAGTAATATTGATGCAATGTTTGCTTTAGATTCTAATATTAAAGTACATAAATATTTAGGAAAAAATCCGATTACAACTAAAAAAGAGGCTGAAGAAAATATTAATTTTATTAGAAAACAATACAAAGAAAGAGGAATTGGACGTTTTGCAGTAATCGAAAAAGAGTCTAAAGAGTTTATAGGTTGGTCTGGACTAAAGTTAAATAAAGGCAATAAAGAGTCTTTAAATGGCTTTAAAAACTTTATTGATATTGGCTACAGATTTATACCTACATATTGGAGAAAAGGGTATGCTTTAGAGTCTGCCAAAGCTTGCTTGGAATATGGGTTTAAAATAATGAACTACCAAACCATATATGGAGCTGCAGACATAGAAAATATTGGTTCTAATAAAATTTTACAAAAAATTGGATTGCAATTTGTAAACGAATTTGATTACAAAGATGTAAAAGTAAATTGGTACGAATTAAAAAAAGAAAACTATGGAAAATAAAAAATGCTTAGAATGTGGAGACGTTGTTAAAGGCAGGGTTGATAAAAAATTTTGTTCAGACTATTGTAGAAACTCCTTTAATAATAAGATAAACAAAGACAGTAAAAACTTAATTAGAAACATAAATAATAGGCTAAGAAAAAATTATAAAATTTTATCAGAATTAAACGTCTCTGGTAAAACAAAAGTTTCTAGAACAAAATTGTATGATAAAGGTTTCGACTTTAATTTTTTTACCTCTATCTATAAAACTAAAACAGGAAACACTTATTTTTATATTTATGATGAAGGGTATTTGCCCTTAGAAAATGAAACTTTTTTGTTGATTAAAAGAGATCTGTAACATATTTCAAAACCAACAAAAAAATATTTTAAAAATAAAAAAGTTAACGTTTATTTTAACCCAAAGAAACATAGTGATTCTTTACTAGAAAGAGGCTTTTCTATTAACTTTCTAATAATTATAACCCTTATAACATTTGTCTTTTTCCTAATTACTGTTTATTTTTTTTATAAGTATTATAAAAATAGAAAAATGAATTTATGAGTAAAATAAGATTTTTTTACTTCCAAGTATTTCCCTGTACACTAATAGCAGCTTTTAAAACATCTTTTTGGCTTAATTGCCCAATTAATTTTCCGTTTTCTACTACAGGAAACCTTCTTCTATGTGAGCTAATAAATTTAAAGGCGGCATCAAAAATATTCATGTCCTTATCTATTGTATCTACATCTGTAACCATATATTTACCAACAGTATTGTTCGTATCAGAAGGCATATTATAATATTTGCTTTCAGAAATATGTTTAATACAATCTGTTTCAGAAATAATACCAATCAATTCATTTTTATCATTAACCACTGGTCCACCAGAAATTTTATAAGTAATTAATTGTTCTATAACATGATCTAAAGAATCTTCTGCTTTAAAAGTAACTAATTTTGTAGTCATATAATCAGACACTAAAATTTGCGCTTCTTCTTTTTTTTGACTCGTATCTCTTTTTCCTTGAAAGCTTTTAATACCCATAATAATTAGTTTTAGTTTGTTTTAAATTTAGTGATTTTTCTGTTTTATCCAACATTTAGTCTAAGTTTTTTTTATTTCATACTTTTATAAAAACTTATTTTTTAAAATGAAAGCATTTTCTTCTCTTGTTTCTGTATTAATTATTCTTGGTACAATTTATTGGAGTTTTTCCGATTTAAAACCTTCTTTATCAAATCAAAAAAAAGAATCAAAAACAGATTTTTCTATAGATAATGCTTTGCATCATTTAAAAAACATTAGTAAAGAAACCCATTTTGTAGGTTCTAAAAACCATAAAAACGTTCAAGACTATATTGTAAAAGAACTACAACAGATGGGGTTATCAACAGAAATTCAAACCCAAACAGCTATTAATAAAAAATGGGTAGCAGCAACAACAGCACAAAACATCATAGCCAAAATTAAGGGCACTACAGACAAAAAAGCATTGCTGTTATTAACACATTATGATTCTAACCCACATTCTTCACTTGGTGCAAGCGATGCTGGTTCTGGAGTTGTTACAATATTAGAAGGCGTTAGAGCTTTTTTAGCCCAAAATAAACAACCAATAAACGATATTATTATTTTAATTTCTGATGCAGAAGAACTAGGTTTACTTGGTGCTCAAGCATTTGTAAACGAACATTCTTGGGCAAAAAATATTGGACTGGTTTTAAATTTTGAAGCTAGAGGAAGTGGAGGTCCAAGTTATATGTTGATGGAAACCAATGGAAAAAACAGCAAATTATTATCAGAATTTTTAGCTGCAAAACCCAATTATCCTGCTGCAAATTCTTTAATGTATAGCATTTATAAAAAATTACCCAATGATACAGATTTAACTGTTTTTAGAGAAGATGCAAATATAAACGGATTTAATTTTGCTTTTATTGGCGATCATTTCGATTATCATACAGCACAAGATTCTTACCCAAGGTTAGACAGAGAAACACTTTTACACCAAGCAGATTATTTTACAACTACTTTAAACTATTTTGCCAATGCAGATTTATCTAACCTTAATTCTGATGAAGATTTTGTCTATGTAAATTTCCCTTTTGTAAAACTGGTTATTTATCCTTTTTCTTGGGTAATTCCCATGTTAATTATTGCTACTATTCTTTTTATTGTTATCGTTTTCTTCGGATTTAAAAAAAGAAAACTCTCTGTAAACGGAATTTCAAAAGGTTTAGGAGTTTTTCTCTTATCCACACTTCTTTGTGGAGGAGTATCCTTTGGTTTATGGAAATTATTATTGATAATTCACCCACAATATCAAGATATTTTACACGGTTTTACCTACAATGGTTACCAATATATTGCTGCTTTTGCGTTTTTAAACCTTTGGCTTTTATTTAAAACCTATAAATACATTGCCAAACATGAAAAAACAACAGATTTATTAATTGCACCAATTTTAATTTGGTTAATTATTAACATTTTAATTAGTGGCTCATTAAAAGGAGCTGGTTTTTTTATTATTCCTGTTTTTTGCGCTTTGATAATTTTAGCAGTTGCTATTTTTATGGATTTAGAAGAAAAATCAAAACGAATTTTATTTACAATCATATCAATTCCAATCATTTATATTTTTGCTCCTTTAATAAAAATGTTTCCAGTAGGTTTAGGCCTAAAAATACTTTTTGTAAGCGGAATTTTAATTGCACTAGTTTTTGGATTAATGATTCTTACATTTCACCAAAAGAAAACATTTTGGATGCAAAAAACAGCTGGTTTATTTACAATTATTTTCTTTGGATTAGCTACTTATAATAGTGGTTTTTCTATTGATAATAAAAAACCAAACAGTATTGTTTACATTCAAAATTCTGATGATAAAACAGCTTATTTTGGCACGTATAATAATACTTTAGACAATTATACAAAACAAATTTTTGACGAGAATGCCACCAAAGGAAGTATTGTTAATGCAGAAACCAAGAGCAAATACAATACACGTTTTACCTATCATAAAAAGACAGATTTTAAAAATATACCACCATCAACTGTAAATATAGAAATAGATACTATTATTGGTAACAAACGTTTTTTAGAGCTAACCATTTTGCCAGAAAGAAAAGTAAATAAGCTAGAACTTATTACCAAGAAAGAACTTAATTTTCATCAATTTAAAGTAAACGATGTTTTGGTAAATAATGGTAAGAATTACAGCGTTAAAAAGGGAACTTTTTTGGTCTACCAATTAGCGAATGTAGACAAAGAGGTTACTTTATCTTTTTCTGTTTTAAAAGATTATGATTTTGATGTAATTTTAAACGAGATTTCTTATGATTTGTTAGAAAATAGTAGTTTTTCAATCGCTCCAAGAACCGAAGAAATGATGCCAATGCCATTTGTTACTAATGATGCGATTATTATCACTAAAAAGCTAAACTTGTAATTTATTTAAAGGAAGTAAAATGGAAAAAATCTTTTACTAATTTTTTTAGTATTTTTCATTTCCTAACTTGTCTATACAATAAACAAAAAAGCATTCTAAAAAATAGAATGCTTTTTAAATATTATTTTTAACTACTTTTATTCTATTTCAGAAACACGAAGTGTATTTACCATACCTTCTGCTTCTACAGGCATAGAAGTAAGGTTAATCATTAAATCTCCTTCTTTAACATAACCAATTTCTTTAGTTATGTTGTTAATATCTACAACTGTATCATCTGTACTTAAACGTTTGTCATAATAGAATGCTTTAACACCCCAAAGTAAATTTAGTTTTCCTAAAATTCTTTTTTCTGAAGAAAAAGCCAATATTTTAGCTTGTGGTCTCCAAGCAGAGATTTGAAAAGCTGTGTAACCACTTCTTGTTAAAGTAGAAATTGCTTTAGCATCAATATCATTTGCCATTAATGCTGCATGATGACAAACGGCTTTTGTAATAAAACGATTTGTTCTAATATGTGGTGCTTCATGTGGCACTTTAATCATTCTAGAGTTTTCTACTGCTTTAATAATTTCTGCCATTTTTTGGATAACTCTTACTGGATGTTTTCCTACGGATGTTTCTCCAGAAAGCATTACTGCGTCTGCTCCATCCATAATAGAGTTTGCAACGTCATTTACTTCTGCTCTAGTTGGTACAGAGTTATCTATCATTGTCTCCATCATTTGTGTGGCAATAATTACAGGAATTCTTGCTCTTTTGGCGCGTCTTACTAATTTTTTCTGTATTAGAGGTACGTCTTGCATTGGTATTTCTACACCTAAATCTCCACGAGCTACCATTAAACCATCACAATAAGGAATTAATGCATCCATATTTGCAACTGCTTCTGGTTTTTCTATTTTAGCAATTACTGGCACTCTATAGTCTGAATGTTCGTCTATTAAATCACGTAACATTCTTAAATCTTCTGGCGTTCTTACAAAAGACAAAGCAATCCAATCTACTTCTAAACCTAATGCAAAAATTGCATCTTCTTTATCTTTTTCTGTTAATGCAGGAAGAGAAATTGCTGTGTTTGGTAAGTTTACTCCTTTTTTAGATTTTAAAGGTCCTCCAACAATTGTTTTTACAACAACTTCTTTGTCTTTGTCTGTAGAAATTACCTCAAATAATAGTTTACCATCATCTACCAAAATTTGTTCTCCAACTTTTACGTCTTTTGGAAAACGTCCATAGGTCATAAATGCTTTTTCTTTGGTTCCTTTACATTTTTCTGTAGTAAATATAAAAGTGTCTCCATCTGCCAACTCTACACCATCTTCCATAACCCCAACTCTTAATTTTGGGCCTTGTAAATCTGCTAAAATGGCTACATTATAACCATTTTCTTCATTAATTTCTCTTATGGTTTTTACAGTATTTCTTACATTTTCATATTCTGCATGAGAAAAATTAATACGAAATACATTTACACCTTCTTTGGCTAATTCTGCTAGGGTTTCTTTACTACTTGTTGCAGGGCCTAGGGTTGCAACAATTTTAGTTTTCTTGTAATCAATCATATTTTAAAATATTAAAAAGTCTTTAGACTTTAAAGTGTTTTTATCTATTGAATATGCAGTAATTACATTATCAATATTTTTTATTTTACTAATTGTATTTAAAACAAATTCATATTTAGATTCGCCACAAATTTTTATAAAAAAATCTACTTTTTTCTTTTCTGGAATAAGATATGTTTTCGTTTCTGTGGTTAATAATAACTCATTAGATTCTGTTTGGTTTTCTCTCCTGTAGCTATTTGCTATTAAAAACCAGTTAAAATCATATTTTATGTTTTCATAATTATAAATAGAAAAAGAGGCTTTCTTTTTTTCTCTTATAAATTCTAAATCTTGTTTGGCTTTATAAAATTTAGTGTTTAATGTCTTGTTAAGTAAGTAAGCAAGTTTATAGTCCTCTAAAGTAGAATGGATTCCTATTAAAGAGTATTCTTCTTCGCAAAAATCATCTAATTCTAAAGCGTACACCTGCATAAATTATAACTAATTATTAGGTTTTATGAGTAAGCTAAATTACTAATTGTTTATGAGATTTCATGTTAATTTAACGATAACGTTTTCGTTAACTAACTTACAGAAATCTCGTTTTGAAAAGCATAATACACTCTTTTAGAGGCTTGTTCTTCTGCTTTTTTCTTTGAAGTAGATCTGCCTTTGGCAACTTGTTCTCCATCGATGCTAATTTTTACACTAAAGTGTTTGATTGCTTCGTTTCCAGAATCTTCATAAGTATCAAAACTGTATTTTTTCTTCTGTTTTTGACACCATTCTATAATTAATCCTTTGTAGCTAGTTATTTTACCTTCTAGTTTTTCTATATCTACATAAGGCACAATTACCTTTTTGTAAATAAATTTTTGGCAAACATTATACCCTTTGTCTAAATAAATGGCTCCAATTAAGGCTTCGAAAATATTGCCATGAATATTATCACCAACACTATCTTGATCTACATTACTTTTTACGAATCTAATTAAATTCAAATCCTTACCCAGCTCATTTAAATGCTCTCTACTTACAATTTTTGAACGCATTTGTGTTAAGTAACCTTCTGAACCAGTTGGTACTTTTTTATACAAATAAGCAGCAATAACAGAGCCTAAAATAGAGTCTCCTAAAAACTCTAAACGTTCATAATTTATGGGTATTCCATTTTTATCTAACATTTGCACAGACCTGTGTGTAAATGCTTTTTTGTATTTATTAATCTTTCTTGGAGAAAAATTGAGTAGTATTTTTAATTCGTTATATAATTGCTCGTCCTCTTGGGTATGAGGCTTCACTATTTTACGAATAAAATTCATATACGTTTACTCTTCTAACTTTCTAAAGGCAACACAAGCGTTATGCCCACCAAAACCAAATGTATTACTCATAGCTATTTTAATATCTCGCTTTTGAGCTTTATTTAAAGTTAAATTTAATTCTGGATTAATATTTTCATCTATGTTTGTATGATTAATTGTTGGAGGCACAATACCATTTTGCATTGCTAATATAGAAGCAATAGATTCTATAGCTCCTGCAGCTCCTAACAAGTGACCTGTCATAGATTTTGTAGAATTAATATTTATGTTTTTAGCATGGTCACCAAAAACAGCTGAGATTGCTTTTAATTCTGCAACATCTCCTAGAGGTGTAGAAGTACCATGTGTATTGATATGGTCTACATCTTCTGGTTTAATTCCTGCATTTTCTAAGCAGTTTTTCATCACAGCTATTACACCAACTCCATCTGGATGTGGTGCAGTCATGTGATATGCATCAGAAGACATACCTCCTCCAATAACTTCTGCATAAATTTTTGCTCCTCTTGCTTTAGCATGATCGTAATCTTCTAAAACAATAGCACCTGCTCCTTCACCTAATACAAAACCATCACGTTCTGCATCAAAAGGTCTAGATGCGGTTTCTGGACTTTCATTTCTTGTAGATAAAGCATGCATTGCATTAAAACCACCTACTCCAGCAATAGCAACAGCAGCTTCTGAGCCACCAGTTACAATTACATCACAATATCCTAAACGAATATAGTTTAAAGCATCTATCATTGCGTTTGCAGAAGATGCACATGCAGAAACAGTGGTGTAATTTGGCCCCATAAATCCATTTTTAATAGAAATATTTCCTGGAGCTATGTCTGCAATCATTTTTGGAATAAAGAAAGGGTTAAATCTTGGTGTTCCATCTCCTTCTCCAAAGTTTAAAGCCTCGTTTTGAAAAGTTTCTAAACCACCTATACCTGCACCCCAAATTACGCCAACACGTAATTTATTAATTTTTTCTAGATCTAAATTTGCATCTGCAATAGCTTCATCAGAAGCTACCATTGCATACTGCGTAAATCGATCCATTTTTCTAGCTTCTTTCCTATCTATGTGGTCAGTAGCTTTAAAATCTTTTAATTCACATGCAAAACGAGTTTTGAACTTGGCAGCATCAAAGTAAGTGATAGGTGCTGCTCCGCTAACTCCGTTAACAAGGGCGTTCCAATATTCTTCAATATTATTACCAATTGGCGTTAATGCGCCAAGTCCAGTAACTACAACTCGTTTTAACTGCATATAAATGTTACTTTTTTGCCTCTTCTATATAGCTAACTGCTTGACCAACTGTTCCAATATTTTCAGCTTGATCGTCTGGAATTTGAATATCGAATTCTTTTTCGAATTCCATAATTAACTCAACAGTATCCAAAGAATCTGCTCCTAAATCGTTTGTGAAGCTAGCTTCTGTTGTTACCTCATTATCGTCTACGCCTAATTTATCTACGATAATAGCTTTTACTCTTGATGCAATGTCTGACATAATTTTTTTGTTTTTAAAATTTTAATCGGGGCAAAAATACAAATCTTTATAATTATATCTAATTTTTGTCCGAAAAATGATTACTAAATGTAAATAAATTTTTTGAATCTCTCTACAAAAGCAATCAATTTGTTAATAATTATTCCTTTTTTTGTACTCTAGAAATGTAGTTATGAAGCGTATTGTTATTTTTGCATCTGGTTCTGGAACGAACGCAGAAAACATTATTAAGTTTTTTAATCATACTAAAACCACTAGGGTTACTAATGTACTTTGTAACAATGAGCATGCCAAAGTGTTTGAAAGGTGTAAAAATTTAAAAACCAGTTGTTTACATTTTAATAAAGAAGATTTTTATACTTCTGATAAGATTCTTAAATTCCTTAAAAAAGAAGCCGATTATATCATATTAGCAGGCTTTTTATGGAAAATTCCTGAAAATATTATTGATGCTTTTCCTGATAAAATTATAAATATTCACCCTGCATTATTGCCAAAATATGGTGGTAAAGGTATGTATGGAATGCATGTTCATAAGGCTGTAAAAGAAAACATGGAAACAGAAACTGGTATTACAATTCATTATGTAAATGCCAATTATGATGAAGGAGCCATTATTTTTCAGGCAAAAACTCCTGTTTTAGAGACAGATAGCCCTGAAAAAATTGCTGAAAAAATTCATATTTTAGAGCAACAGTATTTTCCAAGGGTTATAGAGGATACAATTTTAAGTGTAAATGAGTAAAAAAAAGTTTTACGTAGTTTGGAAAGGAAGAAAAACGGGTCTTTTTACTTCTTGGAATGCTTGTAAACGACAAATTGATGGTTTTGAGGCTGCTCAATACAAATCTTTTGTAAATTTAGATGAAGCTGAATTAGCAGCTTCTAAAAAATATGAAGATTATAAAGGAAAAAACACTAAAAAACCAACATTAACTGTTACTGAAAAGGCAAAATATGGTACTCCTATTTTAGAAAGTATTTCTGTAGATGCTGCTTGTAGTGGAAATCCTGGGAAAATGGAATACAGAGGTGTTTTAACGCATAATAAAAAAGAAATTTTTAAAAAAGGGCCTTACTTAAAAGGAACCAATAATATTGGCGAGTTTTTGGCTTTGGTGCATGGTATAGCTTTATTAAAGAACAAAAACAAAGAAGATATTCCTATTTATTCTGATTCTAAGATTGCCATGAGCTGGGTTAAGCAAAAGCGATGTAAAACCAACATTCATTTTGATGCTTCTAACAAAGACCTATTAGATTTGATAAAAAGAGCCGAAAAATGGTTACACCAAAACACCTATAAAAATCCTATTTTAAAATGGGAAACCAAAGCCTGGGGAGAAATTCCTGCAGATTTTGGAAGGAAATGATGAGTTGGGAGTTGGAAGTAAAATAGTTAAAAGTTTACATCACTGCAAACTATTGACTGTAGACTGTAGACTGTAGACTGTAGACTGTAGACTGTAGACTGTAGACTGTAGACTGTAGACTGTAGACTGTAGACTAAAACCTACAAATTATACCCAATACTAAACATAATTATTCTTGGTAAAATAAAGGTTCTTGTATCTGAAATTAAACAGTTTTTAAAGTTTTTGTTATACTGAAAACCTTATTTTAAATAATACCTGCCTTATTCTTAAAATAAAATTAGATTCCAAATAACTAAAATTATTAATATTTACAGTTCTGTAATTTTCTGTGTTAAAAATATTATTCCATTGTATTTCAAAATCAATATTTTTTTTACTCCAAGTATAACGATATAATAAATCTGCAAATAAATTTTTAGTGTTTTCAGAGAATAAATTATTCTTGATAAGTTCAGTTTTTAAATTTAAGTATTGATTTTCTTTTGGGTAAATGTTAATATTGAATTTATGAAATTGTTGAGTTATCGTTTGATTTTTCTGTTCTTGGATTTGATTGTTTGAAAATTGAAAAGTAGATGTTAATTCTGTATTTAACCAATCAGTAATATCGATATCTACCTTTCCGTTAAAACCCCAATTTTGATTAGATATATCTGTTATATCAGAATTCAAAATTTGCTGAAAATATTGTAAACTATAATTGGTACTCATAGTTATATTAGTGTTTATTGAACTAATATATTTACTCGCTTTGGTAGAAAAATTATGAGATTGTCTTTTATTATCTTGTTCAATAGCTTGAAACTCAATTGCGCCATTATTTAAAACTTGTGTATTGTAAAGTAAGTTATTATTTGTTGTTGTATTTGAATAAGTCAAATTTAAAAATAAAGCATTAATAGGATTTCTATAACCGATAAATGCAGAATAATTAATAGTTTGTTTTTCAGGTAAAGGTGCATCTATACGTTGTATGTTTCTATAATTTAGCAAGATGTAATTATAATATACTTGATTTATAGTCCCAAATTGATTGCTAAAACTGGCGGATGAAGCAATACGCCAAAAATTAGTGATATCATAATTTAAAGAAAAGCGTGGTTCAAAAGTTAATCGATTTAGGTTTTGATTTCGAAATAAAGGTTTGTCTTCTAATTGGTAGTTCTGAAAATTAACTGGCATTGTCAATTCCATTCTCCATTTATATTTTTTATATTGTGTTTTTAAATTAAAATACAATTTGGCACGTCTCCAATCTAAATTGTTGTCAAAATTTGAGATTTGATTTGTGTTTGATGTTAAAATTTTACTTTTTAAATCTTGCTGTTCTAACTGAAAACCAACTTTAGGGCTAAAACTGAATTGTTTCCAACCTTTTGTAAAACCTAAAGAGTTATTAGTATAAAACGTATTAAGTTCAACGTTTTGAATAACTTTTTCATAAGCATTACCATTATTTAATAAGTCGTTAAACTGACCTGAATGAATAATTAATGATTGTGGTGTTTTATTAAATCCTATATAAGAATTTAATGAAGCAATCTGTTTACCAATTGAGAATAGAGTTTTAAATTTATTTTTTAGTTTAAAATATCTATTACTTAAATTTTGACCAATATTACTATTATTGAGTTGAATATTACCTTGTTGACTATCCCAAAACCCTTGAAATTGTAAACTGTTTTTTAAAAAGTTTTTATTAGTATTCTTTTGAAGTGTTAGATTTGTTTCTAAAGTGTTTATGTAAAGTTGGTTATATTTCTGCTCAAATAAATTAATAGTGTCATTTGAGGTGAAAAATTGAGTATTTGTAACTCCATTTTGTTGTTGATAATCATTAATGTAAGAAACATTTAATCGCAATTCATAATCGTTTTTTAATTTTTGCAAATAATTAGTAGTAATTAAATGAATGTTGTTATCTAACCAACGTTTTTCTGAAAAATTAGGTGTTTGAAGTTTTTGAATAGATAACCAATCTTGTTTTTCATTATTACTTTCAAATTGTTCTAATAAATCTTCAATTGTTAAAGTTTTTAATTGTGAAGCCACATCGTTTCCAGTATTATTAGATTGATAAGAACTTAACATTTGTTTTTTCTTTGAAAACAGCATAGCAGTTATATTGGCATTCCAAAGTAAAGGAGATAATCCACTACCAATTTCTGCTTGACCTGTAAAAGTGTAATTGCTTTTAAGTTTTATATTTATAGCTGCTTGGTCTGAATAAACCAAGCTATCTAACATTTTTATAGGTTGATGGTTTTCTAAAACCTGAACTTTAGTTACTTCTTTATAGGGTAAATTTTTGTTTGCTAAATTATATTTACCTTCTAATAAATCTAAACCTTCAATGTAATATTTATTAATAGGCTTACCCTGATATAATATTTTCCCATTATCTAAAACTTCAATCCCTGGCATATTCTTTAGAACATCTGCAATAGTTCTATCTTCTTGTTTAGAAAATGCACTAACAGAATAATTAATAGTATCTCCTTTACGTGAAATTGGAAAAGACTTTAAAATAACTTCTTTTAATTGTGTTATCTCTTCTTCTAAAACAAAATTTAAAGTTTGAGTTTTATTTTCAATAATTTTGGTAACATTTTTAAAACCCATTGACCTAATTTTAAGTTGAACTTTTTCTGTTTTAGAAAATATTCTAATTGAAAATTCTCCTTTATTATTAGATATACTATAGTTTAATGTATTATCTGTATTTAATAGCCTAATTGTTACACTAACACCAGAAATTGGTATACCTTCTATAGTTTTTAATTTACCATTAACTATGCTTTGAGAAAAACTAAAAATTGAAAAAAGAAAAAATATACCAAAACTTATAAATAACTTCATTAATCAATAATTTCTATAGGGTTATATGGTATTTTTTTGAAATTTGCACCTCCTCTAATAGTTCCTGTAATAAAATTTTCAGGCTTTTCATAAAAATTTCTTTCAGCTTTAAAAAAGTTTTCTTTTGATGTTTCTATTGTGTTTTTTTTAATTGACTTGTAAATTTCTTTTTGTTCGTTATCCACACCAATAGCTATAAAATGGAAGTTTTTTTTATCATCATACAACTCTAAAATTAAACCTGGTAAATTACCGAAAACATAAGGACCTAAATTGATTGGTATTTCTTCTGTATACCAAGCTATCCATTTTCTACCTCCATAATTTATAATTGCTTTTTTTACTTTATAATTTAAAATTGTTTTATTTCCTTTTACAAGCTGCCAATTTAAACTATTTTTTTTCTCTTTATACTCATAATTTTTTTTGTAAATTTTACTTTGAATTGTTAAGGAGTTATTTTTTAAATCTTTAAAAATATTTTTTTTAAATCCTATTTTCTCCCTTACAGCGAGTAACTTATTTAATTCAACTGCGCCTAAATTTTTATAATAGCTAAATTTTTCTTCTATAGAATCTTTTTTTAAAGTGTTAAAATCTACAAATTTTGACCAATTTTGACCAATTTGGAGTAAAGTTAAAGAAGACTTTGTTTTTTCTGTTTTTTTAGGATTTGAAATATATGTATAATTATAATAAATATTTTGTTTTGTTTGTTCTAATTTTTTTGCATTATATTCGATAGGAGGAAAACTCATATTACCCTTAATTTGAATTTGTCCAATAACGTTACTCGTAAATAAACAGAAAAATAATATTTTTAAAATTTGTTTCATATTTAATAATTGTATTTGATTAAATGTGCGCAAAATTAATTTGCGCACAAAAAAAAATTAACATCTTCCATTTGAGAAATACCAAGCATCTTCTAATACTTCTTCAAACGTTTGACCATCTGTGCATAAGTAAAAGTTATTGTCGCATTCAACCTTTACTTCTACCCAATTACCACAAACAAATTCCTCTGCAGTTGCACTTTCTTTAACATCTGTAGTTCCACTAAATGATGCTAATAAAAATGCTAATCCTAAAAATAACCTTTTCATAATTTTTAAATTTACAACCTAAATATTAGGTTAGTTATATAATTAAATTTGAATTCTATATGATTAAACAAGTCTAAAATTCTGTAAAAACTTGTAGAAAAAGCTTTACTTTTGCAACACTTCCTCTGCTTGTTGTTGTTTACTTACATAGGCATTTGTTTTAAGTTATACATTTATTTACACGGTTTTTATATTTCTTAATTCCGCAAGCGGAGGTTTTTGTTATGGATTCCTGCTTTCGCAGGAATGACAAGATAAATTTAGATTTCTCAATCGCCTAAATAGGCTTATTTCGAAATGATAATGGAGGAAGAAATTTCTCTTTCATAGCAACTTCTTTTTCCAAATTTGAGAAACATTTTTGTTACCACCAAAAAAATCACTTTCCATTTTGGATTAACGGTTTTCAGTGAGAGTAAAAATCTCACCATTTTCAGTTAGTCCAAAATGGATGGTTTATAGCATGCTTTTTTTTCCTATTTTTATATCAGAAAAAGAATACCTAATGAAAACAAGAGAAAGAGAAAGAGAAAGAGAAAGAGAAAGAGAAAGAGAAAGAGAAAGAGAAAGAGAAAGAGAAAGAGAAAGAGAAAATATTATAGAAAAATACCAAACTATTTTAAAAAAAATAGTAGAAAAAAGACAAATTTCTGGTTTTACTCAATATGATATTGCCAATGCTTTGGGTTTAACTGTAGGTGGCTATTTTAAAGTAGAGAAAGGAAAAACAAAATTAGACCTAGAGCGTTTGTTAATTATTTTAAATAAACTCGAAATTTCTCCTGAAGATTTTTTTAAAGGAATCAAATAATTTTATAAAACAAACCCCAAATCTAGATGAGATTTGGAGTTTAAAAATTTAAGTTGTCTTTTTTTTTAGATTTATCAATCGCCTAAAATGGCTCATTTTAGAATGATAGTAAGAAAGTAAACTAAATAGAAGCTTTCATTAACTCTCTATTCATTCTTGCAATGTTTTCTAAAGAAATTCCTTTAGGGCATTCTACTTCACAAGCTCCTGTGTTTGTACAATTTCCAAATCCTTCTAAATCCATTTGAGCTACCATATTTTTAACACGATCTGCAGCTTCTACTTGACCTTGAGGTAGCAATGCATATTGAGATACTTTTGCTCCTACAAATAACATTGCTGATGAGTTTTTACAGGTTGCTACACAAGCACCACAACCAATACAGGTAGCAGCATCCATTGCTTCATCTGCAGCATGTTTAGAAATCGGAATTGAGTTTGCATCTTGTGTATTACCAGAAGTGTTTACAGAAATGTAACCACCTGCATGTTGTATTCTATCAAAAGAAGATCTGTCTACAACCAAGTCTTTAATTACTGGAAATGCTGCTGCTCTAAATGGTTCTATTGTAATAGTTTCGCCATCTTTAAACATTCGCATGTGTAATTGACAAGTTGTTATACCTCTATCTGGGCCATGTGCTTCTCCATTTATATACATAGAGCACATCCCACAAATACCCTCTCTACAATCGTGATCAAAAGCTACAGGCTCTTCACCAGCGTTTACCAACTGTTCATTTAAAACATCCATCATTTCTAAAAAAGACATGTGTTCTGAAATTTCAGTTACTTTGTAATCGACCATTTGACCCTTTGTACTAGCGTCTTTCTGTCTCCAAATTTTTAACGTTAAATTCATGTTTTTTAGTTTTTGGTTTTTAGTTGTTTGTTGTTAGTTGTTGTTGCCATAAACTAACAACCATCAACCATAAACTATATTTATTTATAACTTCTTTCTTTAACTTCTATATTCTCATAAACCAAGGGCTCTTTGTGTAAAACAGCATCTTTGGGTTCTCCTTTATATTCCCAAGCAGAAACAAACTGAAATTCTTTAAGCCTTTTTGCTTCTCCTTCTTCTGTTTGGTGCTCTTCTCTAAAATGCCCACCTGCAGATTCTTCTCTTTCTAAAGCATCTTTTGCAAACAGCTCTCCTAATTCTAGGAAATCTGCAACTCTACCTGCTTTTGCAAGTTCTTCATTATATTCATTTGCACCTCCAGGAACTGAAACATTTTGCCAGAAATCTTTTCTTAAATCTGATATTTCTTGAATAGCTTCTTTTAAACCAGCAGCGTTTCTAGACATACCACATTTATCCCACATTATTTTTCCTAATTTCTTATGATAATAATCTACAGAATGACTTCCTTTATTATTTACAAAAAAGTTGATTGCATCTTTTACAGCCTTTTCTGCAGCCTCAAATTCTGGAGTATCTGTTGGTATCTTTCCTGTTCTAATATCATCTGCTAAATAATCTCCAATGGTGTAAGGCAACACAAAATAACCATCTGCCAAACCTTGCATTAATGCAGAAGCCCCTAATCTGTTTGCTCCATGATCAGAGAAATTTGCTTCTCCAATACAATAACATCCAGGTATCGTAGTCATTAAGTTATAATCTACCCAAACACCACCCATTGTATAGTGTACAGCTGGGTAAATCATCATAGGAGTTTCATACGGATTTTGATCTACGATTTTCTCATACATCTGAAATAAATTTCCATATTTAGCTCTTACAATTTCTTGCCCTAATTCTTTAATTTTTGCGTCTGTAGGGTTGTTAATTCCGTGAATCTTTGCTTGCTCTGTTCCATATCTTACAAAAGATGCAGCAAAATCTAAATACACAGCTTCTCCTGTTGCATTTACTCCATAACCAGCATCACAACGTTCTTTTGCAGCTCTAGAAGCAACATCTCTTGGCACTAAGTTACCAAATGCAGGGTAACGTCTTTCTAAATAGTAATCTCTATCTTCTTCTTTTAATTCTGTAGGTTTTAATTTACCTGCTCTAATAGCCTCTACATCTTTTAAATGTTTTGGTACCCAAATACGTCCATCATTTCTTAAAGATTCTGACATTAACGTTAGTTTTGATTGATAATCTCCAGAACGTGGAATACAAGTTGGGTGAATTTGTGTATAACAAGGGTTTGCAAAATATGCGCCTTTTTTATGTATTTTCCAAGCTGCTGTTACATTAGAACCCATAGCATTTGTAGACAAGAAATATACGTTTCCATATCCTCCAGAACCAATAACTACTGCATGCGCAGAATGACGTTCTATTTCTCCTGTTACTAAATTTCTTGCAATAATACCTCTTGCTTTACCATCAACAATAACAACATCTAACATTTCGTGTCTGTTAAACATTTCTATTTTTCCACGAGCAATTTGTCTGTTCATTGCAGAATATGCTCCTAATAATAACTGTTGACCTGTTTGTCCTTTGGCATAAAAAGTTCTAGATACTAAAACTCCACCAAAAGAACGGTTGTCTAACAAACCTCCATAATCACGCGCAAAAGGGACTCCTTGTGCCACACATTGGTCTATAATATTTGCAGAAACTTCTGCTAGTCTGTATACGTTTGATTCTCTAGAACGATAATCTCCTCCTTTTACAGTATCGTAAAATAATCTGTAAGTAGAGTCTCCATCTCCTTGGTAATTTTTTGCTGCATTAATACCTCCTTGAGCTGCAATAGAGTGTGCTCTTCTTGGAGAATCTTGGTAAGCAAATGCTTTTACATTATACCCTAACTCTGCTAAGGTTGCAGCTGCAGAACCACCTGCTAAACCTGTACCTACAACAATAACATCTATATGACGTTTGTTGGCAGGGTTTACCAAGTTTATATGGTTTTTATAATCTGTCCATTTATCTTTAAGTGGACCTTTTGGTACTTTTGAATCTAAAGCCATAATAATAAAAAATTAATGGTTTAAGTGATGATAAATTGCTATAAAAATAAATCCTGCAGGAACAATTATAGAATATGCTTTACCGAATTTCTGTAACTTTTCTTTTCTAATTGTTGATGCTCCCATAGATTGGAAAGCTGAGGCAAAACCATGTGTTAAATGCAATCCTAAAAATACAAATGCAATAACATAAGCTCCAACTCTTAGTGGATTTACGAATTTATGAACCAATTCTTCATAATATCTGTATCCATCTACACCTGCCATAGTTCCAGACCAATCTCCTTGTATAAATTTTGTATTGATTTCTGGAAACCAAAAATCGATAAAGTGTAAAACAATGAAAGCTAAAATTGTAATTCCGCTTAAAATCATATTTCTACTTACCCAAGATGAGTTTGCAGCTCCGTTGTTTTTAGCGTAAGAAACATTTCTTGCTCTAGAGTTTCTCAATTCTAAGATGAAACCCATCACAAAATGAAAAACAACTGCAAAAATTAAAACTGGTTGCAATGCAAATTGAACAACTGGATTTGAGCCCATAAAATGAGAAACTTCATTAAAAGTATCTGGACTAAAAACCGATAAAATGTTAATTGTTAAATGCTGTAATAGGAAGAACATAAGAAAAAATGCAGAAAGTGCCATTGACACCTTTCTTCCAATTGAAGATTTGAAAAATCCGCCCATTGTGAAAATTAGTTAAAATTGTGATTACAAAAATACGGCTAAAGAATTCTCAATGCAAAGAATTTACAACGTTTTAATAGGTATTTAGAATTGTTTTAAATAACTAAATGAGGCTTTTTTTGCTTTCATAAAATAAGATGTTGTTTTTACAAATTATTTCTTAGAAGACACTAAGCACTTGTTATTTTTCCATTTCCCTTTTAATTCTTCTGCAGAAATTATTTTTCCTTCACAGGTTAAAAAATTGCCCTTTTTATCTTTTTTAATAATTTTCATTTTTCCTGATTGTATGGCATTTATAATCCTATAAATAAGTCCTTTTCTTGGAACTTTACTACCTTTAGAAATTAGTTTTAAACCTTGATCGTTGTTGTATAAATCCATTTCTGATGATATTTTATCTGGCACAACACCATCTTCTAATTTGTTCTTTTTGTAAGTCAAATAATTTTCTTTTTCATGTGCCTTTCCTAAAGATCTAGCTGCTCTTTTACCCATTTCTTGCGCTAATCTCGCCATCCAATAAGCATGTCTAAAAGCATCTACTTGACCACCTGAAGCATCTCCATCTAACAATTTTGTTTTAGCAATAGAGTCTGTAACTTTCTGTACTTCTTTTGAAACTTTATACGATTTTTTTGCTTTAAATGGATGAAACAACACCCAAGTTCTTTTGGGACCAGAAAGATTAAAAAAATCTTTAATGCTTGATTGCCCATTTGTTGAAATTGAAAACACAAAAAATAAAAGGATTGCTGTTCTTTTCATTTATTAAACTTATTATTTTTACTAAAAAAGGATTAACAGATGCATTATTTTGAAATGATTATTTTATTTCAAACTCATTTTCTGCATCACCAATTTTAACTACATATTTTCCTTTTGGTAAATAAAAAACTCCATTTTGACCAGCAATTAATTTCGTTTTTTTATTTGCCTTTTCATAGTCTCTTTTTCCTTTTTTTGAAAAAGAAACATCAAAGTTAGCTTCATTATAACCTTTATCTGCATTAACAGAAATCGAATTTACTCTTACATCTCCAGCATACACATCAATTGTAGTTTTTCTTGATGAATTTGTATAAAATGGAATGGTAATTTCGGGTGTGTAAGCTTCTCTCCATTGGCTCCAAGAACGTCCCCAATTTCTACTTTTTCTAATATTATTTATTGCAAAAATATGGCTTGATTTTGCTAAAATAGCATCTGTCATTTTTTGAAGTGAAGCTATATTTGCCTTATACAAACTTCTTCCATGTGTTGCTACAATTAAGTGTTTTGCTTTAGGCTGAATTACCAAATCGTGTACTGCTACATTTGGTAAATTATGGCTAAGTGCTTCCCAAGAATTCCCTTGATTGAAAGAAACATACAATCCATTATCTGTACCTACATATAAAATATTTTCGTTTTCTGGGTCTTCTTTTATCACATTTACTGGTGCTGTTGGCATGTTACTACCAATACTTTTCCACGTTTGTCCATAATCATCTGAAACGTAAATGTAGGTCGTAAAATCATCAAATCTATACCCATTTAAAGTTGCATACACACGTTCTTTTTTGTGTGATGAAGCTATGACTCTAGAAACCCATAAATTTTGTGGTAGATTGTTGGAAATTCGCGTCCAATTACCTCCTCCGTTTTTGGTTACGTTGATGTATCCATCATCTGAACCTACATAAATTAAACCAAATTGAAACGGACTTTCAGAAATTGAGGTTAATGTTCCATAAGCTACATTTCCTTTTTTACCTCCAGTAGTTAAATCACCAGAAATGGTTTCCCAATCATCTCCTTGATTTAAAGAACGATGTAATTTATTTCCTCCTAAATATAAAATATCTTGATTGTGTTTTGACAAATAAATTGGAGTTTGCCAGTTAAATCTGTAAGGAGTTTCACCTAAGGTATGTTTTGGTTGAATATATTCATTTTTGCCTGTTTTTCTATTAATTCTGAAGTAATTTCCAAACTGATAACCTGTATACACAATGTTTGCATCTCTACTATCTACTTGCACTTGCATACCATCTCCACCCATAATAGATTCGTACGGATTTTGACCACTTTGTTGCCAACCTTTGTTAATTCTTGCATTGTGGTCTGCAACCCAAACTCCATTATCTTGCAAACCTCCATATACTTTGTAATTTTTTTGATTGTCTGCAAAAACCGAATAAAATTGCCCAACAGCAGGATCATTTAATTTAATCCAATTTTCTCCATCATCATAAGAAAGATTTAAACCACCATCATTTCCGTTTAAAATATGTCCCGATTTTTTTGGATTTACCCATAATGCTTGATGGTCTGAATGTACATTTTCTCTGCTAATAGAGGTAAATGTTTTTCCTCCATCTTCCGATTTTATAATAGGTACACCCAAAACATAAATTTTGTTTTCGTCTTGTAAGTCTACTCTAATTTCTCCAAAATAATAGCCATAAGAACTGTATACACCATCTAAAAAATTATCATGTGTTTTTTTCCAAGATTTTCCGCCATTTGTGGTTTTAAAAACTTCTGCACCAATTACTTGAGTGTCAAACAACATTGCATTTGCATCTTCTAAATAACTTGCCAAATCTATAGGTTTTACAGTACCTACTCTCACCATTTGTTTTACATTTTGTGCTCTGTATTTTTCTTGAAATCCATTATTTTTTAAATAGGTATTTAATTTTTTGTCTGATAATTTTAGGAAATCACTAGCAGACATGGTTTTAAAATCTTCTTTTGTTAAAGCATCTGAAGGCTTTTTGTTTTTCTTTTTGGGTCTTCTAAATTGACTGTCATGCAAAGCATAAACTGTATTTTCATTAAAAACCGCTAAACCAATTCTACCCACTCCAGTTCCTGTTGGAAAACCAGCATTGTCAGAAATCTTAGTCCAAGAGCTTCCTGCATCTGTACTTTTATAAATGGCTGAGTTATTTCCATCTCCATCAAAGTTCCAAGCTTTACGCTCTCTTTCCCAAGAAGCAGCATACATTATATTAAAATTTTCTGGAGCAAAAGCCACATCTATAATTCCTGTATCTTGGTTTATAAAAAGTGATTTTGTCCACGTTTTTCCTCCATTTGTGGTTTTAAAAACACCTCTTTCTGCATTTGGAGAATATAAATGGCCAATTACGCCAACAATAACTTCATCTGTATTATTTGGGTTGATGAGGATTCTACTTACGTGATGAGAATCAAGCAAACCAACATTTGTCCACGTTTTTCCTTTGTCTGTAGATTTTAACATTCCAATTCCTGCATACGAAGATCTTGAAGAATTTTTTTCTCCTGTTCCTACCCAAATGGTTCCAGAAGTCCAATCTACTGCAATATCACCAATATTTTGTGTTGGAGAATTGTCTAAAATTGGTGTAAAAGTAGTTCCATTATTGTTGGTGTGCCACAAACCTCCTGAAGCATAACCCACATAAAATTCTGTTGGATTTTTTGGATTTACAGCAACATCTGCAACTCTACCACTCATTACAGTGGGCCCAATATTGGTAAACGCAACATTTTTTACTAAAGACGATTTCGTCATCATAGATTTTTGGTCTAAAGATTGCTGAATTTGAGTTGATTTTGTGGGTATTTGTGCCATTAAAGTTGCTGAAAAACAAATTAGAAGCAATTGAAAAAAGGATTTCATAAGAAGAAAATTTGGTTTGAATTGATGAAATTACTACTTGTAAAGTGAATATCAAAAAAATTAACAGGTTTTAGTTGTTTTAACAAAGAATTCATCCTGTAAGGTTTCTAAAACCTTGTCGGTGTTTTTAACCTTCTTTTTTTTATACCTACAAGGTTTTGAAAACTTTGCAGGATATTTGTAAATAAGCAATTTGCGTTAGGGATAGAGCGACCTGTTTGAGCTCTTTTTTCTTTTTCAGAAAAAAAGCGAGTAGTGAAAGCCCGTTAAAACGCCCAAAAAATAATGAAATATTTATTCATACCTACAAGGACTTAAAGACCTTGCAGGAAAACGTATCTTTGCCCAAAGAAATCGCTACATAAAGCGTGTTTTGTAACTATTATTTATGACATTTAAAGATTTAGGTTTATCTGCAGCATTGGTAAAAGCAGTAGAAGAGAAAGGATACACCAAACCATCACCCATACAAGAAAAAGCGATTCCACATATTTTAGAAGGCAAAGATATTTTAGCTTCTGCACAAACAGGAACAGGAAAAACAGCTGGTTTTACCTTGCCTGTTTTGCAATATTTATCGGACACAAAACATCCAAAATATAGACCTTTACGTGCCTTGGTTTTAACACCAACAAGAGAATTGGCAGCACAAGTTTATGATAATGTTAGAGAATACAGCAAGTATGTAAACATAAAATCTGCTGTAGTTTTTGGTGGTGTTAATGCAAAGCCACAAATTGCGACATTAAGAAGTGGTGTAGATATTTTAGTGGCAACACCTGGTAGATTGTTAGATTTGCATGACCAAAAAGCTGTTTCTTTTAAACGTGTTGATGTTTTAATTTTAGATGAAGCAGATAGGATGTTAGATATGGGTTTTGTTAGAGATATTAACAAAATCATAAGTTTTATGCCAGAAAAGCGTCAGAACTTGATGTTTTCTGCTACTTTTTCTAAAGATATAAAAAAATTAGCGGCAACTATTTTAAGAAATCCTGTTGCTGTAGAAACGGCTCCTCAAAATTCGACTGCCAAAAAGGTAACCCATAAAGTTTTTAAAGTTGATAAAAAGCGAAAAACAGAATTTACCATTAAACTAATACAAGAAAACAATTGGAGCCAGGTTTTAATTTTTACTAGAACCAAGCATGGAGCCAACAGACTAACTCAAAAATTGATAAAGTCTAAAATTTCTGCAGCTGCCATTCATGGAAACAAAAGTCAAGGTGCAAGAACAAAGGCTTTGAAAAATTTTAAGGAAAATACGATAAAGGTTTTAGTAGCAACAGATATTGCTGCTCGTGGTTTGGACATTCCTTTATTGCCTCATGTAATTAATTATGAACTACCCAATGTACCTGAAGATTATGTACATAGAATTGGAAGAACAGGAAGAGCAGGAGCTGCTGGAGAAGCCATTTCTTTGGTGTGTAGTGAAGAAACTGAATACCAAAGTGAAATTGAAAAATTACTTGGAGAAGAGTTAAAATCTGCAATTGTTGCTGGTTTTGAACCTACAGATACTGCACCACCAAAAAGAGCTGCTTCTCAAAGTAAAGGTTCTTTTGGAAAGAAAAACAACAGTAACAGTTCTAATAGAAAGACATCAAAAAATAGAGATGCTGAAACAAGTTCAGCACAGAGAAGAAAACCAAATTTTAAAGGTAATAAACCTACAGGTACTACTTCAGGACGTAGAAGAACTGGTGCTCCTAAAAAGAAGCGTTAATAGTTTTTATGTTCCTATTTAGTAATCTTTTAAACTCAATTTTGAAATTTTACTATTTCACTTCTCGTTTCAAGTTGGTGTTTAGATTTCTTACCTTTGGGTTTTAAACATTATTCAATATGAAATACAATCCTATAGATTCTCAATTATTTATTAAGAACCGTAAAAACTTTGCTTCGCAAATGCAGCCAAAAAGTATTGCTGTTTTTAACTCAAATGACATTTACCCAGTAAGTGCAGATAGCACAATGCCTTTTGAACAACACAGAGATATTTTTTATTTGTCTGGTGTAGACCAAGAAGAAAGTGTTTTAATGTTATTTCCAGATTGCCCAAATCCAGAATTAAGAGAAGTATTATTTGTTAGAGAAACTAATGAACATATTGCTGTTTGGGAAGGAGAGAAATTAACCAAACAAGCTGCAACTAAAACGAGTGGAATAAAAACGATTTATTGGTTGCAAGATTTAGAAAAAGTGCTTTTTGAAATGAGCACGTATGCAGATACGTTTTACATCAATACCAACGAACATTATAGAGCCTCTGTAGAAACAGAAACTAGAGAAGATCGTTTTACAAAATGGTTATTAGCAAAATATCCTGCACACTCTGTAGCTAAAAGTAACCCTATTTTGCAAAGATTACGCT
This sequence comes from Polaribacter sp. 2305UL8-11, assembly GCF_058147165.1. Lineage (NCBI taxonomy): Bacteria > Pseudomonadati > Bacteroidota > Flavobacteriia > Flavobacteriales > Flavobacteriaceae > Polaribacter > Polaribacter sp. 2305UL8-11. Next base: position 307,992 of record NZ_JBYVJW010000001.1, on the reverse strand, counting down.
CTGTAAAAGACCCTATTGAATTAGAGTTGATGCAACATGCTTGCAATATCACAGAAAAAGGTTTTCGTAGAATTTTAAATTTTATAAAACCGGGTGTTTGGGAATATGAAATTGAAGCAGAATTGTTGCACGAATTTATTAGAAATAGATCTAAAGGATTTGCCTATACACCTATTATTGCTGCTGGAAATAATGCCAATGTGTTGCATTATATAGAAAACAATCAGCAGTGTAAAGAAGGCGATTTAATTTTGTTTGATATTGCTGCTGAATATGCCAATTATAAAAGTGATTTAAGTAGAACTGTACCTGTTTCTGGTCGTTTTTCAGATAGACAAAAAGCAGTATATAATGCTGTAAATCACGTAAAAAAGGAAGCTACAAAATTATTAGTTCCTGGAACTTTATGGAAAGAATATCATGTTGAAGTAGGTGATATTATGACAGCTGAATTATTAAAATTAGGTCTATTAGACAAAGCTGATGTACAAAATGAAGATAAAAATTGGCCTGCTTATAAAAAATACTTTATGCATGGTACAAGTCATCATATTGGTTTAGATACGCATGACTATGGATTATTACACGAACCTATGCAACCCAATATGGTTTTTACTGTAGAACCAGGTATTTATATTCCTGAAGAAGATTTTGGAATTCGTTTAGAAGATGATGTGGTTATTCAAGAAAAAGGAGAACCTTTTAATTTAATGGGAAACATACCTATTGAAGCAGATGAAATTGAAGATTTAATGAATTAAAACAATTCTATCTTAAAAATTATATCAAAAAAAAGAGGCTGTCTGAAAAGTATTAAAATTTGTCATTTCGACTGTAATGGAGAAATCTTATTCACTCAAAATCAATTACATAGATTTTTCGACTTCGCTCAAAATGACAGATAAATTAACTTTTCAGACAGCCTCTTTTGCTACTCAAAAGAAGAGTGTTTTTTATTTATTAGCAGCTATTTTAGCTTCATGTTTCCATAAATTTACATGAACAACTGCATTGTTATCATAATTAATTTCTTTTAAAGATTCTTTGGTCCAAACAAACCACTTCCCAACTTTTTTACCATTATCATAAAAAGCCATTTGAGTTTTGTTCCCAGACTTGTCAAAACGAACCCATTTACCTGTTAATTTTTTATTTTTAAAATAACCTTGTGTACTTATAGAACCGTCTTCATAATAATAAGTTGCTTTAACTAAATCTCCTTCAGCTTTGTAAGTAGGTTTCTTTTCTTGAGAATATGCTATTGTAACTGCAAAAAGCACAATAAGTGTAAGTATATTTTTCATCTTTTTTATAGAGTTAACGTTATACTTACAAATCTATGTATTTTTTTACAATTACGCAACATTTTGGTAACATTAAATTAACATTGGAGTTTCTTTCAAATAAATTTGATATATTTACTGTAATATAAATTTAAATAAATTGTAAGATTATGGCAGTAATGAAAGTTATTGAAGTGTTAGCAAATTCTGAGAAAAGCTGGGAAGATGCTACAAAAAAAGCAGTAAAACAAGCTTCTAAATCAGTTAAAAACATCAAGTCTGTATTTGTACAATCGCAAAGTGCTGTTGTAAATGGTGATGATGTAACTGAATTTAGAGTAAACCTAAAAATTACTTTTGAAGTAAATTAACCTATTTACACTAACTACTATACTATAAAGCGATTTGATACATTATTAAATCGCTTTTTTAATTTCTTACATTATGAATGCTCTTCAAATATCAATTGTACTTCTAGTTGCTCTTATACACATTTATATTCTATATTTAGAAATGGTTTTGTGGACAACCAAAAAAGGAATAAAAACATTTGGATTAAAAGACAAACAATTTGCAGAAGAAACAAAAGTTATGGCAGCCAATCAAGGTTTATACAATGGTTTTTTGGCAGCAGGTTTAATTTGGTCTTTTATTTCTGATGCCTCTAATATTGCTATATTCTTTTTAACATGTGTTGCTGTAGCTGGTTTATATGGAGCTTTTTCTACAAAAATAATTCGTATATTATATATTCAGACTATTCCTGCAACTCTAGGATTAATTTCTTTACTATTATAATACTCTAATTTTTTAATGTTCTACAAGAAACGAGTATTTTTGCTACTTCATTTATAAAAAATAATAGTATGGAAGCATATATCGAAAAATTAAAAGAATTACTAGTAGAGTACACTCCAAAAATATTAATTGCCTTAGCTATTTTAATTATTGGTTTGTTTGTAATAACCATAGCTGTTAAAACTTCTAGAAACATAATGAAAAAACGTGGAGTAGATGCTACTTTGCAAAAGTTTTTGGGTGATTTAATAGGATGGACTTTAAAACTGTTATTATTTATTACTGTAATTGCTAAATTAGGTGTAGAAACTGCGTCTTTTGCGGCTATTATTGCAGCAGCTGGTTTAGCTGTAGGTTTAGCTTTACAAGGTTCTTTAGGTAATTTTGCTGGAGGTGTTTTAATTATGATTTTTAAACCATTTAAAATTGGTGATTTAGTGGAAGCTCAAGGTGAAATTGGAGTAATAAAAGAAATTGAAATTTTTACAACCAAATTAACAGGATTATCTAATAAAGAAATTATCATTCCGAATGGAAGTTTATCTAATGGAAACATTGTAAACTATTCTACAGAAGGAACTCGTAGAGTAGATTTGGTAATTGGGGTTTCTTATGATGCAGATATTAAACAAACTAAAGAGGTTTTAATGAATATTTTAACTTCTCATGATAAAGTTTTAAAAGACCCAACTCCTGGGGTTACTGTTTTAGAATTAGCAGATAGTTCTGTAAATTTTGCAGTTAGACCTTGGTGTAAAACAGAACATTATTGGGATGTTTATTTTCAGGTAACAGAGGCTGCCAAATTAGAGTTAGATAAAGCAGGAATAGAAATTCCATATCCACATAGAGTAAATATTAACAAATCTGAATAGTTTTTAAAAGATTGGTTTCTTTTTCTTTTCTGGAATAACCACAAAATCTTTTAAATAAAAAGGTTCAAAATAAGCGACATCTTCGATGTCGTTTTTTTTGTATTTATCATAAGATAATTTAGCCATTTCTTTAGCTGATGGAAACTTATCATCTATAAAAATGGCATTTTTATGTTTGATAATTTCTTTGCATTTATGAGCCCCATCTCCTAAAAAATAAACATTGTTATTTTGCAAATATTCACCAAAAGAATTTTCATGAATAATTTCTGCTTTAATTTCTCTTACTTGTTGGTAATTCTCACTGTAAACAGCTGCATAAACCTCCATTCTTCTTGCATCTAACATGGGTATTATAATTCCGCTTTCTACAGAAATAGAATGTGCTAAAGAAGTTAAGGTTTCTAAAGAAATTAAAGGTTTGTCAAAAGCAAAACAAAGTCCTTTTGCAGCAGAAACTCCAATTCTTAATCCTGTGTAAGAACCTGGGCCTTTACTTACAGCTACTGCATCTATTTCTTGGGTAGTAATAGTTGCTTCTTTTAAAATAGCAACAATAAATGGGTGTAATACTTCTGCATGAGAATAATTACCATTATTTAATTCTTTTATTGCTAAAATCTCACCATTTTTTGCAAGACTTACAGAGCAATTTTTTGTTGCAGTTTCTATATTTAAAATAATTGCCAATTTCTAGTTTTTTACAAAGATAAGGGTTACAAAAAAGAAAACCTCACAAGTTTAAAACTTGTGAGGCTGTATATACTATTTAAAAAGTTTATTCTAAAACTAACTCTCCAGAGTAGAATTGTAATACTTTAGTTTTAAACACGTAATCGTACTTTGCTCTTATCATTGCTGCTTCAGCGTTTACGAGACGAGTTCTTACCAAATCAAAATCAAATAAGGTTGTTGCACCATAATTATAGCTTTCTTGTGCATTTTTAAAAGCTTCTTTTTGAGATTCTAAAGAAATTTTAGCTGCCTCATACGTTTTTACAGCCGCTTTTACATCTAAAAAAGACTGTTCTATTGTTTGCTGTAGATTTAACTTTTCGTTTTCTAACCTTGTTTCAAATATTTGTTTGTTAATTTTTGACCTTGCTACACTTGCATCATTTTTAAAACCATTAAAAATAGGAACGCTTATGCTTACTCCTAAACCATATCCTAAATTTCCTTCTAATTGATCGAAAAACTTTCCACTAGGAACTCCTGATGGTTTTAAAATATAGTTATAATTTGAATTTGCAAAAATAGAAGAAGTAATGGTTGGTAAATAAGAACTCTTACTAATTTCTATATTTAAATCTGCATTTTCAATAGCCAATTTAGCTCTTTCTATTTGTGGCTGTGTAGTAAGTGCTTTATCATAAACAATTTGTGAATTATTATACAATAATTGTATTGAAGGAGTGTCTATATTTAGATTTGCAACATCAAAATTTTCTGAAGGTAACTGAAGCAATTGAGCCAAGTTTAATAATGCCAAATTTAACGCATTCTCATTAGCAATTACATTTTGCAAATCGTTGGCTGCTGTAGATTGTATATTTAATAAGTCTCCTTTTGGTATAACTCCTGCATCAAATCTGCTTTTAGCAGCATCAATTTGTTTTTTACTAATATTTGCTTGTACTTTAGAGGCTGCTAAATTTTCTTTGGAAAATAAAACATTTAAATACGCATTTATAACTCTAAGCGAAATATCGTTTTTTATAGTTTCTAAATCTACTTTGCTTGTTTCTATTCCTAATTTAGCTTGCTTATAGATATTTAAATTTCTATATCCATTAAACAATGTTACTCCAGCACTTAAACCAAGACCACCCCCAAAAAAAGTTTGACTAGATGTTCTGTTGTTTGTAACTGGGTTAAAATTGGATCCTGCAGAAAGATTTCCAGAGGCACTACCACTTACTCTTGGTAAAAAATTACCTTTTGCATCTTTAACATTAGTTTCTGCAATGTCTAAATTTAACATATTTTGTTTAACAGTAATGTTATTCTCTAAAGCATAGTCTACAGCTTCTTTTAATGTCCATTTTTTTTGTGAAAATGTAGCAATTGAGGTAATTAAAGCTACAAATAATATAAGGTTGGTTTTCAAAATTTTTAGTTTTATAATTTCTTATTAGTTGATTTTCAATGGTTGTGCCAAAAAAATAAAATGTAAAAAATACTGAAAATCAATAGTTTATGTTTTTATAATAATTTTTTATTATTTAAAAACGGACACTTACTATATCAATACTGAACACTTTACCTTTTAACAGTTTCTATAAGACGACTAAAAGTAAAATATGTTACAATACTTGACTCTTATATAAATGTTAATTTTTGGCTTTCTTTTTATATCTATAAATTATAAAGAACAAAGCTCCAATTAAAAGGTAAGGAAAAACCATTAAATAAGTAATTCCATTATTTACACCTTCTGCCATAGAAACATCGCCATTTTCTACTACAGCTTTGCACATTGCACATTGTGTAAATGATGTTTTAGATGAAAAAATCATCAATAAAAATAAGCCGAAAATTCTTTTTTTATACATAATATGGAGAAATCATTACATACACAACAACACCAGTTACAGCAACATACAACCATAAAGGAAACGTAATTTTGGCAATTTTTTTATGTGCTGGAAAATTACCTAATTTTGCTCTCATAAATGTTGTTAATACAAACGGAATTACAATTATTGATAAAATAATATGTGTGATTAAAATAAAATAATACACATATTTTATAACTCCTTCACCACCAAATTTGGTAGAATCTGAAGTCATGTGATAAGCTATATACATCAGTAAAAAAACCAAAGAACACAAGATTGCAAATGTGTTTAATTGCTCGTGTAATTTTCTATTTCCTTTTTTTATAGCCATAACTGCTACAACTAATACTATTGCTGTTAAACCATTTATTGATGCATAAATTGGAGGTAAAAAAGTTAATGGTTTTACATCAAAACCTAGCTTTTTTAAATTGACTCCAAACAGCGCAGCTACAGCTAAAGGAATAATAACTGATAGTGCTGTAATTATTTTTTTGTATTTTTTTTCTTGTGCTTGAACTTTTGCTGAATTCATTTCAGTATTACTCATTTAACAACAATTTAATATCTTCTTTCAATTCTTTTATTTGGTCTGGAAATCCTTGTTCTTCTATGGCTCTGTAAAACATAATTGGATTTCCAAATTCATCTTTCCTAGATCTTATATAACCTTCTTTATCAACCAAAGCAAATAAGCCTGAATGTTCAAAACCACCATGTGCTTCATCTCCTTTTCCAGCATATAATTTAAAACCTTTGTTTGATAAGGCATAAACTACATCTTCTGATTTTCCTGTAAGTAAATGCCAATTTTTATGAGTTATGCCATTGTTTTTAGCATACGTTTTTAAAATTTCTGGTGTATCTATTTCTGGTGTAATAGATATTGAAGCTATACCAAATTCTGGATTTCCAAAAAACGCATCTTGTATGGTTACCATTTTTTGATTCATTATTGGACAAATGGTTGGGCAAGTAGAAAAGAAAAACTCTACTACATACACCTTACCTTGATAATCTTTATTGGTAATTGTTTGACCTTCTTGATCTGTAAATTCAAAATCTGGTACTTTATTAAATTTATATAAATCTACTTTTTTAAAATGGTTTACAACTTTAGGAACTGTGTAAATACCAAATAATAAAATAATAAAAGTAATACCTATGTAAGAATATTTTTTGTTCATAAACCTACTTCTTTTCTATCTGCTTTGTTTTTATTTCTATCTTTAAATGCTGCATAATACTCGTAATACAAAACTTTTACATCATCTTTTAATTTTGCATTTAATTCTGCTACAGAATTCATATTATACCCAAAAAGCTTACCGTTTTTAGAGTCTTCATCTTTTAGCCTACCTCTTAAATTTACATTTTTATCTACCAAAAATACTTTTGATGATGATAGGTTATCCAATGGCTCATTAAAAGAAAAACTTTGGTAAAAACTTTCTATTTCTTCTTTTGAGCTTGCTATAAACTTCCATTTTTGCATATCTGTAAAAGCACCAATCTCTTTTTGTAATTTTTGTGCTTCTATTTCTTTACCTATTGGATAAATGGCAATTATTTGAAATTTTTTATAATCTGTAAACTTCTTATATACTTTTTCATTCAAATTAAACAGTCCAGATTTTTTTGCGTTGATGTCATTTCCTAAAAAACATATAATAGATATATGGTCTTTTAATTTTGCTTGTTTGCTTGCATCAATCTGAGAAACATCAATAATATTTTGTGTAACTATAGGTAGTTTTGTAAAGTTATTTTCTCCAGTAGATAAAATTAAAAAACAGATTAAAGGGAATATAAAAAGTAGAAATAATACGATTCTTTTTTTTGTAAAAAATTTCATTTGTTAAAAAATTAATTTAAACTAAAACAACTTTTTATAGCTAAAAAAAGGTGGTTAAAACCACCTTAATATTATTTAATTACCATCTTACAAGTGGTGCTAATGTACTGTGTAAATAGTCTCCTTCTATTAATAACAAGGTTACTAAATAACAAATTAGAAAAACGGCTGTCCAAACTACAGCACGTCTAAACCATTTTTTTTCTCCTTCCATGTGCATAAAAGCCCAAGTAATTCCGTAAGCTTTTGCTAGGGTTAAAAGAATAAAAATCCAGTTTAGAGGACTTGTTCCTAAAATACTTGTAAGGTGTAATGAATCTGGTTTATAGATACCCAATACTACTTCTACAATTGTAATTGCAGATAAAATCCAAAATACGTTCCAAATTCTTTTTGTGTGCGATTGTGCGTGTGCCATTTTTTAATATGCTATTATTTTTTATAAGATTCCTGTTTTTACAGAAATGACAGTTTTATTGAAATTAAGATGTCTACATCTTAAAAACTTATTTTACACTAAGTAGAAGAAAGTAAATACAAATACCCAAACTAAATCTACAAAGTGCCAATATAATCCTACTTTTTCTACCATTTCATAATGTCCTCTTTTTTCATAAGTACCTAAGATAACATTAAAGAAAATGATGATATTAATTATAATTCCTGATAAAACGTGAAAACCATGAAACCCTGTAATAAAGAAAAAGAAGTCTGCAAAAATGGTATTTCCATACTCGTTTACTTTAAGGTTTGCACCCTCTACAACCATTTTTGTTTTAGCTAATTGGGCTGCTCCTTCTGCTCTAGACAGAATTACTTTACTTTTCTCATCAGCATTAATTAATTCTGATTTTATTAAGATATCTGGATTTGCATTGTATGCGTTTATTACTTGATCTACAGAATATGTAGAAATGGTTGCTTCTTTTTCAAACCACAACCCATTTTTTCTAGTATGCTCTACTCTACCATCTGTTCTTTCTCCTACCACAAAATCGGACAATGCTATTTGATGACCGTCTTTTACAAATTGTAAAATTTTACCATCTGTAGTTTTTACTGCTCCATAAGAACCTTTAATAAATGTATTCCATTCCCAAGCTTGAGAACCCACAAAAATTAAACCACCAATAATGGTTGCAAACATATACCAAGCTACTTTATTTTTTTTCATTTGATGGCCAGCATCTACAGCTAATACCATTGTTACAGAAGAAAAAATAAGAATAAAGGTCATAAAAGCAACGTAAATCATTGGAAACTCTCCATGAACAAAAGGTACGTGCGTAAATACTTCATCTGCAATTGGCCAAGAATCTATAAATTTAAAACGTGTTAAACCGTAAGCTGCTAAAAAACCTGAAAAGGTCAATGCATCAGAAACGATAAAAAACCACATCATCATTTTACCATAACTTGCGCCAAAAGGTTTTACACCTCCACCATTCCAAGTGTCTTTGTTATCAGTAGGTATAGCAATATTTGCTTCCATATTATATTCTCTGTTAATTAATTCTTAATTAGTTCGCCAAAAATAACTATTTTTCATCACTTGATAAAATAGAAAAAGAAAAATAGATAAATCCATAGTATATCTACAAAATGCCAAAAGATTGCACCAAGTTCAAACCCAAGCATATTGTCTGATTTGTATTTGTATTTAAAATGATTATAAATTACAACAAAAAGCACAATAATACCTGCTAAGAGGTGTAAAACGTGCATAAATGTAATTCCTATAATAAATGAGGTTGATACTGTACTTTCTGGGCCCGTAAAAAATAATCCAACACTTTTAAGTTGATTAAATCCAACATATTGTTGCCACACAAAAGCGATACCTAATAATAAAGTAACAACAACTAAAGTTAAAGAAATTGCTCTTTTATCTTGTTTTAAAAACTTTTGCGATAAGAACAATGTAATACTACTTGCCACTATTAATATTGTGCTTACATAAAATGCCTGAGGCAAATCAAAAGAAACCCAATCATCTCTTTTCATACTTATTACGTAAGCGCTTGTTAATCCTGCAAAAAACATTACCATACTAATCATAGAAACCCATAACATTGGTTTTGCAGATTTTTTCTTGGCAACCGTTAATTCTTCTTTTAAAGTTTGTTCTCCTACCATTTTAATGTAAAAATTTATCTACCACATATACAATTTGTACAACAGTAATATATAAAACGCTGGATAGCATTAATTTTCTTGCGTCTGTATTTTCTTCAGTTTTATGCAGTTTAATTGCAAAATACAACATGTAAATTCCTAAAAGTGCTACTATAATTGCTGTAATAGGATGGATGTAAAAAGCACCAGACAATTTTAAAACAGGTGCAATAGATACTAAAATCATAATTACTGTGTAAAAAATGATTTGTTTTACAGCTCCTTTATCTTTTGTGTTCATAGGTAGCATGTTAAAACCTGCTTTTTTATACTCTTCATATTGCAACCAACCAATTGCCCAAAAATGAGGAAATTGCCAGAAAAATTGAATCATAAATAAAAAACCTGCTTCTATACCAAATTGGTTTGTTGCAGCTACCCAACCTAACATAAATGGTATTGCTCCTGGAATAGCGCCTACAAAAACAGCAAGTGGTGTTACCGATTTTAAAGGTGTGTATACACTTGTGTATAAAAATATTGAAATGGCACCAAACAGGGCAGTTTTAGGGTTGATACTATATAAAATTGAAATACCAGAAATGGTAAATAAAACAGCTATAGTTAACGCCATATTTACAGACATTCTTGCTGTTGGTAAAGGTCTGTTTTGTGTACGTTTCATAATAGCATCTGTGTCTTTTTCTATAATTTGGTTAAAAGCATTTGATGCTCCAACCATAAAAAACCCTCCTAAAGCTAAAAGAAACAATGTAAAATAATTAACAATGTCTACAGCTAATAAATAACCAGCCACAGATGAAAAAACCACACTTAAAGACAAACCAACTTTAGTAAGTTGCTTAAAGTCTGAAATAATAGCTTTCATAGTTGTAGAATTGCCTGTAACAAATGTTGTATTCATTTTATAACAAATAGTTTGCAAAGATATTTGATAAATATGACTTTACCATATATTTAATAAGGTTTTAGCATAAAAAAACCCACTCAATAAATTGAGTGGGAAAATTGCTATGAAAAAGAAAAAGTGTGATTTACTTAAAAATCACCCTGCAAATATATGTAAAAATGCTTGTTCTTCAATATTAAATTTGAAATTTTTTAAAAATCTAAGTACCAATTAAACATATCTGCCCTAATCCCTACTGAAAACCAAACATTTGAGCCTTCAGGAAAACCAACCAAAGATACTTTTGGCGAAAAATTTCTATAAGATAGGCTTGCAAATAGGCTTGTATTGGTAGCTGGGTTAATTAAATAACTAGCTTGAAAGTCTGCAATAAAAATATTTGCAGTGTTTCCTTGCCCTAATTCATTTCCTGTATCTGCAAAACGATCGTTATAAGATTGATAAATATCTCCTCCATAACTAACTGCTTGATTTTGAAAATCGAACCCTTTTTTTCCTAAAATAAATTTTGCGTAACCAGTCCATCTATCTTTTCTGTACCTAGCTATTGCAATTGCTTCCCAAAAGTTGGCACCCCAAAGATGTCCTAAAGGTTGGCTATAATTCCCATAATTGAGTATTGGAGATTTGTGTGCAAAAGTATATGGTCTTGCATAATTGTATTCTAATTGAAGAAATAGATCTTTTACATCAAAAGCATCAAAATATTTTGCGCCAATTTGATAGGCAAATTTGTTTCTCCAATCACTCAAATCATTAAGGTTTCCAAAAGAAAACTCATCAATAATTAATTGAGAGTATAAAGAAACATTATCATTTAATTTGTATTTACCTGTAAGACCAATAATGGCATTTCCTGCATCTTCCCCTCTATTAAACTCTAATGATCTGTAAAAAATTAAGGGGTTTAAAAAACCTGCATCAAAACCATTTTCTCCAGCTGAAATTGCAGTTTCAAAAAAACCTAAATTTAATCTTTCTGAAACATTAAAGCTTAAATAATGTGCAGCTACATATTTTCTGGCATGTTCATTTGGGTCAGATATTGAAGATATAGAGGGTTCTGTATTCCATAACCAAACATTGGTGTATTGGAATTTCCACAAATCTATTTTCATTTTTAAATATGTTGTTGGTGCAGAAACATCAGACAAAACAAAAGAACGATACCCATCTCCAATAAAATTTTTACCATTACCAAACTGAAATTGCATGTATTTATTTGGGGTATATGCTAAATAGCCTTCTGCAACAGGATAATCGAAAGAATCTGTTCTATGACGTTTTGCTTTGCCTCTTCCTGGCACCAAACCTTCTGAGTTTTTAGGTCTTACATTGGGTGCAGGGTTTTCTATAAAACTGTTTACGTAACTGGCAAATCTTCCTTGACTTTCATAATATGTTGTAGAAAAAGAAAAGTTTTTACCTATAGCACCATTTAAATGAACTGCTCTTGTATTGTTGAATGTATATGGTACATCTGAGTTGTCTTTACCAAGTTGTACGTCTAAAAGAAAATCTATGGTTAGCCAATAATCTTTCTTTTTGATTTGCAGTAGGTGTTCGTTCCAAATTTTATTTCCTACCCAAGTTCTTTTATTAGGTTTTAAAAATTGTTTTTTTTGTGCTGTTAAATCAAAATGCTTTTCAACCTCTATATATGTATAAGGTTTAGATGCTGTATGTGTACCTTTTGCTTTGTGCATTGCAAACTCATAATCTACATATTTTTGATGTGTAAATGGTACATTTATATTGCTGTTGTGTTCTAAAAAAGTAGAGTCTGCAATTCTTGTTTTTTCTACAACTGTAAAAATATCTTGTTTTTTATCATTAGTTGTATCTGTTTTTACACTTACTTCTGCTTGATCTTGAGTAATTGGAAATTTTACTGGAAGTATAAATTTCATTTCTGTTGGATGATTGTTGTACCAACCAGGAGTAATTTTAGGATAATTTTTAAAAACCCTTTTAACCTCATCTTCTAGCTCCTTGTAAGGTGTATTTATGTAAATTAATTTAAAATCTCCTTTTTCTGTAACTGCAAACTTAATATTTACTGAGCCTGTAAATGCTTCGTTTTCTACAATTGAAGGTGTTTTAAAAACAGAGAAAAAATATTTTTTTGTAGTTGCAAAAAAACAGTTTTCTAAAGACTCTATTTGCGATCCTTTACACACATCATAAATAGGGTATCTTTCTTCTTGAGAAAATAATATTGAAGGAAATAATAAAACTAAAAATAGGTATCTTTTTATCATTCTATAATTTTGTTACTGTGTTATTTTTTAATTGATATGCTTGCAGGCTCTCTTTACAAGTTGCAAAACCGTCTTTATTAAATTCTAGTCTGTGTCCAAATTCACTAACCCAACCAATTTGTTTTGATGGGTTACCTACAACAAGTGCATAAGGTAAAACCTCTTTGGTTACTACTGCTCCTGCACCAATAAATGCATATTTACCAATAGTGTTGCCACAAATAATGGTTGCATTTGCACCAATACTTGCGCCTTTTTTAACTGTAGTTTTTTGATATTCGTTTTTTCTTTGCACTGCACTTCTTGGGTTAATTACGTTTGTAAAAACCATAGAAGGCCCTAAAAAAACATCGTCTTCGCAAATAACGCCTGTGTAAATAGAAACATTGTTTTGCACCTTTACATTTTTACCCAAAATTACTTCTGGAGAAATTACCACATTTTGCCCAATATTACACTTTTGCCCAATTACTGAATTAGACATAATATGACTAAAATGCCATATTTTGGTGCCTTTACCTATTTTGCAATTGGCATCTATTACAGCTGTTTCGTGGGCAAAAAAATCTTCCAAAGTTAGTATCCTGTATTTGTTGCTTTTTCTTTGTTTACAATTTCTTTAGAAGAAGAAGTTCCTATTCTATCTACTCCTAAACTAATCATTTTTAAAGCAGTTTCATAATCTCTTACACCTCCAGCTGCCTTTATTTTTAATGGTTTTGCAGTTTTAGAAATTATTTTCATCACCTCTAAAGTTGCACCATTTGGTAAATTATTTTCTGTTTTAAAAAATCCTGTTGATGATTTTACAAAAACATTTTTCGCATTTTCTGATCCAAAAACATTAAAAACAACGTCTTTGATTAATTGCGAAATTACAACTATTTCTTTTTCTGTTAAGGCTGCAACCTCAATAATCCATTTAATAACTTTATGATTTTTAAGACAAATAGCTGTACATTTAGTTACTTCTTCTTTTACTAACTCTAAATTACCTTGCTTAAATTGGTTATAGTTGATGACAAAATCCAGTTCATCTGCGCCTAAATTAATTGCTTTTTCTGCTTCTATTAATTTCTCTTGAATGGTGTTTGTGCCTTGATGAAAACCAATTACTGTTCCAATTAAGGTTTCTTTTTTTGCTTCTTGAAGCATTTTTTTTGCTAATGGAATGTGTTTGGCTCTAATCATTACTAGCTTATAATCGTACAAAATAGCTTCGTTTATTAAATCGATAACTTTTTGCTGATTTTCTTTTTCAGTAAGATTTGCCTGATTTGCAGTTTTTAAATATGTAGCGTCTAAATATTGATTGATTCTCATATTACAAAAGTAAAAAATAAACTATTAAAAAAACCCAACCTTTTAGGCTGGGCTTATATTTATTGTACACTAAATAAAATGGGCAAGGTATATTTAACTTTTACAGGTTTATCTCTTTGTTTGCCTGGTGTAAATTGTGGTAGTTTTTTTATTAATCTACCTGCCTCTTTTTCTAATTTTTGATGTGGTGCTCTTACTTTTAAATCTATAATATGTCCTGTTTTGTCTATTACAAATTCTGTATAAATTCTATGTTTACCAGAATTTAGCCCCAATTCATTAGCCAATTCTATATCAAAATTACGTTGTACAAATTTTTTCATTTTTTTATCGAAACAAATTTTGTTTTCTTTTTTAGATAATCCTTCACAACCTTTAAACACAGGTGCATTTTCTATTAATAAAAAAGGTATTGTTTCTGGACCTGGGTCTACAGGAATTTCTATTTCAACTATATCTTCAGGATTTACAGCAACAGGCTCGTCTTTTGGTAAATCTATTACTGTTTCTATATCTTCATTTTTGCCTTTTTCTATTGGTGCATCTACAATAAATTTATCTGTTTTAGGAATCTCTACTTTTGGTACAACTTTTACTTCTTTAGTAAAGAAAACTTCTGTGGTTGGTTCTATAAATGTAGTTTGGGGTTCATAAGTAGCATCTGCAATTATGTTTTTTTGTTCTGTTTGATGTTCTAAAGAAACATAAACAATAAATAGCACTAAAACTAAGCCTAGTTGTGTAAAAATGTTTGAGAACTTTTCTAGTTTTCTGATAGGTTTTTTTGAGTTTTTCATAATAGTTAAGTTTTAAAATGTTAAAGACTTGTTAAAACAATTAACGTGCCAAAAAAAAACAGCATCAAATTTCTTTGACACTGTTTACACAATCATTTTTATTAACCCCTAATCTTAATAATTGCGATTTTTACTTTCTCCTTTTAAATTTTACCAAGTATATGATTTACCAGAAATATGGTTTGTATAAGTTCCTTTTCCATCTGAGCTCCAAACATAAGAAGCTGTTAAAGTGCTAGATTCATATAATTTTAAACTACCAGAATTGTTAGACGTATTAGATTCTAAAGTATATTTAATACCATCTGATGTTAATTCTATTTTTGTAATATCATCTTTTATAGACCATTTTATTTTAGATATTTCTGTATTATCATCATATAAAGTTAGCTCTGCATAACTCCCATCTTTTAGTTGATATCCGTCCATTAATTTACCTGTTGCATTAGCAGATGCAATAGCGTAAGAAAAAGTATACCTGTCTGATTGTTCTGAAATTACATACGTAACAGTTACACCATCTGCAGACCAAGTATAAGTTTTAGAATTAAACTCTAAAAATTTAGTTGCTGTTTTAGATTTAACACTGCTTTTTGCTGATACTGCATTATCTGGAACCGTAAAAAAACCTGTAAATGCTCCTGCTAAACTTTGCAAGGCTGTAAATTGAGTGCTTGCTTGCTGTGCATAAGTATTGCTAGAGTTTTTCATAGAATTAGGCACTGCTAGACTATTGATGTTTTTTGCAAAATCTTGCATTACTTTTTCAGAAAGCTCTTCTTGCGCTTCTAAATCATTATCATTACTACTACAAGAGGTAAAAGTTAAAAAACAAGCGATTAAAAAAGTAGTTAAAATTGGTTTTAAATTTTTCATATTACATTTATTTTTAAGTGATTATTTAATGATTAATTTTTTTGTAATTACTGTATTTCCAGATATTACTTTTATGATATATATACCTGTTGATAAATTACTTGTGTTTATTTTTACTTCAAGTAAATCATTATATAAATTTTCAACTACTTTTTGTCCTCTAAGGTTAAAGAAAGAGATTTTAGAAATATGTTTATTACTACTTAACAAAATATTAGTGTTAAAGTTAGCTGGATTTGGATATAATTTTATTTCTAATAATTTATTTGTGTTAAAATTATCAGTATTTAGGGCTGTACTATTAATTTTCCATAATTCTGATCCATTATCATTATTACTGATATTAAACTTTGCTGCTATAAATAAAGAACTGTTAAAAACAATTGGTTTATAGATATCTGTTTCTACATCAGTTAAAGTAGTGTTTTCTGGCATAATTATTTTAGGCGAATTTGAAAAATCGTATGACCATAATGTCCCTTTTGAAGTATCATTAAAATCTCTACCTGTAAAAAGCAATCTATTGTTATGGTTAAAAAATGAACAATAATCATCCATAGAGTTACCATTTGGATTTAAGTCAGCTATTTGTTTTGTTCCTGCAACTGTTCCATCTGTTTCCCAAGGTTCTATATTATTGGCGACATTACCTGCATTATAAGTACTAGAAGCTTTAAAATACATTTTATCTTGATATACGTAAAAGAGCTGTTGTTGTATATCTGTTTCTTGAATACCATTTTGATTTCCTGTCGGATTTGTATCTACAAATAAATTTGTACCAGCTTCTGTACCATCAGAAACCCATATTTCTCTACCATGTACGCCATCATTTGCAGAAAAATATAGTTTGTTTTTAAAGACTTTAAACCTTGCATAATTAGTAAAAGAGCTGAAACCTCCTGGTCTTATATCTTTAACTAAAATAGTTCCAGAAACTGTCCCATCTGTTTTCCATAATTCTTTTCCTTCTCCATTTCTGTCAGCAACAAAATAAACAAGATTATTGTAGACTATCATTTCTGAAGGAGAAGATGAACTGGAACCTGGGTTAATGTCTTTTACAATAGTTGTAATTGTTCCATCGTGTTTCCATAATTCTTCACCAACATTAGTTCCTCCATTACTATTTCCATTAAAAAAAAGAGTATTTCCTAATGTTACTAAACCTCTTTCTGTGCTATTATTAAAATCAACTTTTACATTGCTTGAAATTCGTTTTGTTCCAACTTCTGTACCATCAGATTCAAAAAGAAAAGAGCCTCCATTAGGATTCATTAAAAACCCAGCAAAGACAAGTTTATTGTTATGAATGTGAAAAGGCTTATATATACTTACTAATCCATCTCCAGGTCCAGTTAGTACATCTTTTACCATTACTGTACCTGCTTCTGTACCATCTGTTTTCCATAATTCTCTACCATTAGTACCATTTTTTGCAGTAAAAAAAAGTTCATTATTTAAAACGGTTAATCTTCTTGGGTCACCATCTCCATTAGGGTTTATATCTCTAACCAAAGTTGTGCCTGATACTGTACCATCTGTTTTCCACAATTCTCTGCCAGAATTATCGTTTATAGCAGAAAAATAGATTGCTCCATTAAATTCTACAAAACTATGTGGTTGTGAACTTCCATTGGGGTTAATATCAACTTCCTCAAAGTTATATTGGGCATTAATATATGTGCTTAAAAAAAGTAATGTGATAAGTAATTTTGTTTTCATAATTTCAATTTTTTAAAATCCAAAAGATTTATATTCTTTAGTATTTATAATTACGTTTTTATTTTTATTGAATTTGATTACTTTAAGAGTTGCAGATTCTTTTTTACTAGATTTTATGTCTATTTCTAACACAAAACCATCAACAAATCCGTTTTCACGCATTCCTAACATGCTAATATTTGTTTTTTGAATAGGAAAATCTTTACTTGCCCAAATACTCATAGAACCACCATCATTGGTGTATTTATATTCGTTACAAGTATATCCTAAAATGGTTTTTGTTGCTCCTGTTTTTTGTAAATTCTCTGGGTTTTTTGGCATTTTACTATCAAAATTTACTTGAGAAAATTGGTCTACAGAAACTGTTTTTTTCATTTTCATACCTGGCATATTCATAAACATAGTAATACTTTTTGGAGTAATTACATTATACACTGTACCTTGCTCTCCCATTTCTGCAGAAGAAAGAGACATTGCATGTATATCTTTATATGCTCCTATTAAAATTTCCATGGCTGCTTTGGCACCATCTTCTGTAGTAATTTCTACTTCTATACTAGAATTAAATTTAAACGTGTCTGGAATAGCAACTTCTGTTGATGAAGTGGAATAGTTTGGTGTATTTTTTGTGTTTGATATATTAGATTTCTTAGATTTAGAAACCTTGTTTTTAGAATTGTTTAATTTTCTTTTATCATTTACAGCTGTCACATTCATACTAACAAAAGAACCAGAAACAACTTTATTATTATTGTCTAAATCATTCCAAAAACCATCCACAGAAAAAACAATTTTCTTAGCATCTGCATGATGTATTGTAATTTTACCACCTTTCGGATTTAAAAACCCGCCTTTATTGTAAATTAAAGCGTAACCTGGAGGATAAGCATCTACTGGTTTAATAATTTTATCTTGATTATAGGTTTTTACAGAACTCGATAAATTCTCTGTCGTAAATTTACCATATACAGAAATGGCAAAATCTTCAGTCACATATTCATAACCATGATCATATAGTTCTAAAACTCCATTACCAGTAGTAAAATTTGGAGTTTTTGTTGATTGATTTATATTCTTATGTTTTCTTTTACCATTTAAAGTACTATCTATTAACTTATCTGATTCTTTGTCTATTTTCTCCTCTACTTTTTGCTCAACTTTCTTTTCTATTTTTTTTTGAATTTTTTTCCAAAACTGAGCATTTGTAGAAAGGCTACTTCCTGTAAAAAGAAATAGTGCTAAAAGTAATTTTAAAGATTTCATAATTAAAAAGATTTTGCGCGTTGTTTTGGGCAAAGATGTTTGTTTTAAAAACATGTTTTACCTGTATTTGTACAGTTTGTATTGTTTTTTGTATAAATGGTATTCTTAATAATTTGGGTATATTTTTACCATTTATAGGTAAAAAACAACCATTTGTAATTAAAAAGTTTACTTTTTATACATCTTTAAAAGCAATCATAGAAATATGTTTTAACTTTGAGAAAATTGACTTTTATGATTAAAGCCGTAATTATAGATGATGAACCGAAAGCCATAAAAGGTTTATCTTGGGAGTTGTCTAACTTTAAAGACGAAATAGAGGTTATTGCAACCTTTACAGAACCTGAAAAAGCTATTTCTTATCTAAAATCTTCTGAGATAGATTGCCTTTTTTTAGATATAGAAATGCCTACAATGGATGGTTTTCAATTTTTAGAAAAACTAGACAAAAAAGATTTTGCAGTTGTAATTACCACTGCTTATAATGAATATGCTATTACTGCATTAAAAAAAGAAGCCATAGACTATTTGCTAAAGCCAATAGATTCTGATGATTTAGCAGAAACTATAGAAAAAATAAAAAAACACAACACCAAAGGTTTTAATGCAGATAAGTTTGAAGATATGCTGCTAAAATTTAATAAAAAACTTAATCATAAAAAAATAACCATAAACACAGATGGTAAATTAGTGTTTTTAGAACCTAAAGATATTTTTTACGTAGCTTCAGATGGCAATTATTCTACCTTATTTTTAGCAGATCATAAAAAAATAGTTGTTACTAAAAAATTAAAAGACATAGACCAGTTATTACCTAAAGATCACTTTTTTAGAATTCATAATTCTTATATTATAAACTTAGATAAAATAAAAGAATTTTTAAAAGCAGATGGCTATGTAGTTTTAGAAAACAATATAAAAATACCTGTGTCTAGACAAAGAAAATCAGAGTTTTTAGAAAAATTCTAACACCAACTTTATATGTTAAGATTACTTACTATAGTATTGTTTTTTAGCTGTTCCTTTTTTATAAACGGACAAAAGAAAAAAGTTGATTTTAATACTCAAATAGATAGCATTTTAGTAGCAAAACCTATTACTTATAAAAGCATTAATTCTTACCTAAGACCTTTTAGAAGAGATACTATTAAATTAAAAAAGTTGGTAGTATTATTTGAAGAAAAAAACTATTTAGATGGTAAAACTTATGTAGAAAATCTTTTAGGTATTCAATACAGAAACTACTCTTTATATCAAAAAGCAATTGCAACTCATAAAAATGCTTTAGAAACTGCAAAAAGAGCCAATAGCATAGAGTTTAGAGTATTTAGTTTAAATATGTTGGGTGTAGATTACAGGAAAATTGATGCCAATAGAACTGCTTTAGATTACAACCATGAAGCACTAACACTGGCAGAAACAGTAGAAAACCCAAGTTTAGGTTTGCGAAGAAGTATTGCTGTTTCTTTAAACAGTATGGGTAATATTTATTTGTTATTAAAACAGTATGATTTAGCTATAGAACGCTTTAAAGAATCTCAAGAAATAGAAAGAAGTATAAATAACGAATTAGGTTTAGCTATTAATTATCAAAATATTGGATATGCAAAAGAAGCTCAAGGTAAAAGAGATGAGGCTTTAAACTATTTTCAAAAATCTTTAGACATAAACAATAAAATTAATAATGTTTTTGGTAAAATTATATGCAATAGTAGTATTGCCAGTATTTATATAAAACAAGATAAACCTAAAAAAGCAATAGCGCTTATTAAAGTAAATATAGTCGCTGCTAAAAAACTAGGAAACAAAAAATATTTATCTAACGAGTATCTAAATTTAGGCTGGGCACAATCTAAATTAGGATTATTTACAGAAGCAGAAAAAAACTTAACCCAAGGATTTGAAATCGCAAAAAAATACAACCTTTCTTCATCATTATCTTATGCATATAGTCACTTATCAGAATTATATCAAAATAAAAAAGATTATAAAAAAGCTTTAGAATATTATAAACTTTCTGATGAGTTTGAAAGTAAAATTTCTAGCGAAAGAACCATACAATATGTTAATGATTTAATTATTAAATATGATAGCGAACGCCAAAACAACCAAATAAAAAGTTTGGCTAAACAAAATGAAATTGCACAATTACAATTAGTAGAAAGTAGAAATATTTGGATTATTGTTCTGGTTAGTTTAATGCTTTTGTTAGCAGTTTTATATTTTTTGTATAGACAACGTTTGCTAGAAAACCAAAAAAGAATTTTAACATTAGAACAAGATGTTTTAAGAACTCAAATGAATCCTCATTTTATTTTTAATGCACTAAATTCTATAAAACACTATATTATAAATAACGAGCAGAAAAACGCGGTTCATTACCTAAATAAATTTTCTAAACTGGTCCGTAAAATTTTAGAATCTTCTGCTGTAAAAGAAGTAACCTTAGCAGAAGAATTAGAAACGATGAATTTGTATATGAATATAGAAAATATTCGTTTTTCTAACGAAATTAATTACGAGTTTAAGGTTGATGATCTTTTGGATTTATCATCTATAAAAGTGCCTCCATTAGTATTGCAACCTTTTTTAGAAAACGCACTTTGGCATGGGTTATCCTCTAAAAAAGGAGATAAAAAAATTGTGGTTTCTGTGTTTAAACCTTCTAAAGATTTTATTCAAATAGATATTACAGATAATGGAATTGGTAGGAAAGCCTCCGCAAAAATAAAGTCTGGAAAACTAATTAATAGAAAATCTATTGGTATAGAATTAACCAAGGAACGACTACAAAACTTTATAAAAGACTTTAAAAATCCTTTTAGCCTTAATTTTAATGATTTAGAAGACGAAAACCAAAATTCTATAGGTACCAAAGTTGCCTTAAAAATACCTACAACTTAAAAACATGCAACTATTCTTTGAAGATTTTCCTACGCATTTACAAGGAATGCTTGCTATTTTAATAGTGTATCATTGTAGTGTTTATTTTTTTACAAAAGATAAAAGTTTTGCAATTTATGCTGGGTATTTATTTTTAGTCTTGGTTTACTTTATCCCCAAAACACCTAACGTATTTTCTAATTATTTAAGTAATCAATTTCAAGGTTTTTTTAATGCTGCAAATTGGATTATTCAGGTGTATTATTGGTTATTATATACGTGGTTTTCTATCTATTTTTTAAATTTAAAACAGAAAAGTAAACGTTTAGAAAAGAAGATAAAAAGCTACATACTTATAACTTTTATAGTTTGCACAATTATTTATTTTATTGATTTATTATTTTTTAAAGGGGCTTATTTTTCTTATTTCTTTATGTATGTTTACATGCCTGTTTCTTTGGTAGTGGTTAGCTTTTTCTTATACATCATATATAATTTTAAAGACAAGCTAAATACTTTTTTTGTCTTTGGCTTAATTTTCTTTTTAGGATTTTCTCTGATTTCTCTCTATTTTTCTGTTAAAGAAATTTATCTTTTTGGGTATTTAAGACCCATCAATAATTTTATGATGGGAGTTTGCTTAGAAGCGTTTGTAATTTCTATTGGTTTAGGATATAAATATCACATATACAGACAAGAAAGAGATGATTACAATAAACTGTTGATATCTGAATATCAAAAAAACGAAAAGTTAAAAGATCAACTAAATGAGCAACTCTCAGAAAAAGTAGAAGATTATAAACTTGCAGAAATTGAGGCGAAGTACGAAAATCAAATCAACGAATTAAAACTGACCAGTTTGTTAAGTCAAATGAATCCTCATTTTATTTTTAATGCCTTAAACTCAATTAAACTTTACATTATAAATAACGAACCCAAAAACGCTGCTCATTATTTAAACAAGTTTTCTAAATTAATTAGAAAAATTTTAGAAGCCTCTAACTCTAGAGAAGTAAGTTTACAAGAAGAATTGGAAACAATGGATTTGTATATGACCATAGAAAATATTCGTTTTTCTAATGAAATAGATTTTACTATAAAAGTTGATGAAAACATGAGTCTGAATGCCATAAAAGTGCCTCCATTAGTGTTGCAACCCTTTTTAGAAAATGCACTTTGGCATGGACTCTCTTCTAAGAAAAAAGACAAAAAAATACTTCTTTTTATACAGCAAAAAAACAAAAACTTTGTAGAAATTTCTATAGAAGATAATGGTATTGGTAGAGTAGCTTCTGCTAAAATAAAATCAGAAAAATCTATCAGCAGAAAATCTATTGGTATCAATTTAACCAAAGACAGGCTTTCTAATTTTGTAAAAAACCTAAAAAATGATTTTGAAATTATTTATGAAGATTTACAAAACGAAAAACAAAAGTCTTTAGGTACAAAAGTAATTTTAAAAATACCTTTGTTCTAAAAACCTCTGTTTTTTCATTTTTTTTTATTCAATCGTAAAACTCTCTCGAATTGACAGAAATTTTATCAAAATACACAGCAGTCTATTTTAGTTTACAATTAGTTTTTTCTGTACTATTTTATTATCAATTACTGCTTTTACAATATACATACCAGATGATAATTTAGAAATATCTATAGTGTTTTTGGTAGAATTCAATTTTTCCTCTACAACTTTTTTACCAATAGTATTGTAAATTTCTACAGATGAAATTGGCAAATTATTGGTAGCTATTTCTACAGATGTTGATGCTGGATTAGGATATAATTTTAAAATGCTACTTGTTGTTTCTACATTTTCTGCAGACAACACACTGGTTTCGCTTGCTGTTAAAGTAAATGTACCTGAAGCTGTGTTTGTAGTACTGTTTTTGTTAGAGGTAGCTTCCATCCAAACTTTTAAGTAATAAACAGTGCCTGGTGTTTGGTTTGTTAAGGAAAGGTTTAAACCACAACTAATTGCTGATGCACTTGTACAAGACTCGTAAATAGCAAATTTTAAAAGCCCTCCAAAACCAGAACCTTCTATACTAAATTCTCCTGTTTCTGGTACTGTTATAGAAAACCAAACATCTGCAATAATTGTACTTGCTACACAATCTGTTGCATTGGTAAAGTTACCACTATTAATGTCTCCAGGTGTTTCTTGCCCAATTACTAAAGGTATTGCAAAAGAACAATCATCGTTTGCTGGTGCACAATCTCCAGAAAAAGTGGCTGTTGCATCTTTTTCTGTCCAATTGGTTTCACTAAAACTTACATTATCTACTTCTATACACGTTAAATTTGGGTTACCTGTTGCACTAAATGTTATAAAGTTTGAATTGTTTGTGTTTTTAACAGTTAAACTTTTTAAATCATTGTCATCTACATCTAACCAGATTAAATTGGAGTTTGCTCTAATATCTACAATTTGCAATTGATTTTCATTTGCTACAAATGATTTTAATTTTTTGTTAGATAGCAAATTTATTGTTGATATCTGGTTTTTATAACATTGTAAAGATTCTAATTCTGTTAAAAAATAAACATCAATAGTATTAATTTGATTATTTCCAATATTTATGTTTTTTAGTTTAAAATTCTTTGAAAAATCGACATTTGATAACTTATTATTCTCTAAATTAATAGTTTCTAAAAGCACGTTTTTACTTATGTCTAATTGATTGATACTATTATTTTTTGCATTCAAATTTATTAATGCAGAAAAATCTTGAATTCCTGTAATGTCTGCAATATTTTTAGATGCTATATCTAAATCTGTAATGCTTTGTATTAGTTCTGTTAACACTAAACCATCTCCTACAACTCCATTTCCAACGTTTATAGACTCTAAATATGCCTCAAAATTTGCATCTGGTATTGCTGTGGTTGAGGGACAATTGGTATAAAATTTAGTTTGTGTATCTACAGTTACATTTGTTATGCCATTGGTAAAATGCGAAACATTATCAACTTCTACACAAGTTAAATTTGGATTTCCAGTAACACTAAATACTGTTACAATACTGTTATTGCCATTTTTTAAATTTACGGTAGATAAATTATTATCATCAATATCTAAAAATACTAATGCAGTATTTTTACTTAAATCTAGACTTGTTATTTTATTATTATAGCCATAAAGAGCATTTAACTTTGTATTGTTTTCTAAGTTTAAAGCTGTAATTTGGTTCTCATTAAATGTAAATCCTTCCAGTTCTGCTAAAGTACTTACATCTATAGTAGTAAACTGATTACCACTAATATTAATACTTTTTAGTTTTGTGTTGTTAGATAGGTTTATTGTGGTTAATTGATTGCCTTCTATAAACAATTCTTTTAATAAAAGGTTATTACTTAAATCTATTTGCGTAAGTGTATTGTTTCTTGCTAATAGTTTTTTAAGGTCTCTAAAAGCTTCAATTCCTGAAAGATTTGCAATGCTTTTGTTACTTACATCAATGGTTTCTATAGTTTCTACATCTGTAGTTAATACTTTTCCATCTAAAATTCCTTCAGAATCTATATTATTATCTATTAGATATTGTTCAAAATTTTGGTCTGGGATTGTTGTGTAAGGATTATTATTATCATTTGGAACAGGAAATTGTAACTTTTGAATATAATGTCTTCCATTTAAAGAATTTAAAATAGTTGAGCCTGATGTTGGATCCAAATCTGTGGTTTGCCCAGTAAATTCTCCTGCTGAATATACGCCACCATTAGTATCTATTGAAATAGACTCTCCAAAATCTCTTCCAAAATTACCTACTTGTGTTGCACTAAAAAAATTACCATTAACATCTAACTGTACTACAAAAATATCATCTCCTCCATTAGACGTTAATTCCTCTCCAGTTTGATTTGAGTCGAGATCTATAGTGCTATTAAAAAAACCTGTAAGATAAATACCTTGTTGATTTACTGCAATTCCATATGCTCTATCTCTTCCATTTCCTCCAATTTGATTGGCCCAAACAAAATTCCCATCAGAGTCATATTTATAAGTAACTACATCATCATCTCCTCTAGAAGTAATACTAGAAACCCCAGTATCACTAGTATCAAAATCAAATGAGCCTCCAAAATTATTTATAATATAGGTATTACCCTGCGCATCAGTTTTGGCATATTCATAATCTCCATTTTCTGTAAGTTCTAAATTTTTTGCCCAATCAAAATCTCCATTAGGCTTGTATTTCATAATATAAGCGTTTGTAATACTTGCTCTTAATAAAGTAGTATTTGAGCTATGATCAAAGTCTATATTTCCTTTAAAATTACCTAATACATATACGTTGTTATTTGCATCTGTATTTACTATATGTCCATCACAATTTTCGTTTGTTTTGCCTATGGTTCTTACCCATTGATAATTACCCAAATTATCTAATTTTACGATATACATATCTCTTCTATGTAATCCCCCTTTTGCAGTTATAAGTTCTTCTCCTGCTCCAGGATTAAAATCAACAACATCTTCAAAGTAACCTGTTAGCAACACATTACTATTACTATCAATTGCAAGAGAATTTGCTTCTACGTCTCTAGAAGATGTAATTGAACCTATTGATTTTGCCCAAACATAATCTCCATTAGCATTTAACTTTACTATAAAAGTATTATTCTTACCTGTAGGTGCAGGTAAATAGTTTTCATTTGCACTAGGATTTAAATCAACAGAACCACCTGAATAATAACCTGCTAAATATATATTTCCATCAGCATCAACATCAATGTCTTTTAAAGATAAATATCCATCTGTAGTATTATTTCTTACAAAATTTTTGAACCAAACAAGGTCTCCATTTGTGGCATATTTGGCTAAAAAAACTAAGTTATTAATTTTTGTAGCATAAAATGTATTTCCATTATTATCTGTTGCTAAATATGGTTGATTTGCATTATCTATTTGCTTAACCCAACCAAAAGTAGCATTTTGAGCACTTAAATTTGCTACAACAATAATAAAAGTAACTATTAAAAGTATTCTTGTTTTCATAATTTTTATTTTTTAAAATCCCATTTTTTTATACTCTGATGTATTAATGTTTACATTTTTATCAGATACTTTTTTTACTTGAATTACCCAATTCTGACCATCGTGTTTAGAGTTTAATTCTAAAACAAAACCTTGTAAATAAGGGTTGTTTAATTTCATACCCAATAAAGGCATTTCAATATTTTGTATTGGAAATTCTTTAGAAACCCAAAAACTTGCAGAGCCTTTTGCATTGGTGTAATTATAATCTACTTTGTATTCTTCGCAGTTATATCCTAAAATGGTTTTTGTTTTTCCTGTTTTTTTGTATTCAAAATCTGCTCCATCAAGTAATTTATCATTCATATTATATTGATTTCCCATTTGCTTTAAAGAAGTACTTCTCTTCACTTTCATACCTGCAACATCCATAAAAGCCGTTGATGATTTTGGTGTCATTACCATTGTAACATTTCCTTGACCTTGCATTTCTTTAGAAGCTACAGATATTCCATAAATATCTGGATAGTTACCTAGAAGAAATTCCATGGGGTATTTTTCTCCTCTGTTATCTGTAATTTCTACCTCAATACTTTTGTTAAAAGAAAAAGAACTTGGTATGTTTACGGTTGGTGATAATTTCTTTTTCAAGAAATTTTTATCACTTTCTGTTATAGCTGTATTGTTTTGAGATTTCTTTTTATCTCTTACAGTTTTAGTTATTAAAAACTCTGGTTCTATAGTTGTAAAATTTCCTAAAACCATTGTGTTTGCTTTGGTTTTGGTATAACTCCCATCTTGGTTTTCTACAACAGCTGTAACTATTTCTGCTTCTCCATTAAAACTAAAATCAACTTTTTTGTTTTTTTGAATGTTAATAGTTACCTCTCCTTTGGTTAGCGAATATGTTTGATAATCTTTAGTTACTGCTCTTACAAAACCATTTTTAGATTTTACTTTGTTAGGTAATAAAGGGTCATAACTTAGTTTTAAAGTAGCTTCAGAAGGAATTAAAAATGTTCCTTTTTTGTTAATTTCTTCTACACTTATTCCGTTTTTTAAAACCAATACGTATCCATCATGAATATCTGCACTGTGAGACCACCAAGAACCAGATATTTGAAAACTATTTCCTTCTTTACTAATTTTTGTTCTTCCTAATTCATCTATAGAAACACTACCAAATTTAGTGGTGTGAGAAATTGAAAAATCTCCATAATCCTTCTTTCTATCTACCTTTTTAGGTATGGATTTTTCTTTTTTCTTGCCATTTAAAGTGCTGTCAATTAC
The DNA here is from genome assembly GCF_058147165.1 of Polaribacter sp. 2305UL8-11. NCBI lineage: Bacteria > Pseudomonadati > Bacteroidota > Flavobacteriia > Flavobacteriales > Flavobacteriaceae > Polaribacter > Polaribacter sp. 2305UL8-11. The sequence continues at coordinate 280,178 of NZ_JBYVJW010000001.1, read as the reverse complement.
TTTATCAGCTTCTTTGTCTATTTTATTTTCGCCTTTTTGTTGCACTTTTTTCTTTAGCTTTTTCCAAAATTGAGCATTAGAAGTATTCGTAAAACATATTGATAAAACAAGAAATGCTAAGAATGTTTTGTGGTTAGTTTTTAGAGACATCTTTAAAGTATTTTTTCTTTAATGATTCTAAAACCAAAAGGTTAACGTTTTTTTATTTATTTTTAATTTTTGTTAACCTTTTACTATTAAAAACATTAATGAGCGAACAACAACTTATCTTACTTTTAAAAAAATCTGATAGAGAAGCGCTTAAAATGGTTTACATAGAAAATAGAGATTCTTTTATCAACTTTGCTCGGAAGTTTAAAGTTTCAGAAAATGATATTGTTGATGCTTATCAAGATGCAATTATAGCTTTATCAGAAAAAGCTACGAAAGGAGAAATAGACTGCTTAAACTGTTCTGTTAAAACCTATTTGTTTGGCATTGGCAAATATATCTTGTTTGAAAAAGCAAGAAAAAACCATAAAAAAGTTGCAGATTTTCCCTTAGAAAAAGAAGATTATAATTACAAAAGTATTGCAGAAGGTTTTTTTGAAGAAAAGCCTAATAGGTTAGAGCTTTTGCTTCAAAAAGGTTTTGCTTCTCTTGGTAAAAAGTGTAAAGAAGTTTTAAGGCTATTTTACTACAGAGGTTTTACCATTGATGAAATTTCTGATAAATTAAATTACAAAGATAAAAATGTGGTAAAAAGTCAGAAATCGAGGTGTATTAAACAATTAAAAGAAAAGATTAACAACTAACTCATGGAAGATAAAGAGTTTGATAAACATCTAAAAAAGGCAATTACAGCTGAAGAAAGAAAGCATCAGAAAGCATATTTACGTGCTATAGAAAAGTCTTTGAATACTTCTAAAAAGAAATTTAATTGGCGAATTGCAGCTGCTATAATAACCATAATTGGTTTGTCTGGGTATTTTATTTTTGGCAACCAATCTCTTTCTAATGACGAGTTATACAGTAAATACTATGCTCCTTACGAAAATGTCATAGAACCTATTGTTAGAGATCAAATAAACTTAAGTAAAAAAGCAAAAGTTTTTAGTTTTTATGAGCAAGGAGCATATAAAAAAGCTATTGAAGGTTTTAATCAATTAACAGCTTTAGATACTATTGATGTTGAAACAATCACTTTTTACAAAGCAAATTCGTACTTACAATTAAAAGAGTTTAAAAAAGCAAAAACCTTATTTTCTCAAGTTACTAAAAACGAACAATGGCAAACAGAAAGCCTTTGGTATTTGGCTTTGATATCTATAAAATTAAATGATACTGATGCTGCATTAAAATACTTGCAGCAGCTTAAAAATAAAAGAACCTTTAAAAATTCAGCAGTTAATGAGCTAATCAAATCATTGAATTAGTCTTTTTTTCTTTGACGTAAATAAAAATGAAATGAACTTAAAATCAAAAATACTTTTCTGTTTTCTATTCATTCATTTAGTGTTCAATTCTATCTCATTGTCATTTGCTCAGTCAGAAAAATCAAATAACATCATTAAACAATTAGAAAATCTCTATCATTTAAAAAAAATAGATAGCGTTATTTCTTTATCTGAGAAAACATTAGAGTATTTACAAGCAAAAAACGCCAAAGATAGTTTGCTTTTTGCTAAACTATATCTATATAAATATAGAGCTTTACATAAAAAAAAGAAGAATATTAAAAATTTATCTTCATTAAATAAAGGAATAGCATACTGTCCAAATACACAAACTGGAGATAGTCTAAAAGCTGCACTATATAACACAAAAGCATATTTAGAAAGTGAACTAGGAGCTGTTATGAAAAGCTATAAAAGCATTTTAAAATCGCTTAAATTATTAGAAAAACTACCCAATCCAAACCCTGGTGGATTAATGGGAGCTTATCTTTTATTATCTACAGAAAACGCTTATTATGGTAATTTTGAAAAAGCCAGACATTATATACGTTTAGCAGAGGATGTTTACGCAAAAAATAAAATCGAAATCGATAAAAACACTTGGAAACTTAATGGAAATAACCACAGAATGGGGGTTATTTTAAAGTACAGAAAAATATACATGCTTTGGAATTTATCTAAAAAATCTAATGATAGTTTATCGATGATAAATACAATGAATGATTTAGAGAAAATGCATCAAAAACCAGATTTTCATAAAGAAGAACGTATTTATTATAGCACAGCATTAAATCATGTTGGAGATTGGTTTGTTTCTTACAAACACGATTCTTTAACAACAAAAAAAGACATACAATTAGGTTTAAAATATTTATTGAAATCTCATAATTTAGTCCAAAACAAAAAATACCCAGGTACACTTTGGGCTATTAAATACAACATTGCAAAAGCCTATACAAAAGGTAATTTATTAGAAAAAGCCGATAGCACTATGACCAATTTGTTTCATGGTATTTCTAAAACAGATGGTAGGCTCCCTTTTTTTTATGCCCAAAAAGCGTTGATAAAAGCAAAGAAAAACCAAAAGGATAGTGCTTTATTCTATTTTGATAAATCGATTCAAAAAATTCATCAAGGAAAAGATACTTTACATACCAATTATCGTAATTTTAAACCCAGCAAAAGCTACAACCATTCACAGTTGTTGCTAAGAATAAATGAAGAGCTGCATAATTATTATCCTAAAGATACTATTGTTCAAAAACAAATAGGTAAGCTTTATTATTTGGCATTACAGCAATTTGAAAATAGTTATCTAAACATCAATTTTAACAAAAAACAAAACCAACAACTTCGTAAAATTATTAAAGGCATTTTAAATTCGAGAAAAACGGGTTATATAGATCGTTCTTTTCCACAAAAAACAATTTTAAATAAGTTCGAAATTTTTAAAAATCAATTGGCTTGGAAAAAATTTTACGAAAGTCGTTATACCAATATATTACCAAAATTAGATTCTGTTAAAGCACGAAATATAACTTTGGCTGCTCTTTTAAGTAAAGCAAAAATTACAAACAACGTATCAAAAAAAGACTCTATTCAAAGACTTATTCAAATACACGAATCTTATAAGAAAAAACAATTTCCTCAATTAGAATTACTAAGTAATTTTGAATTTTCTATAGAAAAACTACAAAAAGAGTTGACTTATAAAGATGAAATTTTAAAGTACATTTTATTAGAAGATGAAATTGCTATTTATCAAATTTCTAAAACTAGTTTTAAAACTCATTTAATTCCATGGTCTTATAAAGAAAAACAAAAATTAAGTGAATTTATCTACAAAACAGAAAAAAGAAAAGCCAATTCTAATATAGGAACTGAATTAGGAAACCTTTTAATACCAGAATTAAATCCGAAAACAACACATTTAATTATAAATCCAGATGGAGTTTTATTTAAACTTCCTTTTGAAATTTTACAGGTCAAAGGAAAATTTGCCACAGAACTTTATGATTTTAGCTACACCTCTAATTTAGGATTTGTAAACTACAAACCTAATAAATATAAAGCGTCAGAAAATATTCATATTTATTCACCTCGTTATTCTAATATAATAAATGAGTCTAATGTAAGAAATAAACCATCTTTACTAAAAGGCGCAAGTAATGAGGCTAAAAGTATTAGCAAACTATTTCCTTCTAAGCTTTTTAATGACGAAAGTTTAACAAAATCAGAATTTATTAAAACTGCTACGAAAGGTAAAATTTTACATTTGGCAATGCACGCAGAAGTAAATAAAGATTACCCAGAACTGAGTCGCTTATTATTTAGCACTAACTTAGAAAACGAAGAAGATCATTTGTATTTAGAAGAATTATATGGGTTAAGTTTGCATGCAGAATTAGCTATTTTAAGTGCTTGTAATACTGGAACTGGTAAAGAAAAAAATGGTAGTTTAGAATCTTTTCAAAGAGCTTTTACGTTTGCTGGAGTTCCTGCAACAGTGGTTAGTTTGTGGCAAGTTCCAGATGCTTCTACAGAAGAAATTATGGTTCTTTTTTATAAAAACCTAAAAGCAGGACAAACAAAATCAGCAGCTTTAAAAAATGCTAAACTAACTTTTAGAAACAAAAATATTGATAATAAACTTTCTGCACCCTATTTCTGGGCTGGTTTTGTAGTTTATGGAAGTAATACACCAGTAGTTACTAGTAATACTTCTGTATATTTATATGTGTTAGCAGCTACAGTCTTTCTCATTTTTTTAGGTTGGTTTTTTAAAAGAAAAAAAGCCTAAAAAAATCAACCCAAGTGCTTTTCTGCCACTTTTTCTAGCTCTACATACCAATCTTCTCCAAACTTTCTAATTAACGCTTGTTTTACAAACTTGTAAATAGGTACTTGTAATTCTTTTCCAAGAGAACAAGCATCATCACAAATTTCCCATTTATGATAATTTACAGCAGCAAACTCTCTATAATCTTTTACTCTTACTGGATATAAATGACAAGAAACTGGTTTTTTCCAATCTATTGCTCCAGAATTATAAGCTTCTTCTATACCACAAAGAGCTGTGTTTTTTTCGTCAAAAATTACGTAAGCACAATCTTTTCCGTTAATTAAAGGTGTTTCCAATTCGTCCCACTCACTTGTTACCCAAGTGCCTTCTTTTTCTATAACTTCAATTCCTTCTTTGCGTAAAAAAGGTTTTACCTTCGGATAAATTTCTTCTAATATTTTTGTTTCTTCTTTGTCTAATGGTGCACCAGCCTCACCATCTACACAGCAAGCACCTTTACAAGCAGACAAATTGCAAACAAAATCTTTTTCGATTATATCTTCTGATACAATGGTTTTTCCTAGTTGAAACATATCGCAAAAATAAGCGAATATTTTTCATTTTTTTTCTGTTTTCATAAAATTAGTTAACTAATTTTGCAAAAAATTAAATGTACTATGAATTTTATTTTTAAAGAAATTTTTACTGCTTTTATGGTGTTATTTGCAGTAATAGATATTATTGGAAACATCCCTATTATTATAGATTTAAGAAAAAAAGCAGGTCATATACAATCTGGAAAAGCATCTATAATTGCTGGTTTTATTATGATTCTTTTTCTTTTTTTAGGACAAAGTTTGTTAAGTTTAATTGGTATAGATGTAAATTCTTTTGCTGTTGCTGGTTCTTTTATTTTGTTTTTTATTGCTTTAGAAATGATTCTTGGCATTACACTTTATAAAGACGATGGAGATATAAATGCAATTACTGCTTCTGTTTTTCCATTAGCTTTTCCTTTAATTGCAGGTCCTGGAAGTTTAACAACTTTACTTTCTTTACGAGCAGAGTTTCATATAGAAAATATTATAATAGCTGTTATTTTAAATGTAATTTTTCTTTACATTGTTTTAAAAACATCTTCTAAAATAGAACGTATTTTAGGACCTAATGGAATACAAATTATTAGAAAAGTTTTTGGTGTTATACTATTAGCAATTTCTGTAAAGTTATTTGCTACAAATATCAAAGAGCTATTTGTTTAATATGAATTTCGATTGTCTAATTATTGGTGGTGGCGTTTCTGGTATGCAGTGTGCCTTAGTTTTAGGTTCTGCTTTAATCAAACCTTTTGCCTCAAATAAAAAGGTTGGAGTAATTATGCATCAAAGAACCTCTCATTTACAAAATGCATTATTTAATAATGTATTGGGTTTATCGCCAAAAACACTTGGCAAAGATATTTTAACTGATGGAAAAAAACAGTTGACATCTTTATATCCTGAAGTACATCAAATAGAAAATGAAAAAGTACTTTCTGTAACTAATGGTACAAACGGTTTTAAAGTTGTTACCAATAAAAATGAATACTTTTCTAAAATTGTAATTCTAGCATTAAATTATTCGAAGCCTTTTACTATAAGAGGCTTGGAAGATTTTTTAGAGCCACATCAAAAAGCCAATCCTGATAAAGATAGAGTTCAGCTTAAAAATAACAATTATCTTATAAAAGAAGGGTTGTATTGTTGTGGAACCATTGCTGGTTTGCGAAGTCAATTTGCTATTGCTGCTGGCAGTGGAGCAAGTGTAGCAACAGATATACTAACACTTTGGAACAATAATAACCATACCAAAGTGCATGATAAAGTATGATGAAAATCATATTTTAATTCTCATTTACTTACTACTTTTATATCAAGAAATAAACTTGATGAGAGCCCTTATTTCTCTTCATTTTATTTTATGACTATCTATTGATAGCCAATTTTTATGAACTTAAAAGGGTTAGAAGATGGAAACTAAAAAATATCCGAGATTACAGTTAGAAAATTACAGTAAAATTTTTATGCAAATAGGGTTGGCACTCTCTTTGTTTGTTATATATATGTTAATAGAACATAAAACTTTTGAAAAAAATGATTTAAAAGGTTTAGGACAAGTTAATATGACAGATGATATGAAAGAAGATATTCCTATTATTCAAATTGAAGAAATAAAACCACCTCCACAAAAAACGCCTCCTCCTATTGTAGAAAAAATAAAGGTAGTAGAAGACGATTTAAAGGTTGAAGAAACATTAATAGAATCTACAGAAACCGATGAAAATGAAGGTGTAGTAGTAGATACTAATGATATTGTTGAAATTGAAGAGGTAGAAGAAGTCGTAGAAGATATTCCTTTTATTTTAATAGAAAACGTTCCTGTATATCCAGGATGTACAGGAGATAACAACAAATTAAAGGCATGTTTTACAAAAAAAGTTACCGAATTTTTTGGTAAAAAATTTGATATTGGCTTGGCTGAAAAGTTAGGTTTAAATCCTGGTAAAAAAAGATTATATGTTGTTTTTACTATTAATAATAAAGGAAAAGTGGTAAATGTTAAAACAAGAGGACCTCACCCAGTTTTAGAAAAAGAAGTAAGCAATATTATTAGTGCTTTGCCAAAAATGACACCTGGTAAACAAAGAGGAATGGCTGTTGGTGTAAGTTATAGCATACCTATTACTTTTGAGGTTAGATAACTATTAACAAAAAATCCCGCCAAAAGCGGGATTTTTTGTTATAAATATTTTTTTAAAATAGCTTCTTTTTGTTTTGGAATAGCTGTAATTTCTTTTTCTAAAACAGCAATTTTACTTTCTATTTTTTCTATTTCTGAAACTATTTTTTCTTGTTCTTTTATTGTTGGGAGTGATAATTTAATTCCTTGTATTTTACCAATTGAAGCTCTTTTAGTTCTCGAAAACTCTTGTTTAAAACCTTCTTTTCTTAAAAAATAAGTTATAAAACGTTCATTTACTTTGGTGTTATCTTTTATTCTTAAAACACCACAATGATCTGTTGGGTAAAAAGGTACATTTTCTTTTATATAATTTACCATCCAATCTCCATCAATACCCCAAAGAATTGATGGTTTAGAAAAATCTTTTATCAGATATTTATTTACATACCCAAAAGGTTCAAATACATTGGCACTAAAAACTTGTACTTCTCCTTCTTCTAAAATTTCTCTTTTTAACAATCTTTTTCCAATAGAAACTTCAAAAATATCTGAATTGCTTAATCTTAAAATCTCATTATTATCTGGTAAAGAGTTTTCAAACAAATAAATTATTTCACTTTTTAAAGTTTCAATTTTTTGAATACTAAAATTTTCTATTCCTTCTAAATCTTCTATTTCAGAAACTATTTTTTCTTGAATTTCTTTTGGTGGTAGTGGAATTTTTAAATTTCTTAAGATAGTTAAAGAAACAAACTTTCGATTACTTCCTTTGCTCTCATAATCGACTTGACTTTTAACGATATGAAATTTTAAAACTTCTTTTAAATATGTATTATTTAATCGACCTGTTTTATCAAACTTAAATAATGCAACATTCTTTATTGCAAATTTATCATCTGTTGTAACTATTGTAGGAAAGCCAATTGTCCCAATCATAGCATATAAAATGTCTCCTTTTTCAACAAGAGACCGTCTATTTATATCATCAAAATCTTTTTTAGAAATCTTATTTACATTAGAAAAATCAATAGATCCATTAATTAAATTCTTTGAAGTAATAAGAGGAAATCCTTCTGTAACATATTGTGGACTTTCATGTGTTCCATCACGTACATCACAAATATCCCCCAGTTTTAAAAGCTTCCATTTACTTTTGACTTTTTTTTTAACAGAAAGCGAAATACTTTTATCAAAATCTGCTCTATCGAAAGTTAATAAATCATTTAAGTTTTGATAAGAAATATTTTTTTGTAAGCTTTCTGGTATTTCTAAATTAAAGTTGTTTTCTGTAAATGCTTTTTTAATATAATAATTTGCTTTTTCTGGGTTGTCTTTATTTGCAAATAAACGTGTGCAATCGTCTATACTTTTACCTCTTTGTATGGGGTGCATGCCTTCAGAACCTCTTCTATTAGAAAACTCATAACCTAAAAATTGTTTTTCCTCTTTTTTATTGCCTGTTTTTACTAAAACTACTTTTTGGTTAAAACCTAGTATAAAATAAAAGCATTTTTCTTTTTCTAATTGTAAAATTTTATTGCTTTTATCGGTTTCGTTTTTACTTTTTATTTTCTTTTGGTATTCTTTATAAATAACGTGTTGTTTTATAGCCTCGTTTGGCTCATTTTTTAAAAGCGTTTTATAATCTTCAAAAGAAATATTTTCCCAAGTATGGTTTATATATTTTGTAATTGGAGTTTCTACACTGTTTACAGTAACATCTTTAGCATTTAAAAAAGCTGTATTTACTTTCTCTTTAATATCTGTAGCAAAAGAAGTTTTTCTTCGTTTTAAAAATAATACTACTGTATTTGTACCTGTTGCCATGAACGTACCAGAACCTAACTCTGTAATAGCTACAATATTAAAATCTTTTAAAATAATTTCTCTAGCTTTTGCATAAATACCTGAATTACTTAAAATAGAGCTTGGCAACACTAAACTTGCAAGACCTCCTTCTTTTAAAAGTTGTTTAGTACGTTCTATAAACAAACATTCTATTTCTGAGCTTCTATCAGTTAAGTATTTGTACAGTTCAAAATCATTCTCAGCATTGGTGTTTTTTAAATCTGCTTTAAAAGAAGACACAGAATAAGGTGGATTTGAAATTACAAAAGAAAATTTTCCATTATCTGGTTTATTTTCTTTTTGTTTTAATAAACCTCTGTAGTTTTTTGATGTTGCAAAATTGTCTAAACCATCTCCGTGAATTATTTGTGCTAAACCATCTCCATAAAAATAACAACCAACTTTGGCTACTTTTACCAATCTGTAATCTTTATCTACACCATAAACATATTTAGATGCCCAATTGTATTTGTCTTCAACCCAAGTTTTAACTTTTTTTACAACTTCTGGATAAAAATCTTTTGTTTCTAAACTATCTATAACTGTTTGATATTCTTCTAACATTTCTGTTATAAAATGCCCACTACCAACTGCGTAATCAATTACTGCTGGTAATTCTGCTATGGGATTGTCTAATGCTTTTTTTATTTCTTTTTCAACTGGTAAAGATTTTATAATAAACTTTGTAATGGGTGGAGGTGTAAAATATTGCCCAACTTCTTGTTTTAAACCTGTGGTTAACAAACGCTCAAAAAAATCGCTTAAATGTTGTTGTCTTCTTGGATATCTTATTTGATATTTATGTAAAAGCTCTACAACTTCTTTTAAAACTCTTTGATTATCATCAAAAGATTCATTGTCTATAACTTCTTTAATTGCAAAGACGTTGTTAAACATTAACCATTTTTTCTTTTGAGCTGCTATTTTTTCTGGTGGAAAAAACTGAAAATCATCATCATTAATTCCTGCAACTTCTTTTTCTAAAAAGGCTTTCATACCTTCTTTATAAAGGTTTATCAATCTAATCTGAAAATCAACAGCTGTATCGGTTTTTTCTCTCCATTGAAAATCTAATTCATCATTAGGTCTTTTCTTCTCATCATAAATTTTTGCTAAAAATAAATTGAAAATTTTATTAAACGCGTTCGGTTTATCAGAAACGGAATGTTTTCTTAGAATGGATAAAAATTCGTGAAAAATAAAACCACTGTCTTCTTGATTTAATGGTTTTAGTTCATTTTTTGTTAATAATTTATTTTGAAAGTGATAAGGTTCTACCCAGTTTTCAAAAATTCCATTTTGGTGGGTAACTTTATTCCACCTAACAAAAACATCTTCAACATTACCAGCAGTTCTATAATTATCTTCAATTTTTATAATCTCATTTTTAAAAATAATTTTAGCTTCTAATAAAGTTGATGTGTATAAAACTAAATATTCTGCATTTGTATCGTTTTGAAAATAAGCAAAAAGCTGTCCTCCTTTTTTATGAATATTTAGAAGTTCTTTCTTATACTCTTTGCCAAAGGTTTTACATTCAATCATTAAAAAAGCTTTTCTTTCTTTTTTAACTAAAATATCTAAACGTCCAGAATGTCCACGACCTGAAGGGTATACCTTTTCTAAAACAATATCTTTTGGTTTATACCCTTTTTCTAAAAGTCTATCTATACATTCTAAAACAACCCAGTCTTCTGGTTTAACAATATTTTGTATTGTTTTGTTAGAATCTCCAAAAGTTATTTTACCACCAAAATTAAATTGATTTTTCTCAAAATCTATTTCAATAGGATATTCATTATATTTTTTATAAAATATTTTCGAAGTATTTTCTTTGGGAAGAAAGCCTAATTTTTTTATAAAATTTTTGATATCCAAAACAAATTTTTTAATCCTCTAAATTACAAAAAAAGTAAACAAAAAAACGACTTTTTAATAGACTTATTAAGAAAAATACTAACAAAAAATCCCGCTTTTGGCGGGATTTTAATTTTATTCTTGAATATCTAATTTCAAGCTCAATTCTTTTAATTGTTCATCATCTATAAACGCTGGAGCATCAATCATAACATCTCTACCAGCATTGTTTTTTGGAAACGCAATAAAATCACGAATGGTTTCTTGACCTCCTAAAATGGCTACTAATCTATCCAAACCAAAAGCCAAACCTCCATGAGGTGGTGCTCCATACTCAAAAGCATCCATTAAGAAACCAAATTGTGCTTTGGCATCTTCTTCAGAAAAACCTAAATGCTTTAACATAGTTGCTTGCATTTGTTTATCATGAATTCTTATAGAACCTCCACCAATTTCATTTCCGTTTAAAACCAAATCATACGCATTTGCTTTTACAGCTCCTGGGTTGGTGTCTAACAATTCCATTTGCCCAGGTTTTGGTGATGTAAAAGGATGATGCATTGCATGATAATGCCCAGTTTCTTCATCTAATTCTAACAATGGAAAATCTATTACCCAAAGAGGTGCAAATTCATTTGGTTTACGTAAACCTAACTCTTCTGCTAAGTGCATACGTAAAGCAGACAATTGCGCTCTTACTTTATTTGTTTCTCCTGATAAAATACAAACTAAATCTCCAGGTTTTGCGCCTGTAACTTCTGCCCATTTTGCCAAATCTTCTTGGTCGTAAAATTTATCTACAGAAGATTTGAATGTTCCATCTTCGTTTACACGACAATAAATCATTCCTAAAGCACCTACTTGTGGCCTTTTTACCCATTTAATGATATTGTCTATCTCTTTTCTTGTGTATGAGTTTCCTCCAGGAACTGCAATTCCAACCACTAATTCTGCATTGTTAAAAACCCCAAAATCTTTGTGTTGTGTTACTTCATTTAATTCTGCAAATTCCATCCCAAAACGAATATCTGGTTTGTCATTTCCATACAAACGCATGGCATCATCATACAACATTCTTGGAAATTTCTCTACCTCAACATTATTTACTTCTTTTAGTAAATGACGTGTCAATCCTTCGAAAATATTTAAAATATCTTCCTGTTCTACAAACGCCATTTCACAGTCAATTTGCGTAAATTCTGGTTGTCTGTCTGCACGTAAATCTTCGTCTCTAAAACATTTTACAATCTGAAAATATTTGTCCATTCCACCAACCATCAACAATTGTTTGAATGTTTGTGGCGATTGTGGTAAGGCATAAAACTGACCTTCATTCATTCTACTTGGTACCACAAAATCTCTTGCGCCTTCTGGAGTAGATTTAATTAAATACGGAGTTTCAACTTCTATAAATTCTTGGTCAGACAAGTATTTTCTGACTTCCATCGAAACTTTATGACGAAAAATTAAACTGTCTTTTACAGGATTTCTACGAATGTCCAAGTATCTGTACTTCATTCTGATGTCTTCTCCACCATCAGTTTCATCTTCAATAGTAAAAGGTGGAGTAACAGAAGCATTCAAAATTTCTAATTTCGAAACCAAAACTTCTATATTTCCTGTTGGCATTTTACTGTTTTTCGACTCACGTTCAATGACAGTTCCTGTAACTTGTATCACAAATTCTCTACCTAAAGATTTTGCTTTTTCCATCATTTCTTTTGGTGTACGCTCTTCATCAAACATTAATTGCGTAATTCCATATCTGTCTCGCAAATCTACCCAAATCATAAATCCTTTATCACGCGATTTCTGAACCCAACCAGCTAAGGTTACTTCTGTATTGATGTGTGATGCTCTTAACTCACCACAAGAATGACTTCTGTACATATAAATTTTAAATTTATTATGCTGAACATGTTTCAGCATCTACTTTTAAAGTGCTGCAAAATTAATCAAATTAAAAGAATTATGAATAGTTTTATAAATTGAATTATAACTAGAATTTCTTCGTAAATTTGAGGTATGAGCGTAATTAATATTCAAGAAAAATTTGATTTGTTTCAAGACCATTGGTCACCTAAAAAAATTGGTGAGTTAAATGGACAACAAATTCTATTGGCAAAGATTAAAGGAGAATTTGTTTTTCATAAACACGATAATGAAGACGAACTTTTTATGGTTAAAAAAGGTGTTTTAGAAATGCATTTGCATGATGAAATCATTACCATAAATGAAGGTGAATTTTACATTGTACCAAAAGGAGTTGAGCACAAACCAGTTGCCAAAGAAGAAGTTCATATTTTGTTGTTTGAGCCACTTACTACAAAACATACAGGTGATGTAAAAGCAGATATTACTGTAGAAGAATATGAGTCTATTTAAAAAAGTAACGAAAACTTCTCACATTAAAAAATTATGAGCAAGCTATATTTAGTTCCAACTCCAATAGGTAATTTAGAAGACATGACTTTTAGAGCGATTAGAATTCTAAAAGAAGTCGATTTTATTTTAGCAGAAGACACACGTACCAGTGGAAAACTCTTAAAACATTTTGAAATTGCTACACAAATGCACAGTCATCACATGCATAATGAGCATAAGTCTGTTGAAGGAATTGTAAACAGAATTAAAAGTGGAGAAACGTGTGCTGTAATTTCTGATGCTGGAACTCCTGCAATTTCAGACCCTGGTTTTTTGCTCACAAGAGCTTGTGTAGAACATAATATAAAAGTAGATTGTTTACCAGGAGCAACTGCTTTTGTACCTGCTTTGGTAAATTCTGGTTTACCCAATGACAAATTTGTTTTTGAAGGGTTTCTTCCAGTTAAAAAAGGAAGACAAACTCGTTTTTTGTTGTTAGCAGAAGAAACAAGAACAATGATTTTTTACGAATCTCCTCATAAATTGGTAAAAACGTTAGGTCATTTTGTAGAATATTTTGGCGCAGAAAGAAGAGTTTCCGTTTCCAGAGAACTCACAAAAATGTTTGAAGAAACCATTAGAGGAACTGCCACAGAAGTATTGACTCACTACACTGCAAAACCACCAAAAGGAGAAATTGTTGTTATTGTTGAAGGGAAGAAATGATTAATGTAATAATTGATTAATTTTAAAATGTAACAATGTCTGTTCGAGCGCAGTCGAGAACTTTATAAAACCCTCCTGAACCTGAAAATAAATCGTAGCCATTTTACGTTTCATCAATTTTATTTTTCCAAAGGGTGAAAATTGAAAAGTTTGATTTAGATTTCCCTTCATATTTACCAATTGATTCTATTTTAGAATCATCTAATTTTTCAAGTTTTGAAATTCTCTTATTTTTTGCTATTACATCTATTATTTTATAAACAATTGTTACCACACCAAAAATTAAATATTTATATCTAGTCTCCATATTTTCTAATTTTATTTTGCTAAAGTATTTTCTTAAATTTTAGGACATGGGGAATTTTAAGCAATTATTATTATAACAAAGGTTCTAAATAACTTTGTTTTAAAATAGGATAGAAATAACAACTGCTTTTAGCTAAACTATTAAACGTTTATTTATTATTTAAAATTTATGGTAATATTTGGAAATGTTTTTTTAAAAAATCAAAATGTCATTTCGAAATGAGCTTTTTTGCGATTGAGAAATCTCGAAATCAAATTAGGATAATGTTTTAAGATTCCTCCTCATACTTCGTTCGGAATAACAAAAAGACTATTTTTGCGTTAATCAAGTTTCATCATTTATAAAAGGTTCATGATAATTCAAGAATTCAAAACCAAACTAAATTCAAACCCAACAACAATTACATTTGCAGAAACAATGCAAGTAATTGAAGACCTTTATAACTTTACACCAACTTCTTTTACAAACGGAAAACTTAAAAACAAAGCTGGAGAAAACTCAGGTTCTTGCAAACTATTTGCGTTTGCTAAACTGCTAAACTTAACAAAGTCAGCAACTTTATTTTGTTTTGGCGAACATTATACATCTGTTTTAGAAGATGAGAATGGAACTTCTCATCAAAATATAAGGAACTTTATGAAAACTGGTTTTGATGGTTTGGTTTTTGAAAGTGAACCTTTAAAATTGAAGTAACATTTACTTAATCTTTTAAATACTTGTCAAGCTTTTTTCTAATAATATCTGTAGAGGGTTTGCTAGTTCTTCTTTCTAAAATTCGTCCTTTTTTGTCTAGCAATATAAAAGTAGGAATGGTTGAAATTCCGAAAGATTTTATAAATTTTGAATCAAAAGAATTGTCTGCAAATAATTGAATTCCTTTTAACTCTTTTTCTTTTACCATTAACTGCCACTTTTTAAAATCTTTTTTTCTATCAACAGAAATACTCACAAAAACAACATCTTTATCTTTATAATCGTGCTCCAATTTTTTTAGAGCAGGAATTTGTGTAATACAAGGCCCACACCAAGTTGCCCAAACATCTATATATACCAATTTCCCTTTTAAATCTTTTAATTTTACCTCTTTTCCATTGCTATCTTTGTACTCAAAAGATGGAGATTTACTACCTTTTTTGGTTTTAGAAACAGCTTTAAATTGTTTTTTGGCTAAGTTTAAAAGTTTTGCATTGCTGGTGTTATTTCTAATTAAATCATAGTACAATTCTGCCTTTTCTTCATTTTTAGAAATACTGTATAAAAAACTAATAAAGACTTCATTTTGTAAACTTTGACTTTTAATTTTATAAAAAGTTGTGTTCATCTCTACATAAGAGTCAAGATTGTCTATATCTTTTTTCCATTTAGATTGCGCTAAATATCTGTAATATGGATATCTTTCATATAAATCTACATCATTAAAATCTATATTTCTAGTCATATTTAAAAAGGTATTAGAAGGTGATACTTCTCTTTCGAAATAAAAACTCTGAAAATGTTTAAAGTTATAAATTGATAGTAAAAAGCTGTAATCTAAATTTTTAGATTCGTCTTTTGTAAAAAACTCATCAAAATTTCCTTCAGATAAGTTAATTCGATGTTCTTTCATTAAATCTTGAACATTCTTTAAATAAACAGTTTCATTTTCATCATAAAAATTATCGATATTTTCCTTTCTTTTAATATTTAACCTTAATTTATTTATTAGAAAATTGTTTCTTTTAGCACCTTTTCCAGAGAATTTTAGTGTGTTTGTAAAATCATTTAAATTTGCAGTTACGACAATATTATCATCTGGAATTAAATAAATACTTGTGCTATTATTGCCTATGACTAATGTATAATAGCCTCTATTTAACTCTGTAGTTATAGAAAACTCTCCTGCATTAATTTTACTTGTAGCAGCAACTTTATTCTCAAAATTTTTAATATAAATATTCCTTGCATTGCAGTTTTCAAGATTTCCTTGAATAGTAATATTTTGTGAAAAAATACTGTTTGTAAAAAGTATAACAATAAAGACTAATTTTTTCATTTTTTTCTTTTTAACAAAGATAAAGTTATCTTGCAATATGCAAAATTTACTTTTAGAAATAAAAAAATGTACTGTATGCGAACCTCATTTAGATTTGGGAGCAAACCCAGTGGTTACAGGTCATAAAAATTCTAAAATTGTAATTATTGGACAAGCTCCAGGAACAAAAGTGCATGCATCTGGGATTCCTTGGGATGATGCCAGTGGAAAACAACTGAGAAAATGGTTAAATGTATCTAATGATGATTTTTATGATGTAAAAAAGTTTGCTATTATGCCTATGGGATTTTGTTATCCTGGAAAAGGGAAAAGTGGTGACAAACCACCAAGAAAAGAATGTGCTCCAAAATGGCACCAACAATTATTTGATAAAATGCCAAATTTAAAGTTGATTATCTTAATAGGAATGTATGCACAAAATTACTATTTAAAAGAAAAAGCAAAAAGAACATTAACAGAGACTGTAGATAATTATCCTGAGTATTTGCCTACCTATTTTACACTTCCACATCCATCACCAAGAAATCGTTTTTGGCTAACAAAAAATCCTTGGTTTGAGCAAAATGTGATTCCTGAATTGCAGATAAGGGTTGCAGAAATTATTAATAAAAATTAGCCTAGTTCTATTTGTTTTTTTAATAGATGAATTCTTTCATAAAGAGAATTAAAAAAAATTGTTCTTTCTATTTCTGCATTCCCAGATAATTGTTTAGAAAACTGTAATTGTTTTAAAAAATACTTTTCAATAGTTATACAAGTATCTTCATCAGAAATCTTAAAATAAGAAAGTGTTGTAAAAGGAATAAATAATTTTTTTTGATTTTCTGCTCTAAAAAAAACAGTGTTATTTAAGTTTAAAAGTTCGTTATTAAATAACTCATATTTTTTGTTTCCTTTTCCTCTTTTTTCAGTAACACATTGTTTTTCAACATTTTTAACTACTTTTTTTAAATCGTCACAGATTTCTAAAGCATTTGTTTTGTTTACTAATTTAATTTTAAAAAAATATAAAATCTGATTTATAGAACTGGTTAGTGTATTTTCGCTCCAAATTTCTGTTGTAGTTATACTTTCATACTCATTTTCTAATTTCTGAATTTTTTTAACTAAGATGTTTTCTTTATCAAAATATTTAAAAGGTAGTTTTTCGAACTTAAATTGATCTGCTAAAACATTTAAAAATGTATACATTTTAAATTTTCTAAACAAGCCAGAAGAATAATAAAAAGGTAAATCTTTAGCAGCAAAAATTAAATCTGAATTTTTAATTTTAGAAATTGCTTTCAATTCGTTTATAGCATAATCAAAATAATTTTTTAACTCTTCTATAGAATTTACTTGATCTGTTTTAGTTACACTTATAATTTCTTTGTTATTGTAGAATACATCAGAAATAACAAAGTTGTAATGACAAGTAAGTTTTAAGGCTTCTGATAAAGTTACTGGTGTTTTTCCTTTTACTCTTCTGTAGGCTGCATCATAACTAAGGTCAAGAACATCTGCTATTTCTTCTATAAAAGAAATATTTTTTGGAAGTTTTTGTTTGATATAATCAAATAATTTTTCTTCATTTTTTTTCATTAGTCTCCTTTTTTTCATACTTAAATTTCACAAAAACAAAAAAATAGTTTTGCAAATTTCGCAAGAGTAAAACTTATTAGTTTTACTACTTTTGATTATTAAATTTGAAAAGGTTGGGGGACCTTAAAAATTTTATTTTAAAGTCTTTTCAGTTTTCTGAAAAGACTTTTTTTATTTATCTTATAAAAATAGTCTATTATGTTTAAAAAAACTACTTATGTTTTCCAACTTCGAAACCATGTTTTCCTAGATACTGGTTTCCACTCTCAATTGCATCTTCTTCTAGGGTTGTTCCCATAGAATCGTTCCATCTGTTTAAATAACCAAAAAGAGAAATCACACCTAACATTTCTACAATTTCTCCTTCATCCCAATATTTATATAACTCTTCTTTAATTTTTTCATCTACTGCATTAGGTACCATAGAAGCAGCTAAAGAGAAGTCTAAAGCTGCTCTTTCTGCATCAGAAAAAGCCTTATGTGTTTTATATTCCCAGATATTATCTAATTGCTCTTGTTCTGCTCCATAACGTTCTGCTGCTCTAATTGCATGTGCTTGGCAATACCTACATCCTGTTGCATTACTAGAAACCCAGGCAATCATTCTTTTTAGGGCAGATGTTACTCTGCCTTCATTTGCCATAACTGCTTTGTTTAAGTTTATAAAAGCTTTTGATATTGCTGGTCTACGCTGCATTGTTAAAACAGAATTTGGACAAAACCCCAAGGTTTCATTAAAAAACTCTGCTAATTTTTTGGTTTCTAAATCGTGTTCTGCTTCTAAAGGTGTTACTAATGCCATATTTTTTTATTTTCTTATTAAACTAAAATTTCCTGTTTTTTCTATATTTCTGTTGTTTTTGTCTGTTAAAATAGCTTTAAACCAATAGGTATTGGAAGGTAAATTTTTTCCTTGAAATTTTCCATCCCAACCCATATCATTTGGTTTTACTTTATAAAGCATAATTCCAAATCTATTGTAAATATAAATATCTGAATTAATATAAGAATTACTATTAAAACCACTAATTTTCCAAAAGTCATTTTTTCCATCTCCATTTGGAGTAAAGTATTTTGGATAGGCTAAAATAGAAAATTCGTACTTTTCTATACCACAACCATTTTTATCTTTGATAAATAAAGTATGTACACCTACTGGAATTTTATCAAAAAAACCTTCCTCTTTATAAACACCAAACTCATTATCTAAAGCATATTCATATTTACCTATTCCAAGATTATTATTTATTACTCTAATTGAGTTATTAATAGAGTCATCAATAATTACAACATCATTATTTGTTAGAGTTGCTTTGCCAGATTCTAATACTACCACTGTTTTTTCTAAAGATTCACAACCTGCTAAAGAAAATGCTTTAACTGTATAAATGCCTTTTTTATCCGTTTTTAAAGAAGCTGTTTCATCTGTAAGATTCGCACCATCTTTTGTCCAAACATATCTGTAATTTCCTAAAGCATTTTTGGTTTTTAAAGTAACTGTTCCTAAATTATCGCAAAGAAAATAACTGTCAGATTCTAAATCAAATTCTGGTGTTGTATTGTCTACAATTGCTCTTATTTTTGTTCTCTCTTT
Organism: Polaribacter sp. 2305UL8-11; assembly: GCF_058147165.1. Classification (NCBI taxonomy): domain Bacteria; kingdom Pseudomonadati; phylum Bacteroidota; class Flavobacteriia; order Flavobacteriales; family Flavobacteriaceae; genus Polaribacter; species Polaribacter sp. 2305UL8-11. The sequence continues at coordinate 260,930 of NZ_JBYVJW010000001.1, read as the reverse complement.
AGATATGCAATTGGCATTATTTGCCTCAACATAATATTCTTTTGTACTATTTAAATTTTGAGTACGATATGCATCACCTATAAATAGAGGAGTTGTACTTGTTAAAGAATCATACCAATACACACTTCCTTGAGAGGCTGTTGCAGTTAAAATTGCACTTCCAGAACATATTAAATCTTCTGTAAAATTTGTTATTGTTGGTTTTTTTGTCACATTAACTTCTACAGCTATTCTTTTATTTGTTAAACAACCTCCAACAGAAACTGTTGCATAATATTTTGCATTGTTTGTTAAAACTGGAGTTGTAAAACTATTACCAGAAGCTAAAAGTTTACCACTTATTTGATCATCATACCATAAAATAGTTCCTTCATTTGAAGTCGCAGAAATAGTTGCAGTACCAGATTCACAAATTGTAGCAGCAGTTGTAGTTATTATTTGTGGTATGTAAATACTTGTACTTGCTGCAATATTTAATACTGGGTCTCCAGGAGCACCATATTCTACTATATATCCTTTTGGAACATATAAATTAGTACCCCCTTCATTGGGTAAATCATTCCAAGCTCCTTGCATACCAATTGAAGGGTCTGTAATATGGGCATAATCTTCTCCTACAGGATTATTTCCTTTAAAATCGTTGGGTTCTCCATTATTCCAAAAAGCAAAATTAGGTGTTGTACCACTAACTTGTCCTCTCCAAAAAACAGTCCCAGCTTCTGGTCCAGTAACCCATTTCCATTCTCCTTCTTTTTCTTGATCGCTGGCTCCAATCCAACCTGCACCAGTTGCTTGTTTTCCAGCAAAATCAGCTTCATCTTTGCTTATTAATGTGGCTAAATATCCTTTTCTACCATAAAAAGTTTTATTTTCTGCAGCAATTTTTGCAGCTGTCCAAGTAATTCTTGGTGCAGAAACAAACTCATAAAAATGATCTGTAGAGGGTAAATAATTTGTGTTATCTATAGTAAGCGAAAAGGTTTTTTCAGGTATTATATTTATGGTGTTTGTTTTAAAAACTACATCTTTTACAGCATTTTCTAAATCTGTTAAAAGCATTTCAGAACCAGTGATTGAAGAAGTTAATGTCAATTTTCCTTCAGAATTATTCCATTGAGAACGTATATTTGGGTGATTTCCTGTAAGCTCTAATACATCAAAATTTACTTGATAACCAGAAGAAATTTGGATAAAAAAAGAACCAATTGTAGTATCATTTATATCTGTAATTGAAAAATCTGTAACTATATTTATAGGTTTTTCAGGACAAAAAGCCTGTTTACCTGCTGCTGTAACTATTGGTGCAGTGTCTACTTGCGCACAAAAGCTATAATGAAACAAAATAAATGAAATTGAAAAAAAAATATTTTTAAGCAGAATAGATTTATTCATTTAAATAACTTACTTATTTGTGTTTTCTTATTTTTGTAATAGGGTACAAGTTAAGGTATCAATTTTAAAAAAAATATAAATTATGGTTAAAAATATAGTTACAACTACTTGGTCAGAAAAATCGCAGTTTGAAACCGACAATCCTAGTGGACATAAATTGATAATGTTTGATAAGTCTCAAGATAATGGAGACGTTGTTGGTTTTGCACCAAAAGCACTAATGCTATCTTCTTTGGCAGGTTGTTCTGGTTTAGATGTTGTTTCTCTTTTAGAAAAAATGCGTGCAGAAGTTGCCGATTTTAAAATTGAAGTAACTGCAGAACTAACAGATGAACACCCAAAATTTTACAATAAAGTAAAAGTAGATTATCATTTTACAGATAGCGAATTACAGCCAGAAAAAATTCAAAAAGCAGTGAATTTATCTGTGACTAAATATTGTGGAGTTATGGAAATGTTTAGACAATTTGCAGAAGTAGAAACAGAAATTTTCTTGCACGAATTATAAAATTCAAGCTGCTTTTTTGTACCTTCCTTAAAAATAAAAAAGCTATGAGATGGACTCTAAAACCTACACCAGAAAAAGTACATAAATTAGCCAAAGAACTTCAAGTAGATAAAACTATTGCACAAATTCTTTGTCAGCGAAATATAGAAACTTTTGAAGCTGCTAAAAAATACTTTCGTCCAAGTTTAAATGATATTCATAATCCTTTTTTAATGAAGGATATGGATCTTGCAGTAGAGAGAATTGAAAAAGCAATTGCTAATAACGAAAATATTTTAATTTTTGGCGATTATGATGTAGATGGTACAACTGCTGTATCTCTAGTTTCTTCTTATTTAAAAACAATTCATCCTAATATTGCTACTTATATTCCTGATAGATATCAAGAAGGTTATGGTGTTTCTTATCTAGGAATCAATTTTGCCCAAGACAACGATTTTTCTCTGATTATTGCTTTAGATTGTGGTATAAAAGCCATTGAAAAAGTAATGTATGCCAAAGAAAAAAATATCGATTTTATCATTTGTGATCATCATAAACCTGGTGATAAAATTCCAGATGCAGTTGCTGTTTTAAACCCTAAAAGAACCGATTGTAATTATCCTTTTGATGAACTTTGTGGTTGTGGAGTTGGATTTAAATTGATACAGGCTTTAGGAGTTTCCAGAAACCAAAACATAGAACATTTTATGCCTTATTTAGATTTAGTGGCCACTGCAATTGCTGCAGATATTGTTCCTATGAATGGCGAAAATAGAACTTTAGCTTATTTTGGTTTGCAAGTGATTAATGAAAAACCAAGAAACGGAATCAAAGCCATTATTCATCAAATAAAAAAAAAGGAACTTACCATTACTGATGTAGTTTTTATAATTTCACCTAGAATAAATGCTGCTGGACGAATGAAGCATGGAAATTACGCTGTAGAACTCTTAACAGAAATGGATTTTGAATCAGCAATAGATTTTGCAGCTGCTATCGAAATTTTTAATGCTGACAGAAAAGATTTAGACAAAAAAATAACCAACGAAGCTTTAATTCAAATTATTGATAATAAAGAAGAAGAACGTTTTACTTCTGTTGTTTTTCAAGAAAATTGGCATAAAGGAGTAATTGGTATTGTGGCTTCTAGATTGATAGAAAAATACTACAGGCCTACTTTAGTATTTACAAAAAGTGGTGATAAATTAGCTGCTTCTGCACGTTCTGTAAAAGGTTTTGATGTGTATAATGCGTTGTTAGCATGTGAGGAATTTATAGAGCAATTTGGTGGACATAAATATGCTGCTGGGCTAACATTGTTACCAGAAAATTACGAGAATTTTAAAAATAAGTTTGAAGAAGTGGTTGCTAAAACCATTGATAAAGAATTATTAACGCCAGAAATTTCGATTGATGCTGAGATTGATTTATCAGAAATTACACCTAAGTTTTTTAGAATCATTCAGCAAATGGCACCTTTTGGACCACAGAATATGAGGCCAGTTTTTAAAACTTCTTGTGTAAGAGATAATGGTTATGGGAAAAAAGTTGGAGCAGATAAAACGCATTTAAAACTTAGTGTTTTTCAAGGAGATAATAAAAAAACTTACAATGCCATTGGTTTTAATTTGGGTGATAAAATGGAATTTGTGCAAGATGAATTTGATATTGCCTATACTTTAGATGAAAACGAATGGAATGGTTATAAGTCTGTACAGTTGGTTTTAAAGGATTTGAAGTAATAGAGTTTTTATATAAAATTTCTAATTGAATATTATTCCTAACAAAGAATGAGGAGGAATCTATTTTATAGATTTCTCAATCGCTTAAAAAGCTCATTTCGAAATGACATTCTAGCTTTTGATATTCCTTTGTGGAAATTAATTACTTTTAAAAATGTTTAAAAATTATTTTGTATAGATAATTACTAATGAAAAGAAAACGGTCTTATATATTGGAGTAACCAACAACATCCAGAAAAGATTATCTCAACATTATTTTGATAGCCAGAATGCTAAAAAATCGTTTGCTGGAAAATATAATTGCTATCACCTATTGTATCATCAGAGTTTTGAAGACATCAATCAAGCAATTTTAAGAGAAAAAGAGTTAAAAGGTTGGAGAAGAGAAAAGAAAAACAAACTCATATCAGATTTTAATCCAAATTGGGACTTCTTAAATAATGATGTTTTATAAACGATTGTCATTCCGAAAAGAGTGAAGAATGAACGATGAGGAATCTAAATAAAACGAGAGATTTCTCAATCACTTAAAAAAGCTCATTTCGAAATGACAAATAGAACTTAAACATGCTGATCCAATAAAATCGTATTTCCATCTGGATCAAAAAACACAACACTTGCTGGCCCAGAAGTAGCTTCATCTGCTTCTCTTTCTAATTTCAGGTGATTTGCTTTTAAATGTTTTTGTATATCTCTCACATCATCAAATTCTTCTAATTTATTGGCAGATTCATCCCAGCCAGGATTAAAAGTAAGAATATTATTTTCAAACATTCCTTGAAATAAACCCACTAGCGCATTTCCGTTTTTTAGAATCAAATAATTCTTTTCTATTTGACCCGCAAAAACAGAAAAGCCCAAGGTTTCATAAAATGCTTTTGATTTATGAATGTCTTTTACAGCTAAACTAATGGACATGGCACCTAATTTCATATTCTTTGGTTTTGATTGATGTTTTAAAGTTATGAAATTATTTTATTTTCTAATAATATTTTTAAAAAATAAAAAAACCCACTCCTAAAATTAGAAGTGGGAAAATTGCTATGAAAAAGAAATGATAAGAAGTCTCTTATCATTTTTTATTAGACGTTTGTTTTTATAAATCTTACAAAAAATATAATTTAATTTTCCATAGAAAGCAAAACCATTCTTAACTCCATAAAAGTAAAACTTTTATCTACTTTTTCTTTGAGTTCTGTAAGGTTTTTAAACTCTGTTTCTTCTATAGCTTTAATGATTTTTTTGTATTTTTTAATATCAATCAATTCCAAAATATCTACATCTCCAGAAGGAATATAACTTGCTAAATGACTCTCAATTGTGCCAGAGGTTAAACTGCGTTCTTTAGCAATTTCTTTGATAGATAATCCCGATTTAAACAACTCGAATGTAATTTGTTTAGTTGGTTTTTTGTCTTCTTTTTTTTGCTCATTAAATTTATTAATCCCATTTTCTGTGCAATAGGTATTAATTACTTCGAGAATTTCATCACCATATTTAGAAACTCTTGTTTTTCCCATTCCTTTTACTTTTAACAGTTCTTGTGGGGTTCTTGGTAAGGCATCGCACATTGCATATAAAGTTTCTTGGGTAAAAATTTGAAAAGCAGGTATATTTTCTGCAATTCGAATTTCGTCTCGTAATTCTCTTAATTTTAAAGCCAATAAAGGATCTTTTCTAGTAGATAATTTTTTCTTCTTTTTAGATGCTGTTTTTTGTAAAACTGCATTTGCTCTTACTTTTAAATATTCTTGAACCTTAAAACCTTCTGTCATTTTTTTAAGCGCATATACTTTTTCTGACAATTTTTCTTGAAGATTATCAAACTGTTTAGAAAAGTCTTTTTTCACAGTTTTATTATCTGTAGAAAACTCAATTTTAGACAAAGGTTGCACAATTTTATTGATGGTTTCTGATAAAAAATAATCTACTCCTTTTGTAAAACGTTCTTGAATTTGTGAGCTATTTTCTGGCAAAACCATGTCTTGTGATAATGTATTTAACTGATTTTTAAATCCGTTTGAAACCTTCATCAAATTAACAACACCATCATTTTTTATGGTTTGTAAATACTCTATGACATCCCCTTTTATACTTGTTTGGTTTTTATAAAAAATGTCAATTAAACGAGTTGTTGGATATAAAAACGACTGATAATCAAACAATTCTGAAATTAAATTGAGTTGAAACTCTTTTTCAGATTCGTTTAAAACACGTTCATCTGGGTGATTTTCTTCTACACTTTCATTAAAAATACTAACTGTTTTATCGTTAATAATTGCACTGCTTGTAATTGGTGTTTTTAAAACCAAACCTTCTAAAGAAGTGCATCTACTCAAAGCTACATAGGTTTGTCCATGAGCAAAAGAGGCTTCTGCATCAATTATGGCTTTTTCAAAAGTTAAACCTTGACTTTTATGAATGGTAATTGCCCAAGCCAAACGCAAAGGAATTTGAGAAAAAGAGCCTACCAAATCTTCTTTAATTTCTTTTGTTTCCTCGTTAATTGAATAATTAATATTGTTCCATTCTTCTCTTTCTGTAACAATCTCATCAATTTCATGGGCACATTGTACAGTTACATTTTCTCTTGAAATGTCTGTAACAATTCCTATTTTGCCGTTAAAATATCTTTTTTCTGGAGAAGAATCATTTTTAATAAACATAACCTGAGCACCTACTTTTAATTCTAACTTTTCGTCATTTGGGAATGAGTTTTCATTGAATTTACCAGAAACTTCAGCTTCAAAAAAATAGCTTTTATTTTTGATTTTATTCAGTTCTGAATTGTTGATTAAATTGGCTCTCTTGTTATGTGTTGTTAAGGTGATATAGCCTTCTTCTTTACTTGGAGAAAATGTTGGATTGTAACGTTCGTTTAAAATTTTTGCAGATGCTTCTGATAAATTATCATTCCGTATTTCATTTAAAATGGTGATAAAATCTTCGTTTTTCTGACGATAAATATGTTTCAATTCTATAGAAACCATATTTGCTTCTTGAAACGCTTTAGAACTAAAAAAGTACATGGTTTCATAATAACTTCTAAGCAAACTCCATTCGTTAGGTTTTACAACTGGCGCTAATTGTTGTAAATCTCCAATCATTAAAACTTGTGTACCACCAAACACTTTATTTCTATTTTTATAACGTCTCATTACTTGGTCTATACCATCTAACAAATCTGCTCTAACCATAGAAATTTCATCAATAATTACTAAATCTAAAGATTTGATGATGTCTATTTTTGTCTTAGAAAATTTACGCTGTTGATTGGTATTTGCTATCTGATTAGGTAAAATAGGACCAAAAGGCATTTGAAAAAATGAATGAATGGTAACTCCTTTTGCATTAATGGCAGCAACACCAGTTGGAGCTACAATAACCATTCTTTTTAAAGATTTGTTTTTAATTTGATGTAAAAAAGTAGTTTTTCCTGTACCCGCTTTTCCAGTAATAAACAGATTTCTATCTGTTTTATTAATAAAATTAAAGGCAAGTTCTAGTTCAGGGTTATTGAGCATTTTAGCTTTTTTTGATGCAAGGTAAATAATTAAGTAATTTCAAAAACAAAAAACTATCTATTTTTCCAAATATTAGGATTTCTCTTTGTGTGTAATATTGCTAATATCTCGATAATATTATTGTTTTTAATTCTATAATGGATACCAAAAGGAAAATTTTTAATATATCTTACACGAGTATCTCTGTATTTTAATTGAAAAGATTTGGGTTTTATTTTTAGAAATTCTTAAAAAATGCAAGTTATCTAAAAATCTATCAGTTATAAGTTTTGATGTTTTAGTGTCATAATAATCAACTATTTCTTAAATATCATTATGAGCTAAAGCTCTTATTTGAAGTTGAAACATTACTTTCTTTTAATACTAGATTTTAAATCTTTTAAAGAAATATAATTTTCAGGATTTTCATTTGCTTCTAAAATACGTTTATCTAAAATTTCTTTGTGAGCATCATTCAAATTAGATTTTTGAAGTTTTTCAACAATGTACAACTGAAAATCTTCCAAGTTTTGAAATGACTTTTAGAAATATTAATAGGTTCATCAAAAGAAATTGTATTCATAACTTTTTGTTTTCTATCAAATATAAGAAATTTATTAAGTACGTAAAATCTTTTCCATTTTTCTACCTTTTGCTAATTCATCAATGAGTTTTTCCATTTGCCTGCATTGTTTATACACTACAAATTCATCAGCTATTTCTTCAATTCTGTATCCGCAAACAACTCCTTTAATCATGTGTGCATTTGGGTTTATATTTGCTTGCTCAAAAAAGGTTCTAAACGTTACTTTTTCTTTGATAAGAGTTTTTAATTTATCTTCATCAAAACCTGTAAACCATTCTAATACTTGATGATACTCTTCTTTTGTTCTACCATTTTTTTCCAATCTATTCCAATAAAGAGGGTAAATAGATGCAAAAATCATATTAGCGACTTTTTCATTTTTTTCGGCAGTAACTTTCATTTTATAGGTGTTTGTGTAGCAATTTACAAAATTCTTTTAAATAAAAAATCCCAAGCAAAAACTTGGGATTTTAATATTTCTTTTTTTCTAATTACTCTACTGTAACAGACTTTGCCAAATTTCTTGGTTGGTCTACATTCTTATCTAACATAACTGCAATATGATAAGATAATAGTTGAAAAGGGATTGTTGTTAAAAGAGGTGTTAAAGCTTCTTCTGTTTCTGGTATTTCAATTACATGATCTGCAATCTCTTTAACCTGAATATCTCCTTCTGTAACTATTGCTATAATTTTTCCTGCTCTAGATTTAATTTCTTGAATGTTACTAACCACTTTCTCATAATGTCCTTTATTTGTTGCAATTACAAAAATTGGCATGTTTTCATCAATCAAAGCAATAGGACCATGCTTCATTTCTGCTGCAGGATATCCTTCTGCATGGATATAAGAAATTTCTTTTAATTTTAAAGCTCCTTCTAAAGCTACAGGAAAATTAAAACCTCTACCTAAATATAGACAGTTTTTTGCATCTTTGTAAACAGCTGCAATTTCTTTAACTTTCTCATCTATTTTTAAAAGATCTTCTACTTTACTAGGTATTGATTGCATTTTCTGCAAGTACATTCTTAATGCAGACTTAGATAATGTTCCTTTTTTAGAAGCTAATTTTAAAGCAATTAAAGTTAAAACAGTTATTTGTGTTGTAAATGCTTTTGTAGATGCTACACCTATTTCTGGTCCTGCATGTGTATAAGCACCTGCATCTGTTTCTCTAGCTATAGATGAACCAACAACATTACAAATACCAAAAACAAAAGCCCCTTTAGATTTTGCTAATTTAATTGCTGCTAATGTATCTGCAGTTTCTCCAGATTGAGAAATTGCAATTACTATATCTTTTGGAGTAATAATTGGGTTTCTATACCTAAACTCTGATGCGTATTCTACTTCTACTGGTATTCGAACCATGTCTTCTATTAAATACTCTCCTACCAAACCTGCATGCCAAGAAGTACCACAGGCTACAATTATAATTCTTTCTGCATTCATGAACTTGTTCATGTGTTCATCTATACCAGACATTTTTATAATACCTTCATCTGCCAACATTCTACCTCTGTAAGTATCTATAATTGCCTTTGGTTGCTCGTGAATTTCTTTTAGCATAAAATGCTCATAACCTCCTTTTTCAATTTGGTCTAAGCTCATTTGTAGCTCTTGAATATTTGCATCTACTAATGCATCATCATTAATTCTTCTAACTTTTATACCTTTTCCTAATTTAATAATTGCCATTTCTTCATCTTCCAAATAAATAGCATCCTTTGTGTACTCGATAAATGGAGAGGCATCTGAGGCAATAAAAAACTCAGCATTATCTTTACCAACACCAATAGCAATAGGACTTCCTAAACGAGCTACTACAATTTCGTTTGGTTTTGTTTTATCAAATACTGATATTGCATAAGCACCAATCACATTATTTAACGCTAATTGTACAGCTTGTCCTAATTTACAGCCTTCTTGTTTTTTTACTTCTTCTATTAAATTTACTAATACCTCTGTATCTGTATCACTTTTAAAATCATAACCTCTAGAAATTAATTCTTTCTTTAACGTGTCATAATTTTCTATAATTCCATTGTGTACAATTACTAAGTTTCCAGATTTTGAAAAATGTGGATGAGAGTTGGTATCATTAGGAACTCCATGTGTAGCCCAACGTGTATGACCCATTCCAATAGTTCCATTTTTTCTTTCTTCTTCTTTATTTGTAATAACTTCTAAATCTGAAACTTTTCCTTTGGTTTTAGATAATTGTATTTCCTTACCATCATACATCATTATTCCTGCACTATCATAACCCCTATATTCTAATCTTTTAAGACCATTTATAACGATTGGGTAAGCGTCTCTATACCCTATGTAACCTGTAATACCACACATAACAAAAATTTTAGTTGATTATTTTTTTTCTGTATAAGAAATTTTTAGTTGAGCTTTTCGTGTTCCTTTAATTGTTCCATTAGAAGGAAATTGATTAAATATTGTTACTGCTCTTGGATTCCAATTATAAGTTTTAACAATAGTATCTAAAACATTATTAACAACTGGATTGTCTGTTTCATTATAAGCTTTTAAAACTAAATCACTGTTCTCTAGTGATTTTGGCCCTAAAACATCAGAGATATAATCTGTAATTTTAAAACTATAAAGATTATTCTTAATTCCGTCTTTTTGTAACGCCCCAGAAAAAACAGAAAACCCTTCTGAATGTGCGTCTTTAATCTGAATAGATTTTCCTTGTGCTTCTTTATACAAAAATAGTCTTTTTGGTATTGCAGTTGTATCTCTTGTTTGATCTATATAAAAGGTAACAGTAGCATCGTTAATAAGCCAATTTTTCTTTTTTAAGTCTTGAAGTTGAGATCCTTGTAATATTTTAACAGTTGCCATTTTACCAGCAGTTCCTTGTATAACAACTTGGTTACTGTTTACGCCAACAGATTCTGGTGTCATTTTGTAAGTTCTGTTTTGTATACCAGACAAGTTTACAGAAACCGTTTTTCTTAAAGTATCTGTAACTTTATTAGTAGCAATATCTTCTACAGTACCTGTGTAATTAATTTCTAAAGTAGGATTTAAAAAAGCTTGTTGTGGGTTTGAAAAACGAAAAGGAACTAACGCGTTTTCGTTACCTGTAGCTTCTATAATAAGACCTCTAAAATAATTGTTTAGTGCTTCTTGAGAAGTAAGTTCTGTATCATTTAATTTATCAAAAAAGAGCGACTGCAACTTTGCTTTGTCTAAAGGAATTACCAAAAAAGGATTTGCATTTGTTAATTTTAAAGTGTCTTTATAAGAAGAACCATCTTTTAAAAATCGATCATAAATATAAAGCGTGTCATTAGGATTAGGAATAAATTTAAAATTTGCATCTGCATTTAGTAAATCTCCTTTTTCATAAACGAAATCTGTATTATAAACGTTTGGTTTAGATGGATCTGCTAAGTTTAAAGAACTTAAAAATGTATTATTTTGATACACTTTTAAATCTACACCAGAAGTGCTTGATCCTAATACGTTGTCTAAAGTATAAGTTGGTACAGCAAATGTGCTGTCCTTACCATTAATTTTTATGGTAACTTTTTTATTCTTTCCTTTAGTGGCTAAGTAAGGAAATTTTAAAAAAGCATTATCAAAAGTGTTGGTTACTTTTGTAACATTAGCTTTTTCTCCATCTGTTAAAGTTACACTTTTAAAAGCGGCTAACTGACTTACAAGAGAAGCTTCTATTTTTTCGTATTGTTTTTTATCGTTTTGATAAACACCTAACCAATACTCTCCAATAGAACCTGTTGCAATATTATCGCCTCTAATTGCATCTATATCTCTTTGGGTTACTAAAACCTCTAAAATAATTTCCTTGGTATCAAACTTTGTGTTACTTACTATACTAGAACCAATATCTGTAAAGTCTTTTTCGCATGATATAACTCCTACTAATGTTAAGATTAAACAACCTATAACTATACTTCTTCTAAAAAAATTTCTCACTATATAACAATTATTTAGCCTCTAACAATTGGGCATAAAAATTTAAATAACTTTCCTTTAAGTTCTCTTCTTGATGTTCTAATACTGGCAACTCTTTTTCAATAATAAAAGCCTCTAACTCTTCAGAAATTGTTTCACTTCCGTGAATAATTGCATCAGAATTTTCGATGGCACTTTTTAATATGTTTGTATAGTTTGGTGTTTTAATTGTTGTTAATTTATCATCATTTCCTAAATCAAATTTTACTTTATCTACCAATTCAGAATTTAAATCACCTTCAAAACCACTGTTATAAAGAGAGGTAACTATTTTACTTTCCGTAAATAAAGGCTCTTCTTTATAAAATTCTTTAATATATAAAGGTAGTAAAGAGGCCATCCATCCATGAACATGAATTATATCTGGAGCCCAATTTAATTTTTTTACAGTTTCTACAACTCCTTTTGCAAAGAAAATGGCACGTTCGTCATTATCTTCAAATAAATTATCGTCTTCATCTGTAAAAACGGCTTTCCTTTTAAAATATTCTTCATTATCAATAAAATAAACCTGCATTCTTTCTTTTGGAATAGAGGCCACTTTTATAATTAATGGCATGTCCATATCGTTTACAACTAAGTTCATTCCAGATAAACGGATTACTTCATGTAATTGATGTCTACGTTCATTAATTACACCAAACCTTGGCATGAAAATTCTTGTTTGTACCCCTTTAGAATGTGCGTTTTTTGCAGCATTAAAGGCGGTTGATGATAATTCTGTTTCAGGTAAGTAAGGTACTACTTCCGATGAAACAAATAATATTCTCTTGTCCTTCATTAAATCAAACTCTTTTTATGAGAAGCGCAAAAATACAAATTATTATGCTAATATCGTGTTAAAATGGTAAGTTTGCAGACTTTACTTAATCTTTAAGGATGAAAATTTTTACAACTAAACAAGAATTAAAATCATATTTAGCCTCCCAAAAAGAGCTACATAAAACCATAGGTTTTGTCCCAACAATGGGTGCTTTGCATCAAGGGCATTTATCTCTTATTAAAAAGGCAAAGAAAAAAAATGATGTTGTCGTGGTTAGTATTTTTGTAAACCCAACTCAGTTTGATAAAAAAGAAGATTTAGTGAATTACCCTAAAACAATTGATAATGATACAAAACTGCTAAAAAGTGTTGCTTGTGACGTTTTGTTTTTACCATCAGTTGAAGAAATTTATGCTGATAATATTTCCTCAAAAAATTTCGATTTTGATGGTTTAGAACATCAAATGGAAGGGAAATTTAGACAGGGTCATTTTGATGGTGTGGGTACAATTGTAAAAACGCTTTTTGAAATTGTAGCACCAAACAAAGCATATTTTGGTCAAAAAGACTTTCAACAATTACAAATCATTAAAAAAATGGTGAGAAAGCATCGTTTGAATGTTAAAATAAAAGGCTGTCCCATTTTTAGAGAAAAAGATGGTTTGGCTATGAGCTCTAGAAATGCAAGATTAACAGCTAACCATAGAATAGCTGCACCTTTTATTTATAAAACATTAAAAAAAGTACGTAAAAAATTTGGCACAGAAAATGTAGATGTAGTAACAGAATGGGTAGAAAATCAATTTAAAAAACATCCTTTGTTAAAATTAGAATATTTTACAATTGCAGATGAAAAATCATTAGAAACCATAAAAGACAAAGAACCTAACAAAAAATATCGTGCTTTTATTGCAGTTTTTGCAGGGAATATTAGATTGATTGATAACATTCGTTTATAAAATAATTAACCAAAAAAAACCTATTTTTGCAGCATGTTAGTACAAGTAGTAAAATCTAAAATCCATCGTGTAAAAGTTACAGGTGCAGATTTAAATTATATAGGAAGCATTACCATTGATGAAGATTTAATGGATGCTGCCAACATTATAGAAGGCGAACGCGTTCAAATTGTAAATAATAATAATGGAGAGCGTTTAGAAACCTATGCCATTCCTGGACCACGTAAAAGTGGTGAAATTACTTTAAACGGAGCTGCTGCAAGAAGAGTTGCTGTTGGCGATGTTTTAATATTAATTGTTTACGGTTTTATGGACTTTGAAGAAGCTAAAAACTTTAAACCATCATTAGTCTTTCCTAACGAAAAAGACAATACACTTACTTAATTTTGAATATTAAAAAAACTTTAAAAATTATATTACCTCTCGTTTTGGGAGGTTTTTTAGTTTGGTATTCTATCTCTAAAATATCTGTTGCTATTTTAATCGAATATTTTAAAGAAGCAAATTACGGATGGATTTTTCTAGGACTTTTTTTTGGAATTCTAAGCCATTTATCAAGAGCCTATAGATGGAAGTTTATGTTAGAACCTTTAGGCTTTAAACCTAAATTTACAAATAGTGTTTTAGCAGTTTTAGTGGGGTATTTGGTAAACTTAGCTTTGCCAAGAGCAGGAGAAGTTTCTAGAGCATTAGTACTAACTAATTATGAAAATGTACCTTTTGAAAAAGGATTTGGAACTATTGTAGCAGAACGTATTGCAGATTTAATAATGATGTTAACCATCGTTTTAATTACACTTTTTGTTCAGTTTGATTTTATTTACGAGCTTTTAACCAAAAATTTCGACCCAACTAAAATAATTATAGGTTTAGTAGCCTTAATTATTGGCTTTTTTATTTTTACCTCTTTTGTTAAAAAAGCAACATCAGGTTTTTTATTAAAAATTAAAACCTTTGTTTCTGGTTTAATTGAAGGCGTAACCAGTATTTTTAAAATGAAAAATAAATGGGCTTTTATTTTTCATACTATTTTTATTTGGGTAATGTACGTGGCTATGTTCTGGGCTACAATTCCAGCAATTAGTGGTTTACAAGTTCCTTTTGGCGGAATTTTAATTGGATTTATAGCTGGCGGATTTGCAATTGCTGCCACAAATGGTGGTATTGGTTTGTATCCTGTTGCTGTTGCTGGTGCTTTAGCTTTATTTGGGGTTGCAGAAGAACCTGCTACTGCTTTTGGTTGGATTATGTGGACAGCACAAACAGCAATGATTGTCGTTTTTGGTGGTTTGGCTTTTTTGTTATTGCCTATCTATAATAAGAACAGATAACTTCGAGTAATTTTTTAAAAAAAATTGCATCAAGAAGTTGGGCGTTCCCTAAAGGTCGCGCTTTTCACTATATCTTTTTGCAAAAAAGCAAAAAGGATGTCGTTTCAATCGCTAACGCAATTACTTGCCAACTTTTGGCAAACCTTTAATTTTATGACTCTTAAAAAATCTGTATTTTTGATACAAATCATACATTTATGACTCTAGAAGAAAAAAGAAAAGCATTAGCAAAATGGATTTTAGAAACAGATGAAAATGTTCTAAATGAAGTAGAAGCTGTTTATAATATCTCTGCAAGTAATCTTTCTAACGAGCATAAAAAAATATTAGACAAAAGATTAGACAAAAGATTAGATAATCATATCAAAAATCCTAACGATGGCAAAAATTGGAATGAACTAAAAGCAGATTTATCAAAAAAGTATGCCATTTAAACTTATTATTAAACCCGAAGCTGAAAAAGAACTTATAGAGGCTTTAGATTGGTATGATTCAAAAAAAGATATAAAGCTTTTAGAATTTTATTTACCAAAAGGTTTCAATATGGAATACATTATACCATAGAAAATAATATAATTTTCGTTCACGCAATTCTACATACGAGACAGGAAATACCAAAATAAAAGTTATTTTTACTTTGTCCTTTACAACTTGAAAAACTTTGTAACTTTACTACTTTCAAACTTCGTAACTAATTTCAAATGGCAAAAACCAAAACAACCTTTTTCTGTCAAAACTGTGGCACACAACATGCAAAGTGGGTAGGACAATGTGTTGCTTGTAAAGAGTGGAATACTATTGTAGAAGAAGTAATCCAAAAAGAAGAAAAAAGAGTTTGGAAACAAAGCACAACAGCAAAACAAACTGTAAATAAACCTTTAAAAATTGCTGATATTCAGCTAAATCCAGAAGAAAGAGTTATTACCAATAACAACGAATTAGACACTGTTTTAGGTGGTGGTCTAGTAAAAGGTTCTGTAACATTGTTGGGTGGTGAACCTGGTATTGGAAAATCAACTTTATTATTACAAGTTGCTTTAAATATCAACCAGAAAGTGTTGTATGTATCTGGTGAGGAAAGTCAATCTCAAATAAAAATGAGAGCAGAACGTTTGGACGTAGAAAACTCTAATTGCTTAATTTTAACGGAAACCAATACACAACAAATCTTCAAAAATATCGAAGAAACTGAACCAGAAGTCTTGGTAATCGATTCTATACAAACTTTACACACAAACAATATAGAGGCTTCTCCAGGAAGCATTTCTCAAATAAGAGAAACCAGTGCAGAGTTGATAAAATTTGCCAAAGAAACTGCAACTCCTGTTTTGTTGATAGGTCATATTAACAAAGAAGGAAACATTGCTGGCCCTAAAATTTTAGAGCACATGGTAGATGTTGTTTTGCAATTTGAAGGAGATAGAAATCACACATACAGAATTTTACGAAGTCAGAAAAACAGATTTGGTTCTACTTCAGAATTGGGTATTTATGAAATGTTATCAAATGGTTTGCGAGAAATATCCAATCCTTCAGAAATTTTAATTTCTAAAAAAGATGCAGATTTAAGTGGAACTGCAATTGCATCAACCTTAGAAGGTATTCGTCCTTTAATGATAGAAATACAGGCACTCGTTTCTACAGCCGTTTACGGAACTCCACAACGTTCTACAACAGGTTACAATTTAAAAAGATTGAATATGTTATTGGCGGTTTTAGAAAAAAGAGCTGGGTTTAAGTTGGGCGCAAAAGATGTTTTTTTAAATATTACTGGAGGCATCAATGTAGATGATCCAGCCATAGATTTGGCAGTAGTTACAGCCATTTTATCTTCCAATCAAGATATTGCTATCAACCCAAATGTGTGTTTTGCTGCAGAAGTGGGTTTGGCAGGAGAAATTAGACCCGTTTCTAAAATTGATCAACGAATTTTAGAAGCAGAAAAATTGGGTTACAAAACTTTTGTGGCTTCTAAATACAATAAGATTTCTTCTAAAAATCATTCTATAAAATTGGTTTTAGTAGGTAAAATAGAAGAGGCTTTTGCTACTTTGTTTGCTTAAAATTATTTGCCACGAATTCACGAATATTAATATATTTATTGTTATTCTTGTGAAAATAAGAATCTATAATTGTATTATAAAAAATTATAGTTTTTTTAAAATGAGAATGTTTTATCTGACTATCTTTTTTATTTTTTTCTAAAGCTTTGTTTGGATTCCTGTTTTCACAGGAATGACAAAAAAACTGCTACAAAACAAAAAAACCAAGCATTTCTGCTCGGTTTTTATCAATTATATGGTTTACAAGATTTCTACTTCTTGTTGGCTATTTTAATATATTTATCTAAAGCCATTGTCATAGAAGGTGTTTCTGGAGTTGGTGCAGTAATATCGCATTTTAATCCAGCCTCTGTTGCAGCTTTTACAGTAGAATTACCAAAAACAGCTATTCTAGTGTTATTTTGTTTAAAATTAGGAAAATTCTTTAATAAAGATTCTATTCCAGATGGGCTAAAGAAAACCAATACATCATAAAACACATTTTCTAAATCAGACAAATCGCTAACTACTGTTCTATATAAATCTGCTCTTTTCCAGTTTACACCCAACTTATCTAATTCAGCTGGAATTAATGGTTTTAATTTATCTGAAGATGGTAATAAAAATTTTTCTGTTTTATGTTTCTTAATTAATTTAGTTAATTCTGGAAAAGTTCTATTACCCACATAAATTTTACGTTTTCTGTATACTACGTATTTTTGTAAGTAGTAAGCCACAGCTTCAGACTGACAGAAATACTTCATATCATCTGGCACTTTAAAACGCATTTCTTCTGCAATTCTAAAAAAGTGATCTACAGCGTTTCTACTCGTTAAAATAATTGCTGTAAAATTTTTTAAATCAATTTTCTGACCTCTAACTTCTTTTACAGAAATTCCTTCTACATGTATAAAGGGTCTAAAATCAATTTTTACCTTTTGCTTGTCAGATAAATCAAAATAAGGTGATGTCTCTGCCTTAGGTTCTGGCTGCGATACTAAAATCGTTTTCACTTTCATACGCTTATGTTTATTTATTTAAAACATCAATTTAAACAAGATTAATAGCGGTGCTATTTCAAGGGCGCAAAAATACAAAATAAAATAAAACAACTTACTAAAAATCAGCTTTTTGTTATTAAATATATGTATTAAGTATCTTATTGCGAATAACGCAATAGAAAAATAAACTAAAAATAACGGTTTTATCTTGGTATATTCTGCAATTACAAGTCCAAAATACAAGAAAAAACAAATTGCATATAAATAACTAAATTTAGATACTGTGTAAAAACGAATAGGTTTTTTTATTAAAAACAATAACGTTAATACATATTCTAGTAACCATTTTACAAGAAAAAATGTAATTACAGAAGCAAAAACTATAGAAAATGTATAAAAACCTTCATTAAAATTTTTACCATATAAAGAAAGAAAATTATAAAACAATAGAGACAAAACTACAGCCGAAAACAACGAAATTATAACCTGAAAAACACTAGAATAACTTGTATTTTCTGACACTTCATCTTCTATAAAACTTTTAGAAAATAAAGAAAAAGCATACCCTTTTAATTTTTTTGCATCTAAGGCTTTTAAAAAAAACACAGCAATTATTAAGCAAACCATAACAATGGTAATCCAATAGTTATTGTTGTAAACTCTTTCTAATGCTTGCACCTTTTATAATTTGAAAAATATTAACGCAAAATTAGTAATTTATTAGTGTATATTTGTGTCCTTACCACATAGAAATTTCTTTATGTCTGATACTTTAGTAATTATTCCAACTTATAACGAAAAAGAAAACATAGAAGCTATTATTAGGGCTGTTTTCAATCAAAAAAAAGAATTCAATATTTTAGTTGTTGATGATAACTCTCCTGATGGAACTGCAGAAATCGTAGAAAAATTAATACTTGAGTTTACAAACAAACTTTTTATTGAAAAAAGAGCTGGAAAAAATGGTTTAGGTACTGCATATATTCATGGCTTTAAATGGGCTTTAGCTAGGGAATATGAATATATTATAGAAATGGATGCAGATTTTTCTCACAACCCAGAAGATTTAATAAGGCTATACAATGCATGTGCAAAAAATGAAGGAGATGTTTCTGTAGGTTCTAGATATGTAAACAACCAAGTAAATGTTGTAAATTGGGATATTAAGCGATTATTGCTTTCTTATTTTGCCTCTAAATACGTACGTTTTGTAACTAGAATCCCTGTTTTTGATACTACTGCTGGTTTTGTGTGCTGGAAACGTAAAGTTTTAGAAACTATAAATTTAGATAAAATAAAATTTGTGGGATATGCTTTTCAAATTGAAATGAAATTTAAAACGTGGAAACATAAATTTAAAATTAAAGAAGTCTCTGTTGTTTTTACTGATAGAGATTTGGGCGCATCTAAAATGAGTGGAAACATTGTTTCTGAAGCGCTATTTGGAGTGATAAAAATGAGATTAAAAGGATTGCCAAAATAAAATAAATGAGCACTTATTTAATAAAAAACGCTACAATTGTTAATGAAAACAAAACTTTTAAAGGTGATGTTTTAATTGAAAATGAAATCATTAAAGAAATTTCTACAAAAATTAATCCTCCAGAAAATTCAAAAATAATTGATGCAAAAGGTAATTATTTAATTCCTGGTTTTATAGACGACCAAGTACATTTTAGAGAACCTGGTTTAACACACAAAGCAAATATTGCAACAGAAAGTAGAGCTGCTGTAGCTGGTGGAATTACAACATTTATAGAAATGCCAAACACTGTGCCACAAGCTACTACACAAAAATTACTAGAAGATAAATTTACAATTGCTGCTAACAATTCTTACGCAAATTATTCTTTTATGTTTGGAGGCACCAATGATAATTTGAGCGAACTTTTAAAAACAGATCCTAAAAAAGTAGCAGGTATCAAATTGTTCTTAGGCTCTTCTACAGGAAATATGTTGGTTGATGATGAAGCAGTTCTTGAAAAAATTTTCTCATCAACAAATATGATTATTTCTGTGCATTGTGAAGACGAGGCAACCATTAAAAAAAATACGCAAGAGTTTAAAGCAAAATATGGAGATGATATTCCTGTAAAATACCATCCAATTATTAGAAGCGAAGAAGCTTGTTATTTATCATCTTCAAAAGCAATTGAATTGGCAAAAAAAACGGGTGCTAGATTACATATTTTTCATTTATCAACAGAAAAAGAAACACACCTTTTTAGAAACGACATACCTTTAGAAGAAAAACAAATTACAGCAGAAGTTTGTATACATCATTTATGGTTTAATGATAAAGATTATGCAGAAAAAGGAACGCATATTAAATGGAATCCTGCTGTAAAAACAGAAAAAGACAGACAGGGTTTATGGAAGGCTTTACTGGATGATAGAATAGATGTTTTAGCAACAGACCATGCACCTCATACTTTGCAAGAAAAAAATAATGTGTACACAAAAGCACCAAGTGGAGGGCCTTTGGTACAACATGCAGTAACTGCTATTTTAGAAAAAGTAAAAGAAGGCGTAATTTCTATAGAAAAAGCGGTTGAAAAAATGAGTCATAATCCTGCAAAGTTATTTCAAATTGAAAAAAGAGGTTTTATAAAAGAAGGATATTATGCAGATTTGGTTGTAATAAATCCCAATAAACCACAAACCGTTTCTAAAGAAAATATTTTATACAAATGTGGTTGGTCTCCTTTTGAAGGCACTACATTCTCATCAACCATTACACAAACATTTGTAAATGGAAATTTAATATATGATAATGGTGTTTTTAATGATAAAATTAAAGGAAAACGTTTGACTTTTAATAGATAACATGAAAAAACTGTCTTACTTATTGGCTTTCATTTTATTGGGTTCTTGTACAAGTAACACCATTTTTGAAAAACCAAAAGACTTAATTCCAAAAGACACCATGAGTCTTTTAATACAAGAATTAATGATTGCACACTCTGCAAAGTATTTGAAAAACAAAAACTTAGAAACGCAATTAAACTATATGCCTTTGGTATATAACAAATTTAAAATAGACAGTGCTCGTTTTAAAAATAGTAATTTTTACTACGCTTCTAAAATTGATGTTTATAAAGAAATTGTAGAAGATGCTAAAAACAGTATAGAGCGTAAAAAAGCAATTGCTACTAAACAAAAAACAAAACTAGACTCTATTAGAAGAGACTCTATAAAAAAAGCTAAAATTAAAACAGAGGTGCTAGACACTATTCAAGATCCAGAAGCTAACTAAGGTATTCTTTACACGTTTTTGCAATTACAGTATCTATTTTTTCGAACTCAAAATGTATTTTTTGTTCTATTTTTTCTGATGAATATTTAGAAATAGAATGTGCACTTCTTGCAGAATGTTTTGAAATGAAAGGTTCTCTTCCTGTAATTTTTGATAAAAGCCAAGAAATTCTCCAAAATAGAGCTGTTTGCCAAGGCTTAATTTTTATTGATGGTCTTTTTTTTCCAAAAGCGTCAGCCATAGAAAAGAAAATTTCTTTGAACGGTTTATTTTCGGCAACTAAAATGAAACGTTCGTTTTTAACATCAGAATTCATTAATAAAATCATAGATTTTACAACATCCTTTACACCCACAAAACCTGTAATTCCCTCTGTATAATAGTTAAATCCGTTATAAATTTGACTAAATAATTTTCC
Organism: Polaribacter sp. 2305UL8-11; assembly: GCF_058147165.1. Classification (NCBI taxonomy): domain Bacteria; kingdom Pseudomonadati; phylum Bacteroidota; class Flavobacteriia; order Flavobacteriales; family Flavobacteriaceae; genus Polaribacter; species Polaribacter sp. 2305UL8-11. The sequence goes on along the minus strand of NZ_JBYVJW010000001.1, from coordinate 239,449 downwards.
AGAACCAGAATTCCAAAAACCACTTCCTAGAATTACTCCTGGGTTTACAATAATTACCTCAACTCCTTCTTGACTTGCGCGCCAAATTTCCATTTCTGCCCCAAATTTAGTAATTGAATAGCAGTTATTATCAGCTTCTTTATTCCATTCGTTTTCTTCTGTAATTAAATTTCCATTTAAGGAATCTCCTACAGAAGCAATAGAACTTACAAAACATAATTTTTTAATTTTTGCATCAATAGCAAGGTTTACCATAATTGCAGTTCCATGAATATTTACTTTTCGCATTTCTCTATAATCATTGGGATTAAAGGAAATGAGTGCAGCACAATGATATACTTTATCAACATCAAAAAAAGCAGGAATCATAGATGGCACATCAGTAATATCAGCCTTAAACCACTCTATTTTAGAAAACAAAGAAGCATCATCTGTATAAAAAGAAAATACTTTTTTTGTTTTTTCTATCTTTTCTTCAGAACGATAAATAGCACGTACTTTTTCATCATTTTTTATCAAATGATATAACAAATGTGCGCCAACTAAACCTGTTCCTCCTGTGACTAAAATCATACTGCTAATTTATGGTTTTTTGATTGATAAGTTTATCTTTGCGTCTTTAAAAAAGGATTAGAAAACCAAGTTTTTGGTTGTCATTTCGAGTGAAGTGAAACGTAATCGAGAAATCTCTTTTCAAAATGTTGAGATTTCTCCATAAAGTCGAAATGACATTGTGCTTTTTAAAATTTTAATACAAATAATAATGAAAAACTTTATTGAGGAATTAAAATGGAGAGGAATGTTGCATGACAGCATGCCAACAACAGAAGAACATTTGTTAGAAAGTATGCGAAGTGCTTATGTGGGTTTTGACCCAACTTCAGATTCTTTACATATTGGTAATTTGGTTCCTATTATGTTATTGGCTCATTTTCAAAGATGTGGACACAAACCCATTGCATTGGTTGGTGGTGCAACTGGTATGATTGGAGATCCTTCTGGTAAATCTGCAGAACGTAATTTATTGGATGAAAAAACATTACGTCACAATCAAGAAGCTATTAAAGCACAATTAAGTCACTTTTTAGATTTTACTTCTGATGCTGATAATGCTGCTGTTTTAGTGAATAATTACGATTGGATGAAAGATTTTTCGTTCTTAGAATTTATTAGAGATGTGGGTAAACACATCACTGTAAATTATATGATGGCAAAAGATTCTGTAAAAAACAGAATTGGTTCAGAATCTAAAGAAGGAATGTCTTTTACAGAGTTTACCTATCAATTGGTACAAGGTTATGATTTCTTGCATTTGTTTCAAAATAACAACGCTTCTATTCAAATGGGAGGTTCTGATCAATGGGGAAATATTACCACTGGAACAGAATTAATTAGAAGAATTGGTGGTGGAAAAGGATATGCAATTACTTGTCCTTTAATTACAAAATCTGATGGTTCTAAATTCGGGAAATCTGAAGGTGGAAATGTTTGGTTAGATGCCAAAAGAACATCGCCTTATAAATTTTACCAATATTGGTTAAATGCTTCTGATGAGGATGCAGAGAAATATATTAAAATCTTTACATTTTTAGACAAAGAAACCATTGATGCTTTAATTGCAGAACATTTAGAAACTCCTCATCTACGTTTGTTGCAAAAGAAAATTGGTGAAGAAGTTACTGTATTAGTTCATGGAGAGGAAGCTCTTGAAAACGCCATAAAAGCTTCTAATATTTTATTCGGGAAATCTACTGCTTCTGACTTAAAATCTTTAGACGAACAAACGTTTTTAGATGTTTTTGAAGGTGTACCACAAGCCTCTGTAACCTCTGCTGATATTGAAAAAGGTTTGGATATGATTGGTGCTTTGGCTGCCAAAACCAACTTTTTAAAATCGAATGGAGAAGCAAGAAGAGCGTTAAAAGAAAATGCAATTTCTGTTAATAAAGAAAAGGTAAAAGAAGATTTTACGATTTCTGCAGCAGATTTAATTGCTAATAAATACATATTATTACAAAGAGGTAAAAAGAATTACTTTTTATTGAATGTAACCGATTAAAAATGATAACACCAATAGAAGAATTAGATTTTAGCAACCTTTTTGCAGTTGTTGTTACCATTTTTCTATTGGCATTTTTTGTTTTTATTCGCTATTTAGTTTTTTCTGGAGTTTATCATTTTTTCTTTTTCAATCTCTTTAAAAAGAAATTTCAAAGACGCTTTTTAAGCAAAAAAAAACTAAAAAGGAAACAGTTACTCAAAGAAGTTTATTGGTCTACCATTAGCGGAGTTATTTTTGCTGTGTTCATGGTTTTGTGTTATTATCTTTGGACGATTAATGCTACATTAATTTATGCAGACATTACTACATACTCACTTTGGTATGTGCCTTTAAGTATTTTTCTTTTTCTATTCTTACAAGACACTTATTATTACTGGGCTCATAGATGGATGCATCACCCAAAAGTGTATAGATATGTGCATTTAGTGCATCATAAAAGTATTCATACTTCTGTTTGGACATCGTTTTCTTTTCATCCGTTAGAAACTATTTTACAGGCGCTTTTTTTACCAATTATTATTTGTGTTTTGCCAATGCATTTTTATGCTATTATTGCTGTTTTAACGATTATGACTATTTCTGCAACCATTAATCATGCTGGAGTAGAAATTTATCCTTCAGGTAAATTTGGCAAATGGTTTCAGCGTATTTTTATTGGAGCTACGCATCATGATAAGCATCATACTAAATTTAATTATAATTACGGGTTGTATTTTACGTTTTGGGATAATGTGATGAAAACTGAGTTTGAGGAGAAATAAAAACACATCATTTTCTTCTATTTTTTCTTCTCTTGTAAATTAGAAAAATAACAGTTACCAAAATTAAAATTGGCCAAACATTTATAACTATTATTAAAGTGTTAGAAATTATTTTACTTCCGTTTTTAAAACCTTCTTTTATCTTACTTAAAAAACTTTTATTATATGTTTTTGGTACTGGTTTGTAATTAACCTCTTCATATAATTCAATTTCAATAGAACTAAAAGAAATTCTATTTTTAAAAAAGTTTAATTTTCCTTTTGTAGCGTCTATTTCTTCTTGAATAATTCTTAATTTTTCTTCAGTATTTAAAATATCATCTACAGTTTTTGCTTTTTTTCTTAAAATTTCTTCATACCTTTTTTTTACTTCTTCTTTAGTTTTTAATCTTGACGAAGCATCAAAATAATCCTTGGTAACATCTTTAGTTACTATGTTTTCAAAATCTACAAACTCGGTATAGTTATGGATTGAATCTAAAAAAACATCAAAATAATCCTTTGGAATTTTTACAGTAAAGTTATTTTCAATCCGATATAAATTGTTCTGATATGAAAGATTAGAAATATATCCACCATATTTATTTGCTAACTTTTTTATATCACTAGTAGATTTTTTTACATCCTTAACTTTATATTTTGTTTTAGCACTTTTAATAATTTTTAAATTAATTCTACTACTTTTTGATGTTGAGTTTAATGTTTTAGGTTTTACATTATTATTAGAATTGTAGTTAGATTTTTCTTCTTGTAAAGGAGAATTCTGTTGGCAAGAAATGAATAAAATTGAACAAAAAATTAGGAATAGTTTTAATTGCATTTTAGATGTTACATAAAATTTCATGATTTTTATTTTTATGGTTTATGCAACAAACTTATCTTTATGTAAAAATTATGTGTTGTATAACCTTTGTAAAACTTTTGTAAACTATATACAGCAATAAAATCAATCTAAAAATTGAATCGTCAAGAAGAAAAATTATTCAACCATTTTAAAAAACAAATTATTGCAACTTACCTTAAAAGTAATAGTGGTAATAAGGATGTGAAAAAATGGTCTGGAGATGATATTGTTTCTTTTCAAGAAGATTTGTTTTCTAAAGTAAATACTCGAGTAAGTGAAAAGTGGTTTTACAATTATTTTAAAAATAGCCCAGAAAAACTACCAAGAATAGATATGCTAAATATTTTAAGCATTTATATTGGATATAAAAGCTGGAACGATTTTAAAAAAAAATATACCAAAAACAATAATCAAAAATACTTTTGGTTGTTATCAATTCTAATTCTTGTAGTTTTATTTTTCTTGTTTAGAAAAACTACAAATACTTTTCACTTTTGTTTTTATGATGAAGATAAAAGTGAAAAAATTACCATTCCAGTAGATATTAAAATCTTAAAAAATGATGAATCTCCTCTGTTTTTTAAATCTGATGATAATGGATGTTTTACATACCTTACAAAAGATAGTTTTATTGAATTTGTAATTTCTTCATCTTATTATAAAACAGATACTATAAGAAGGCAAATAAACAGTTCTGGACAGGTTATAAATCTTGCTACTGATGACTATGCTTTAATGCTAAACTATTACACAAATAATAAATTAAAAAACTGGGAAGAACGTAAAAAAGAACTCAATAAATTAATAGATAATAAAGCAATTATTTATCAATTATTTTCAAAAAATATTGGTGTTGAGATATATAATAAAGACGAGTTTGTCAATTTATTAACGATACCCACATCAAGCTTAAAAAAGATAAAAATTGTTTCTAAAGAATTTAAAAAAGGAAAAATTATTAAACTAAAATTTATTATAAAATGAGAAAAATATTGTTTTTAATTTCCTTTATTATTTTAGTTTCTTGTGCTAAAAATAGTCCTATTTCTAATGAAAAATCAGAGATTGAAGAGACTTTTTCCGTCAAAGAATATTCTACTTCTTCTATAGTAAAAGAAAAATTCATTGAATTTTATGATTTAAAAAAACTCTTAATTAATAAACCTGAATTTAAAGAAAGTATAGAAAAAAGATTAACCAATTTTAAGTTAGATTCAAATACTATTTTAAAATTAAAAAAGGATTCTAATATAAAAAATATTAATAGTACTAAACTTTCATATAATAAAGTAAAAATAGTATTTGAAGTAAAAGAGAAAAATAAAATAAAAAAAGATTCTATTTTAGGTATAATATTAAGGGATGAAATTATTATTAATGATGAAAAAACAACATCAACAAAAATAAAATTTTCTAGGTTTCTTAATTCTAAAGATTAAATTTTTACTTCTTTTTTTGGGTAATCTTTTCCCAATTTTTATCTGCTTTTTTCTTTAACTCATCTGCACCTTCCTTTTGCCAAAGTTTTAGTGTATTTGTGCCCCAAGAATTGTAAAATAAGTACAATTTACCATCTCTAATTTCAAACGTTTTTGGGTTTACAGATACTTTTTCTCCTTTTACACCAATTGCATAGGCACAATAACCACCATAAGCTGGAATGTATTTTTTAGGCGATTTTTTAAAAGTTTCTAAATTTTCTTTGGTTGAAAACTTGAACTTTACACCATCGTAAGTTGTTGTAATTTTTTTGTCTCCTTTAACAGCTTTGTTATTAAAATAGGCAACTACATCATAACCTTCTGCAACAAATCCTTTTTTTAAATTATAGTCTTGTGCAAAAAAAGTAGTAGAAATAGTAAGTAAAAATAGTGTGATAAATGTTCTCATCGATTTAAGTTTTTTTTATAGTCGATGAAAGGTTTGGAGAATTACAAGAGAAGCCTCTTAATTTTTCTCACCTAAAACCTTTTGTAAAAAAGCATTTTGTTTCTCTAGAAGTTCGTTGGTTTTATTCATTAACTCAATATTTTTGGGTGTAACCACTTTTCCATCTTTTGGATCTTCTGCTTTTTTCTTTAAAGAATTCATCAATTTTACCACAATAAACACTGTAAATGAAATCACTAAAAAATCGACACCAGCTTCTAGTAATTTTCCATATCCAATAGCAATTTCTTCTGTGTTGGTTTTACCATCCACTAAAATTGCCTCTCTTAAAATAATTTTTCTGTTTTCCCAATTTGCGCCATCTGTCATAAAAGATAATGGAGGCATTAAAACCTCTTTTACCAACACATTTACAACTTTATTAAAAGCTGTACCAATAATAACACCAATAGCAATGTCTATCATGTTTCCTTTTACAGCAAACTCTTTAAAATCTTTTAACAATTTAAATTTCATCATTTTTCATCTATTTTCTCTATTCTTTTGCCTCTTGCCTAAACTTTACTTTTCTACAAAACCATTAAATTACAACCTCTAATATCAGAATTATCAAAACGCCCTATAATTTCAAAGGTTCCGTTTTTGTGAACTTTTCCTAAATCTTGAGTAGCAATAAATGAACACGAGTTGTAATTTGCTAAATCAATAACGTTAATTCCACCTGTTTTTCCTGATGGCAAAATGGTTAAAGCATCTTCTGTATCTCTGGTTAGAATTTTCATCCAAGGTGGAGTTTCAAAAACACCATTTCCTTTAGAATACCCTTGACTTAATAACTCTGTCATTCCATATTCTGAGTGAATTTTAGATACTCCAAATCCGTTTTGTAAAATGTAATGTAATTCTTCACGAATTATTTCTTTTCTTCTTCCTTTCATGCCACCAGTTTCCATAATTATGGTGTTTTTCAGGTTGAATTTCTGCATTTCAATCAAATCTAACAACGCAAAAGAAACTCCAATTAAAAGCACTTTTTGCCCTTTTTTATCTAATTCTACCAACTTTTTGGCTAATTCTGATAAGTTATCAAGATAAAACCCACTTTCAAGTTTTTTTGTTTTTTTAATAAAATCATCCACCATAAAAACCAAAGAAGAGCCCTTTCTTTCTAAATAATTGGGTAATAAAGCCAATACTACATAGGCTTCTAAATTTCCATAAAAATGCTCAAATCCTTTTAAATAACTTTCTTTATAAACCTTAATATCTGTTACAAAATGTTTGCTTGTAACACTAACTGTTGTTCCAGAACTCGTAAAGGTTTCTTGTATTTCATCTAAAGAAGAAAGTACTTTTCTAAGCTTAAAAAATTGTATAGGCAAAAAAGGAATTTCATCAACTTTTGTAACATCAGAAGGATGAATGTATAACAAATCACAAAAAGAGCGATAAACCTTATTATTTTGAAACTGATGTTTAAAAATCGCTAACGCTTTTGCTGTGAAATCTTGTTCATTATTTATGTCGAAAATATTATTTTGCATATCAATTTGCAAAAATAACATTATTACACGCAACCTTTTTAGAAATTTTGCATCTTATAAAAAAACGAACAAGTATGAAGCCAAACTTTAAGTATTTCTACGTTTTTTTATTTTCACTTTTTTTGATGAATTGTGAAAGTAATGATAATTCAGAAATTACGTCAATTGCTGGTAAATGGAATGTAAAACAGAAAATAGGTGGTTGTTGCCAACCTAAAAATTACGACTATGGTGCTTTTACTTGGGATTTTAACATGGATAAAAAAACGCTAACCATTGTAAATACTGCAGATATTTTTACCCATGTAAATAAACCCGATTTTGTAAATGGTAAAGGCTGGATTTATAACTTTGAAATTATAGAAGAAAATGGAAATTCTTTTTTAGTGGTTGATAATAGAAAAGGCAAAATAACTTTTGAAAACCGTATTTTAACCATAGATTATGGAGTTGCTGTAGATGATATTGGATACATTTTTATAAAATAGATGATGACTTTAAAAAAAATTATACTTTTTCTTTTTGTAATTACTTGTTTATCTGCTTGCGAAGAAAAGCTAGATACAGTTTGCAATGTAGAAAATCCGTTAGAAAATTTAGCTTTTTTAAAAGAAGCTAAAAGTGCAATAGATAGGACAGATTGTGCTGGTAAGAGTAGTATTATACAATATACTTATAATAACGAAATTGTTTTTGAAGTAAACATTTGCAGTCAAATTGCAGATGGGCAAACCCTTGTTTACAATTGCGCAGGAGAAATAATTTGTGTCTTTGGCGGAATTGCAGGTCAAAACACGTGCCCAGATTTTGATAAAAAAAGAACAAACAAAATGATACTATATGGAAATTAAAAAAATACTGTTCTTACTTTTATCTATAATTGTTATCATTTCTTGTAAAAGTAACAATGAAGTAGAAAAAACGCCTTTTAGTACAGTTAATAGAGGTGAAGAATTTGTAGCTGCTAATACTGAATTTGCTTTTGATATTTTTAATAAAATTGCAGAAGAAGAAACCAAAGAAAATTATATGATTTCTCCTGTAAGTCTTTCATTAGCTTTAGGTATGGCTTATAATGGTACAAAGAACAACACCAAAATTGCTTTTGAAAATACATTAAATTATACTTCTTTTTTACTTGAAGAAATTAATACCATTAACCAAAAAATTATTAGCAATTTAAATACCAATTCTAATAGTTCTTTATTAGAAATTGCAAATTCTATATGGATTAAAAATACCTTCTCTGTAAAAGAGAATTTTATTACTGCAAATAAAAATTACTACAATGCAGAGGTTAATAATTTAGATTTTACTAATGCAAATGCTGTAAATATTATTAATAATTGGGTTTCTGATAAAACGTATGAGAAAATTCAAAAAATTATCAATTCAATTGGCAATAACGATGTAATGTTTTTAATAAATGCGATTTATTTTAAAAGTGATTGGAAGTATAATTTTAAAGAAAATGATACTAAAGAACTTCCTTTTTATGGAGAAAATAGTACTCAAAATGTAAAAACAATGTATTTAAAAGCTGATTTAGAATACTATCAGAATCCTAATTTAACAGCAGTAAAACTACCTTACAAAAACAATAAATATGTAATGTCTATTTTATTGCCTAAAGAAGGCAAGAGTATTAAAGAAATTTCAAATTTATTAAACACAACAAATTGGCAAAATTGGAATTCAAATTTTAGCAAAACACCCATAGAGTTAGAAATACCAAAATTTAAGTTTTCTTATCAAAAAAAATTAAACAATGCCTTAACAGATTTAGGGTTAGGTAATGCATTTACAACCTCTGCAGATTTTAGCAACATAAGTAATACACCTGTAGTTATTTCATCTGTAGTGCAAAAAACATTTATAGAAGTAAATGAAAAAGGCACAGAAGCTGCTGCTGTAACAAATATTGGTTTTACAACTACGTCTGCTGGTTCCAACCTTAATAAAGTTGCTATTAACAAACCCTTTTTATTTTTAATAACTGAAAAAGAAACAAATTCAATCTGTTTTATGGGTAAGATAGGAATGCCTAATAATTAACTAAATTAAAAATATGCTAAAAATGAAACTACAAAAAATACTTACACTCTTATTTTTAGTGATTATTGGATGCTCAGAATCAAAAGAAATTAGTCTAGAACCTTGCAACCAATGTGTGCTTATAAATAATAATATGTACAAGAATACAAAAACAACAAATTATACCATAAAAAGTACTGCTATTGATGGAGATTTGCTTACCATAACTATTTCTGCAAGCGGTTGTAGTGGAAATTCTTGGACAGCAACTTTGGTAGATGCTAATGAAATTTTAGAATCGAACCCAATTCAGAGAAATATTAAAATTTTACTGGAAAATAAAGAAGCTTGTTTGGCTATTTTTGAAAAAGAGTTTACGTTTAACATAAAAAAACTAAAAGAAAACCAACCAGAAATTATCTTAAATTTACAAGGTTGGGACACTCAAATAAATTATAAATAACATGAAAAAAATAATCCTTATTTTTTTGTCCTGTTTTTGTCTTTTGGCTTGCGAAAACAATGAAGAAGTAACTATAGACAAAGATAATTTACTCCTTGGTAACTGGATAAATCCTACTTATAAAGATGAAACAACAACTTTTAAAAGAGGAGCTTCTTTACCAAAAGAAGCTTATGGAATTTCATTCAAACAAAATGGCGATTTTATAGAACGCTCTTCAGGTTTTTGTGGTACACCACCTTTGTCATTTTTTAATATAGAAGGTAATTTTAATTTAAAAAACACATTGGTTTCTATTTCTGTAAATAGTCATCCTAATAATTATGCTTTAAGAATAATATCTGTTACAGAAAATGAATTGGTGGTTAAAAGAGAATTGACAGCACAAGAAAAAGACCATCGTAAATTAATGGATTTGTATAATGAAATTTACGAATTAGCATACAATGTAACCTGCTCTAATGCTAAAGATTGGTTGTTTACTCCTTTTGGTGCAAAAGCTTGTGGAGGCCCTCAAGGTTACCTCCCTTATTCTAAAAAAATAGATACTGTTGCTTTTTTAGAAAAAGTTGAAGCTTATACAGCTGCAGAAAAAGCATACAATATAAAATGGGCAATTGTTTCTGATTGTGCTATTGTAAATCCTCCTAAAAGTATCGATTGTAAAAACGGATTTGTAATTTTAAATTATTAAAAATCATGAAAAAAATTATCTACTTTTTATTTGGTGTTCTGTTATTTTCTGCATGTTTAAATGATAATGACTTACCTAACTATAAGTTTGAATTTATTGCTATAGACGAAGCTAAAACACCTACAAATTTCATTTTTGGTAAAAGAGATACCATTACTATAAAATACACATTACCTGCAGATTGTTATTTTTTTAATAACATTTATTACGAATATCAAGACACAACTAGAATTGTAGCTGTAAATGCATACAAAGATTTAGACAAAACCTGCTCTAATGTTGCTCCTATTCAAAGAGAATATAAAATGATTATAAATGCAACCCAACAAGAAGATTACTTATTTAAATTTTACAAAGGCAAAGACACTAATGGCAAAAATATTTTTGAAGAAATAGTTGTTCCTGTAAATTAGAGGTATTAAACTTAAAGAACTCATAAAAAGGTGTTGCCAACAAGAATTGGCTGCTCAATCAGAATTATATCAATTATATGCTGATGTGTTATTTGCGCTTTGTTTAAAATATTCTAAAAATTACCAAGATGCAGAAGATACTTTGCAAGACAGCTTTTTAACCATTTTTAATAAAATAAAACAATACAACAATAAAGGTTCTTTTGAAGGTTGGATAAAGCGAATTACCATACACACAGCCCTGCAAAAATATAGAAACAGAGCTCCTTTAGAAGTTGTAAAAGAAAATACTATTACAAATGAAGTTGATGATGATAGTACTATTGAAAATACAAATTTTAGTATTGATGTTTTACTAGAGTTCATACAACAACTTCCAGATAGATACAGGCTGGTTTTTAATTTACATGTATTAGATAAATATTCTCATAAAGAAATTGCAGCTTTATTAAATATTTCTGAAGGAACATCTAAATCTAACCTGTCTAGAGCCAGAAAAATTTTGAAAGAAAAATTAGAAAACCATCCAAAAGCTGCACAAAAAAACGAATAAATGAGTGATGATAATTTAGATAAACTGTTTCAAGACAAGTTAAAAAATTTGGAGGCAACTCCAAGCAGTCTCGTTTGGAACAATATCTCTACAAAATTAACAAAGAGAAAACGCAGAATACTGCCAATTTGGTGGTTTACAAGTGGTGCTGCAGCTTTGTTACTTTTAGGTCTTATAATTTTTCCTTTTAAGGATGATAAAATACTATTAGATACCAATAAACCAGAGGTAATAATTACCAATACTCCAAAAGAACCAAAAAATTCTTTAAACAAAAAAACAGTGGCTTTAGATAGTGTCATTCAAAATAAAAAATCATTTCAAAAAACAGTAATTGCAGATAAAAAAATAAAGAAAAATTTTAATAAAAAAAATAAAAACTCAATACCAAAAACAACCTCTAAAAAGAAATTAGTTAGCCCAAAAAATGCTATGAAAAAGAATTTTATAGCTAACAATATTTCTAAAAATGATGAAAAAATTTCTAAAAAAGAAGTTGCAACCTTTAATGCTGATAACAATAAAAAAGAAATCTCTAAAAAACAAAAAAGCGTAGAAAATGCCAAAGTAAATTTAGATGATTTTTTAAAACAAAAAGATACCATTCTTATCACAAAATCTCCAAAAAATAAATGGGCAATAGCACCAATTTTTGGAGTGTTAAATTCAAATTCCTTTACAAAATCATCTCCTATTTCTAGTGATTTGTCTAACTCCACTCAAGGAAAAAACTCTGTTTCTTATGGGGTGCAAGTAGCTTATCAAATAAATAAAAAATGGACAATACAAACAGGAATCCATCAACAAGAAATTGCGTATGTTAACAAAGAAGTAATAGCGGTTTCTAATGCGAGTTCAAATGCTTCATCAATACGTTTTAATAATGGAGATGCTTTTTCTTTTAAAGAAATAGTTTCTAATGTAGGTTTTGATCAAAATTCTATTGTCAATTCATCAAATTTAAATGGCGACTTAAATCAGACCATTGGTTATTTAGAAATTCCGATAGAAATAAAATATAATTTTTTAAGTACTTCCAAAATAAATACGCAATTTGTTTTTGGTTTTAGTTCTTTGTTTTTAAATAAGAATCGTATAAATTTAAATACTGCATTCCTGTCTAAATCTGGAAAAGCAGAGAATATAAACAACATTAATTTTAGTGGTAATTTAGGCGTAGATTTTAATTATTTGGTTTCAAAAAAATGGACTTTTCATGTAAATCCAATGTTTAAAGCACAGTTAAATACATTTAGCGATAATGCCAATGGATTTTCTCCTTTCAATATTGGGCTTTACACAGGTTTTAGATATCAATTTTAGCCCTTTTACCTATTTAAAATACATATTTAACTAAGCAGAGTAAGCATTTTAACGATATTTAATGTCTTTTTAGCATTACAATCTTTATCTTTGTAATACACAAAAAAAGAAAGGAAAATGACCCTAATCAATACTACCTACAGAACTTTAAGTGGAAAAAAGGAAATCATAGAAATTCCTAATAAAAAAAGTACAGAATGGATAATTTACCAAGATGGAAAACCCAAATATTATACAGATTTTTTCGATTTAAAAATAGAATCTAATGCAATGATGAATAGTTTGGTATTGTGTACCAAAAGATCTATAGATGAGGTTTTAGATATTATTAATAAAAAGAACAATATTAATTTGTCTGTCCCTAAAATAACACGTTTAGGGTATAAAAGAAAATTAAAATCTGAAAAAATACAACTTCATTTAGAACCAATTCCTGAAGAGTGGTTAGCCTATTCTTTGTAAATTTTTACTACTAATTGCCCTTTATCATCCATAGAAGCTCTGTACATTCCTGCTGTATTAAACTCGAAAGACATGTTTCCGTTTTTGTCTAAAGCAACAACACCACCTGTTCCACCAAGTTTGGTTAATTTATTTTGAATAACATCTTGTGTAGCTTCTTTTAGTGTTTTTTGTTGATATTCCATTTGTGCAGAAATATCATAAGCAACTTGACTTCGTATAAAATACTCTCCCCAACCTGTAGAGGAAACTCCACAAGTTTTGTTATTTGCATACGTTCCAGAACCAATAATGGGTGCATCTCCAATTCTTCCCCAACGTTTGTTAGTCATTCCTCCTGTAGATGTTCCTGCTGCAATATTTCCTGCTTTATCTAAAGCCACACAACCTACAGTCCCGAATTTTGCATTTTTAATATCGGCATCGTAAAAAGCCGCTTTTTTATCATCATGATCTAGTTCTGTTTTTGCTCTATCTTTTATTCTTTGAAGCGATTTAAAACGTCTTTCTGTATAAAAATAACTTGGGTCTACAATTTCTAATCCTTTTTCCTTTGCAAAAATTGATGCTCCTTTTCCAGAAAGCATTACATGGTCAGAATCTGTCATCACCTTAATAGCTAATTCAATCGGACTTTTTACATTGGTAACCCCAGCAACTGCACCAGCATTTAGTGTTTTTCCATCCATAAAAGAAGCGTCTAATTCATTGGTCTCTTCATGTGTAAAAACAGCTCCTTTACCTGCATTAAATAAAGGAGATTCTTCCATTACTTGAATAGTTTTTAGTACAGCTTCTTGGCTTGTACCTCCATTTTTTAAAATGGTATGCCCCACTTTTATAGCTTCTTCTAATTTTGCTTTGTAAGCAGCTTCTCTTTCATCAGTCATATTTTTCTTTAAAATAGTTCCTGCTCCACCATGAATAATAATGGCAAAATCGTTTACTTTTACATCTTTATTTTCATCTACAGATGTTATTTCTGTTTGATTTTTACATCCCCAAAAAATAGAACATATAAAAATTATTAAATAGAGTTTTCTCATTGTTTTTGTTTAAAATTTAACAATAATTATTGTTTTTGTTAAAATTATGTGTTTGTAAAATTATTCGTAAATTCGTTCTTCGAATTTAAACAACTTAAACGAAACCGCAAAATGACAGATTTCGGAATTAAAGAAGCCTTGCAAGAGTTAGGTGTAAAAGAAATAAATAATGGAACATCTACTGGTTCTAAAAATTTTTCGAACGGAGAAATTATCGAATCCTTTTCTCCTGTTGATGGAAAATTAATAGGAAAAGTAAAAACAACCACAAAAGAAGATTACGAAAAAGTGATGGAAGCTGCAACCAAGGCTTTCAAGTCTTGGAGAGACATTCCTGCCCCACAAAGAGGCGAAATTGTACGTCAGTTTGGGAACAAATTAAGAGATAAAAAAGAAGCCCTTGGTAAACTGGTTTCTTATGAAATGGGTAAAAGTTACCAAGAAGGTTTAGGAGAAGTACAAGAAATGATTGATATCTGCGATTTTGCAGTAGGTTTATCTCGTCAATTAAATGGACAAACCATTCCTTCTGAAAGACCTGGACATGTAATGAGAGAACAATGGCACCCAATTGGTGTTGTTGGTATTATATCTGCATTTAATTTTCCAGTGGCAGTTTGGGCTTGGAACACAGCTTTAGCGTGGATTTGTGGAGATGTTTGTGTCTGGAAAGGTTCTGAAAAAGCACCTTTGTGTACCATAGCTTGTCAGAATATAATTGCTGAAATTTTAAAAGATAATCATTTACCAGAAGGGATTTCTTGTATTATTAATGGAGATTATAAAGTGGGAGAAATGATGACAACTGACACAAGAATTCCATTAGTTTCTGCAACAGGTTCTACAAGAATGGGAAGAATTGTAGGTGCAACTGTTGCCCAACGTTTTGGAAAATCTTTATTAGAATTGGGTGGAAATAATGCAATCATAATCACACCAACTGCCGATTTAAAAGTGGTAGTTCCTGGAGCTGTTTTTGGCGCTGTTGGAACTTGTGGACAACGTTGTACATCTACCAGAAGATTAATTATTCATGAATCTGTGTATGATAAAGTTAAAGATGCAATTGTTGGTGCTTACAAACAAATTAAAATTGGAAATCCTTTAGATGAAAACAATCATGTAGGCCCATTAATTGATAAAGATGCTGTAAATACCTATTTATCTGCCATAGAAAAAGCAAAAGCAGAAGGTGGAAATGTATTGGTTGAAGGTGGTGTTTTAGAAGGAAAAGGATATGAATCTGGTTGTTACGTAAAACCAGCAATTATTGAAGCTGAAAATCATTATGAAATTGTACAACATGAAACTTTTGCTCCTATTTTATATTTGATGAAATATGCTGGAGATGTAGAAAATGCCATCGAAAAACAAAACGGAGTTGCACAAGGTTTATCTTCTGCAATTATGACGAATGAAATGAAAGAAGCAGAAAAATTCTTGTCTTATGCAGGGTCTGATTGTGGAATTGCAAACGTAAATATTGGGACTTCTGGTGCAGAAATTGGTGGTGCTTTTGGTGGCGAAAAAGAAACTGGTGGTGGACGTGAATCTGGTTCTGATGCTTGGAAAGTATATATGAGAAGACAAACAAACACTATTAATTATTCTGATGAATTACCTTTAGCGCAAGGTATTAAGTTTGACCTCTAAGAGATTTTAATTTTATAAACATTTATAAAGAGGCTGTCTTAAAAGTTAATTTAGCTGTCATTTTGAGCCTTTCGTCTTCTCTTAATGCAGGCTTTGTCGAAAATCTATGTAATTGATTTTGAGTAAATAAGATTTCTCCATTACAGTCGAAATGACAAATTTTAATACTTTTAAGACAATCTCTTTTAGTTATTTAATGTTTAAAATTCCGTTTCTTAATTCTATAGCAATATTTCCCTCGTTAATGTTGCCTTCTTTTACTTTTTTCTCTAAAATTTTATCTAATTTTTTATCTTTAGAAACACCAAAAGTTGTTTTGATTTTATTCATGTTTAAAGCAGTATTGTGTCCAAATACATTCATAGAATAATTTGCGTCTTTAATATTGAATAAATACATTTTAGAATAATCGCCTTTGTATTTGAATTGATTAAAATTTTTGCTAAAATTGTAGAGAAAGATTTTACTATTAAAATCTGTGAAGTTTACTTTTTCTCCAATTTCACCAATTTCGATTTTTGATGTTTCTGTAGCAAATTCTGCATTCGAAACTTCCCCAATTACAACCTTACTCATATCTAAAAACTCAATTCTTGTATTTGCAACTTTTTCTGCTTGAAAAATACCATTTGATGATGTAATTTTATTATTAGATGACTTTATTTTTTTAAATTTTAGATGTCCTTTAAAACTATTTATTACAATAGGTCTTGTTATGTTATAGTAAAAAATTAATTCAGATTGAATCGATTTTACTCTTAGTCTTACATATTTAGGCAATCTAATAGTAAACTTTTGAATAATAACCTTTTTATTTTTTATTGATTTATATTTTTTACTTTTCAAATGATCTTCTAGATTACTTCCTTCACTAAATTTTATTTTCCTTAATAAAGAATCTTTTGATATATAAGTATATTTCTTCTTACGTTCTTTTCTCAAAAATTCTTTTATTGAAAGAAAAACAGAATCTGTTTTGTAATTCGGAGTGAAAGCTGGTAAATAAGATACATCTACACCTAGAAACTCAGAGTTTCTTATTTTTAAACTAACCAAACCATTCTTTTTAGAAAGTTCATGTTTAACTTGTTTAGAAATAATTTCTCTTTTTCTTTTTGAATACCTTCCAAAAACAATGTAATAGTCAAAATGAATTTTATTGTCAGTAGATTCTTCAAAATTAATAACAACATTGTCCAAATCAAGGCTTAGAATAGTATTCTCATCAACACTATAAGATTTTTTTAAAACATTTACTTTTGTTTGAGAAACTGTAATTTGTATTGATATAAAAAATAATATGCTATAAATATATGGTTTCATTACTTATGTTTTTTTGGTTTAACTCTTTTATGTGTTCTTGAATGCCTTTTAACAACTCCAAACGTCTTTGTAAGTTTTCTATAAGCGATTCTAAAACAAGAATATTATTAGGGTTTTTCTTTATATTTTCTGTGATACTATTATAATCCAAACTCAATTGATTTAATTTTTCTTCATATTTGTTTATCAAAATAGCATCGTTTGTAATTTTTATAAAATTCTCCCACTCTTTATCGATTTCTTCTACATAAACTTTTTCTATACTTTCAATTTGAACCAAAATAGATTTTTGTTTTTCTTTAGGTTCATCAGTATGCATTGTAAAATAAAAAAACGCACCAAAAACAATCAAAATAGAAGCTATTTTATAGATAAAATATGTGTTCTTCTTCTCTTTTCTTGGTGAAGATGTTTTCAGTTTATTCAGAAAATCTTCTCTGTGAAATGCTGGTAATTCTTTCTTTTCAAAATCGGAATTCTCAAACATTTTTTTGATATTATGTTCCATAATTTCTGGGTTCTAATTGTTTTTTTAAAGCCATCTTTCCTCTTCTTAATTGTGTTCTAGATGTTTTTACAGGAATTTTTAATATTTCTGAGATTTCTTCATGGTCATAACCTTCTATCAAATACAGTTTTACTACTAATTGATATTTAATCGACAACATTTCAATGGCTTCCAGAATTTCTTGTTTACTAATTTTTATATGAAAATTCCAATCATCATCATCCAAAACCTCTAAAGAATAATTTTCTATAGAAACAGTTTCTAAATGCTTCTTTTTAAGTTGATCTATACATGTGTTAATTACAATTCTTTTTAACCAAGAACCAAAGCTTGTATCGTCTGTATATTTCTCTAAGTTTACAAATGCTTTTAAGAATGCATCTTGCATGGCTTCTTTAGCTTCTTCATCATTTTTAAGGTATCTACAAGAAATAAAAAACATGGCTTCACAAAAAAGATCATATATTTTCATTTGAGCTTTTTGATTGCCTTTTTTGCTATTTAGAATTAAAATTTTTAGTTCTTTAGACATTAATAGGTTGGTTCTATATTTAAAAACGATAAAAATTTAAAAGGGTTTCAAACAATGATAAATTAATTTTTAATAAGTCTAAAAACTCTTGTGCTTTTCAGTACATGTAACAAAATTATATCAGCACCTATGTAAATGACGCAAAATTGAGGCATTTAAAAGTCAATTTTACTACATTAGCAATTCTATTTTGCTTTTTTATGAAAAAATACCTCCTAATTTTATTGTGTGTCATTGCTTTTATCAATTGTAAAAATAAATTGAAAGATAATTTAGACTCTAGCTCTAAAAAGAAAGAAATTTACACCATTTCTAACAATTCTTTAACGGTTTCTATAAAATCTTTTGGAGCAGAATTAACAAGCATTAAAAAAGACACTACAGAATATCTTTGGCAAGGAAGTCCTAAATTTTGGAAACATCAATCTCCATTATTGTTCCCAATTGTTGGGCGATTAAAAGACCATAATTACAATTTTAAGGGCAAAAATTATAAAATGAATTTTCATGGTTTTGCAGGGAAAAATAATTTTAAAGTGATAAAAAAAACGAAAACAAAGCTTGTTTTTGAACTGTTATCTTCAGAAAATACCAAAAAACAATATCCTTTCGATTTTAAACTACAGGTGTTATATAGTTTGCAAAGAAATCGTTTGGTTGTAAATTATTTTGTAGAAAACACAGCTGAAAAAGAAGATTTGTATTTTTCTATTGGGGCACATCCTGCTTTTAATATTCCTATTCAAAAAAATCAAAAAAGAAATGAATACCAACTGATTTTTGATACTGCTGCAATGCCAACATCTAGAGATAAAGAAAGTGGCTTGTTTGTAGATTCTTACACCCAATATTTTAAAAAACCTGGCATTTTACAAATTAAAGATACTACTTTTACAAGAGGTGCTTTGGTTTTTAATCCTAATCCTTTTTCTAAAGCGACTTTAGTACATCAACCTACTCAAAAAAAGTTTTTTACTATACATTTTAAAGGGTTTCCTTATTTAGGAATTTGGTCTCAAAAAGACCCAAAAACACCTTTTGTTGCAGTAGAACCTTGGTTTGGGCTTGCAGATAATATCCATCATAATAAAGAATTTACTCAAAAAGAAGGCATCCAAACTTTAAAGGCTAAAAATAAATTTCATGCGGAATATTCTGTAGAGATTTATTAGGTTTTATAATCTTGAGTTTTTTTTAAAAAAATAACTTTGTTTAATTTTTTGATTTAAAAAATTGAAACGTTCCATATCACTATTGTTGCTAGTGATTTAAAGTACCTCGTTAAAATTGATTAGATGAATAATAAACTAAAATTTTTTGTAACATTAACTAGAAATTCTACACTAATTGTTTAATGGTTAAAAACATAATATTTCAAATTAAATACACTTTTTCTCAAATAAAATTCAATAGAAAAAAAGAGCTAAACCAAAGGTTAAAAGAATCATTTGGAAAACTGAAAGATGATTCCTTTGACTTTGAAAGTATTGAAAATTACTTTAGAAAGAAAGACAATTCAAAAGCATATCAAGTATTATCAGACAAAACTTGTAACGACTTGGATTTTGATGACTTGTTTATGTTTCTAGACAGAACTAGTTCAAAAGTTGGTCAGCAATACTTTTACAATCATCTTCGCACAATAAAATTAAACAAAAAACAAACCAAGCAAAACGAAGAAATAATAAAAGAATTATCAAAAAATGCAGCATTAAGAGTTTCAGTTCAAAAAAAGCTTGAAAAACTAAAACATAAAGATGCGTATTACATATCATCTTTATTTCAAGAAGAACATCTTAAACCACCAAAATGGTTTTTTACTATAAAATTATTGTCGTTTGCTAGTTTAGCATCACTTGTTTTAGGCTTTTTCAATCCTATATTTTTCATAGTTTTATTAGGTGTTTTCTGTGTAAATTTTGTGCTTCATTATTGGAATAAAAATAATTTGGTTCAATATGTAAGTTCAATTCCACAACTTTTAAGACTTAATAATGTTGCTTCTGTTTTATTTGCTAATTCTTTATTTAAAAAAATAAACCCTGACTTGCCAAAGTCTATCAAACTAATAAATGAAGTTAAAAACAGAATGTCTTTTTTCTCGCTCGAAGCCAAACTTCAAGGAGAATTTGAAATCATTGCCTGGTTTGTATTTGAGATTTTTAAAACACTATTTTTACTTGAGCCTCTATTGCTTTTTGGTGTTTTAAAAAGACTTAATACGAAAAGAGAAGAAATAGAAAGCGTTTTTAAGTTTGTTGGGCATATTGATATGTTAACTTCTATAGCATCTTTAAGAAATGGACTTGAAACATATTGTTTACCAACTATTAATTCTGGAGATAAAATTATTATTAAAGATATAAGTCACCCATTAATTTTTAATTGTGCAACGAATAGCATTGAAATAGCTGAAAAATCGATACTTCTTACAGGTTCAAATATGTCTGGAAAAACTTCTTTTATTCGTGCTATTGGGCTAAATATAATAACTGGATTAACAATTAATACTTGTTTTGCAAAATCAATGACTTTTCCTTTGTTAAAAGTGTTTTCGGCTATTAGAATAAGTGATGATTTAATGAACGATAAAAGTTACTATTTTGAAGAAGTATTAACCATTAAAGAAATGCTGAGAGAAAGTAAAAACGGAAATAAAAACCTCTTTCTTTTAGATGAAATATTTAAAGGAACAAATACAGTGGAGCGTATTTCTGCTGGAAAATCCGTTTTATCTGCTTTAACAAAGAATAACAATAAAATATTGGTTTCAACTCACGACATAGAATTAACAGATATGCTTGCGAAAGAATATGAATTATATCATTTTAGTGAAACTGTAAACGACAAAAACGTAGGGTTTGATTACAAACTAAAAGGTGGAAAACTAAAAAATAGAAACGCACTTAGAATACTTGAAATTAATGGATATCCAAAAGAAGTTGTAAAAGAAGCAATTGAAATAGCAAAAGAATTAGATAAAACATATTAACCATACTTCACTTTTCTAATTACACGCATTGCTTCTTTATACTTGATATACGTTGTTTTGTCTTCTAAGTTTTTAATATAAATTTTTGCTTTTTTAAGCTGATCTACTATATCTAAAAACCCGTGTAAGAAACAGATTAAAGAATTTGTAGGTAACTTTAAAGCGGCTATCTGTTCTGCTTTTAAAAGCGGAATGTTTTTTTCTATTTTAGCAATAATAGCATTGTTACTCTCATAAATTTTTTGAATGATTTCGTGATTAAACTTTGGGGGTTCAAACAAAAATTCTTTTACAATATCATGTTTGCCATTTTCTTTAAAATGAATAATGGTTTTCTCTAAAGTATAATGTTTTTCCTGTTTTTCTAAACCTAAAAAAATAAATTCTGTTACAATAAAAGATTGATGATTGTATGCAATTTGTACATCATCTAGAGCAGAAAAAAACAGTTGTACTTGCTCATTAATTAACTCTATGTCTACTCTCGAAAAAAATTCTTCTCCGTTAATTTGCTTTTTTTCTCCTGCCCAACACAATACAAATTGCTCGTTAAAAACCTTGTATTTAGGGTTGTGTGCTGGTTTATGATTGTTTATAAAATTAAAAACGCCATCTAGAGTTAGTTTAATGTTGTTTCTCGCATTTATTTCTATAGCTTCAACAATTTTCTCGTTTGTGTTTTTTAATTCGAAGTTTTCAGAGGCTGGCATAGAGTTACTCCCACTTCTGTAAAAAGCAGTTCCTTTTTTATATTTCCAAGCATTTTTTTTAAGAACTGTAATTTTATTTATAGGATAAATGGTAACCAAGCCTACTACTTTATGACGAGGCAATCTAGGAAAAGATACGTTCTCATATTCAATTTTTGGTGGATTTGCTAAGTACGCATTCACCAGATTTTGAATTTTAGAATCATCAAAAAAATCGACTCCGATAATTTTATTTTCTTCGTCTTCAACACCAATTACAATGTAAGAATTATTGAAAGGATTTGAGTTAGAAAGTGCGCAAATATGCTTTAAAAACTTTGCTTTTCCGTCTTTAGAACTTAATGATAATTTTTGCTTTTTATCATAAAAACTATTCTCATCATTATGTGAGAGTAAGTTTTTAATTAAGAGTCTTTTATTAATCATTTTATGGCATTTCTTCTCCTTGACTTGCTTCTAAAAGTAAAAACCAATCTTCTAAGTCTAAATTAATTTCTATTGCTTTGTTGGCGTTTAAAATTCGTTCTTTATTTGTAGTTCCTATTACTGGACAAATTTTTGAAGGATGTTTTAAAATCCAAGCTAATAAAAGAACATCGTTTGAAACTTCATATTTTTCTGATAACCTTTTCAAAACCTCTTTTATCCTTTTTGATTGCTCGTTTTCTTCCCTAAAAACACTTCCTAAAGGGCTCCAACACATAGGTTGAATCTCTTTTTGTAACATTTGGTCTAAAGTGCCATTTTGCATTGCATGATGTTGGGTTAGAGAAAATTCTATTTGATTTACAGAAACTGGAATTTTATCGGCAATTAAATCTACTTGAGAAGGTGTAAAATTAGATACTCCAAAATTGATGATTTTTCCAGTTTCTTGTAATTTAGTAACTGCTTCTGCAATTTCATTGGGTTGCATTAAAGGGCTGGGTCTATGCAGTAAAAAAGTGTCTAAATAATCTGTTTTTAAGTTTTTTAATGATTGTTCTGCACTACTAATAATATATTCTTTAGTATAATTGTAATGTTTGACTTTATTTGTTCTTACGTCGCTAATTAATTGAATGCCACATTTAGATATAAGTTTAACTTTATCTCTTTCTATTTTACTTTCTAAAAACGCTTTTCCAAAATCAGCTTCAGTAGTATAATCTCCATAAATATCTGCATGATCAAAGGTTGAGTTTCCGTTTTCTACACAAAATCGAATCATATCAACCTGTTCTTTGGTAGAAAGCTGTTTGCCCCATTTGCCCCAAGACATGCATCCAATTATTATTTTTGATGTTGGCATTTTATTTTTTGTTTATAATTGTAGCACTTGCTTGTGCTGTTGGATAGACTACCAAATCTTCAATATTAACATGATAAGGTCTTGTTACTACAAAATAAATAATATCTGCAATATCTTCTGCTTGTAAAGCTTTATAGCCAGTGTAAACCTTTTTTGCTCTTTCTGAATCTCCTTTAAAGCGAACATTAGAAAACTCGGTTTCTACCAAACCTGGATGAATACCAGCAACTCTTATATTATATTCGTTTAAATCTAAACGCATAGACTTGTTTATGGCGTTTACAGCAAACTTTGAGGCACAATATACATTTCCATTCCTGTAGACTTCTTTACCTGCTGTAGAACCAATATTTACAATAAAACCAGTATTATTTTTAATCATTTGCGGAATAATTGCTTTTGAAACATACAATAGCCCTTTTACATTAATGTCTAACATTGCATCCCAATCTTCTATGTTTCCATCTTGTAAGGTTGCCAATCCATGAGCGTTTCCTGCGTTATTTACTAAAATATCGATTTTTTTAAAATTATCTGGAATAGCTGCTATTGCTGCTGCAACCTCTTCTTTTTTGGAAACATCAAATTGTAATGTAGTTACTTCTGTTTGCGTAGAAAGTTGTTTTTTTAGGGCTTCTAAACGCTCTTTTCTTCGTCCACAGAGAATTAATCTCATGTTATTTTTTGCGAAAATTTCTGCAGTTGCTTTTCCTATTCCTGAAGTTGCTCCTGTAATAAATGCGGTTTTTTTCATTGTAATTAATTGATGTCTTCTGGTTGAGCGCAGCAAAAATCAATTAAAAATTCTAATATGTAAAAAAGGCTTTTAGTCTGCGCTCAAATTGACAATTAATATTTAAAAATAGGGAAACAAATTAACTTTATTTAAATTCTAAAAATCAACTTTTCATATAATTATAAACAAGAAAAAACCGTCCTCCTCAGGACGGTTTCCCTTTCAATTGGTTATTAAGCAATAACCAACCAAAAATCAACTAACCAAACTTTATTTTAAATTTCTTCTATTCTTTATTTGTCTTTTTATTTTAGTACGTTTTCTTCCTTCATTCCTTACACTATTTTTTGCTTCTTTTTTTGTTTTTCCGCTTTTTAAATATTGTACAAATCCTCTTCCTGTAAAATCGTATGTTGTTTCTGAGTTTACGTTATAAAGACGTATTCTACCATCATTAATAACGCTTAATTCGAACTCTTCTATATCTCCTCCATCATAATTCAATGTTAAAATTTTAAGGTCTTCAAAACCTGTAACATCAAAGATTTCATATCCACCAACATAACTCCAATTAATAGAATCAATTTGCGTGCCAAAATCATCTTGAGAACTGTAAAATGTTGTTATATTTTCTGGTGTAAATGCTAGGTGATTTTCATCATCAAAAGCATTAGGAACGCCTCCTTGTGTATCTACTTTAGACCAAGCTGTATATTCTTGTAAAAAGTATTCTATGTTTTCATAAAACAGCTTGTCATAATCGAACTCATTTACTTGATAACCTATTAAATAATAACTTACATTTTGTCTGTGGTTGTATAATTTTATCTCATTATTTGACAAAATAGTAACTTCAAAATCATTAATACCATCTATATCGTGATTGGTTTCTAAAAGTCCGTTAAATGTATTATAGCTTCCTACATCAATTCCTAAACCATTTCCAGTTCTACCAATATCTACAATGTTATTGTTTGCATATAAAATACCATTTATAAAAGATAATGTAAACGCTTTTGATACGTATGGAATATCTCCATTACCTGTTGTTCTGTGATAATCTACATACCATAAATCGTACCCAGAAACCACTTCTTCTAAAGAGATGTTGTTTTCAACAAAATCATCTTCGATAAAAACTGTACATGCACTAAAAAGTACTCCAGTTATAATAATTGTGAAAAGTAATTTTATAGATTTCATAAGCTTCTGTTTTAAGGTTATGCTTATAATTATTCAAATTACGTGCCAAAAATAAAAAACCACTCTTAATGAGTGGTTTGTATATTGATTTTCAATGATTTAATTAAATCTATTTATTTGCTGTTTTATTTCTTTTATATCTTTTATTTTGTAATAATGTAACTTGTTATTGATTGTATAACTTATTACAGCTTCATCATTTTTTAATATAGAAGAAAACTTGTTTTGTTTTGGAACTTGGTTATTTAGTTCTTTTTTAGAATCGATATCTAAAATTACATCTCTTTTTATGGTTGATGTATTAAAATGACCAATTAACAGGGTTTTACCATCAACAGATTTCGTTTCTAACTTAGTTTCCATATCTCTAAAAAATAATTTCTCAAAAGTAGGCTCTGTTATTTCTATTAATGTTATTTCTACTCTTGTTCCTTTAACTCCTGCTTGGCCTCCCACCCAATTTGTATAAGAAGCTGTATTTATTTTAAATGGCGGACTTTTATCAAATTTTGAACTTCCACATTGTGAAAAACCAAATATAATTGCTAAGATGGATAAAATTTTCATTGCTTTCATTTTATGTGTTTTGTTAAAAGTGATTCAAACTGTGTGCCAAGATATAAAAAAAGAGCTTATCAAAAATTTGATAAGCTCTTCTTATGTTTTTATTTTCTTGCTTTTGCAAAAAATATAATAATTGTTTCTAGTTATTCGAAGCTTCTGCTCCTTTTAATAACTTGGCTACGCCTAATTATTAAGTGCCTCAGCTCTTTTGAATATTTAACTTCGCTACGCTACGTTTAATTATTCGAAGCTTCTACTTCTTTTAATAATCTGGCTACGCCTAATTATTAAGTGCCTCAGCTCCCCCAACAATTTCTAAAATTTCATTAGTAATTGCAGCTTGACGTGCTTTGTTATAAGTTAACAACAATTCGTCTCTTAATTCTTGTGCGTTGTCTGTTGCTTTGTGCATTGCTGTCATACGTGCTCCATGCTCTGAAGCGAAACTATCTCTAATTCCTTTATATAATTGCGTTTTTAAAGACTTTGGTATTAAAGCTTCAACAATTTCTAATTTTGATGGCTCAAAAATATAATCAGAGTTTACTGCAGATGCATCTCCACCCTCAATAGGTTTAATTGGCAAAAATTGTTCTACTTGTGGTAATTGAGTTGCTGCATTTTTAAATTGATTGTAAACTAACTCAACTTTATCATACGTACCTTCTGCATACAAACTCATTAATTTTTCTGCAATGGCTGCAACATTATCAAACGTTAAGTCATCAAAAATATCATTTCTTGTTGCAATAACATTAAATTGTTTAGCTAATGCGTCTGCACCTTTTTTACCTATCGAAAAAATATCTACTGCTACATTACTGTATTTCTCTTCTACAGTTTTAATAACTTCTTTGGCAATTGATGAATTAAATCCACCACATAAACCTCTGTTAGAAGTTACTACCACTAATAAAACTTTAGAAACTTCTCTTTGTGTAGAATATACTCCACCAACATCACTATCTAAAGTTGCGCTTAAATTTTGCAACAATTCAGTTAGTTTAGATGAATACGGTCTCATTGCCGTAATTGCATCTTGAGCTTTTTTCAACTTTGCAGCAGAAACCATTTTCATGGCAGATGTAATCTGCATTGTTGATTTAATAGAAGTAATTCTATTACGTATTTCTTTTAAGTTTGCCATTTCTTAGTTTTTAGTTATTAGTTTTTAGTTGTTAGTTTAACCACTAACCTCTAAAACCTAAAGTCTAATTAAGCAAAATGCTTAGTTATCTCTGCTGCAGCTGCTTCTAAAACAGAAGTAGCTTCATCAGTTAATTTACCTGATTTTAATACGTCTAAAGTATCTCTATGTTTTGCGTTTAAGTAATCTATATAATCTTTCTCAAACTTCTTTACTTGATTTACAGGAACATCTTTTAATAAGTTTTTAGAACCTGCATAGATAATTGCTACCTGATCTTCTACTGCGAAAGGATCGTTTTGAGCTTGTTTTAAAATTTCAACATTACGTTGTCCTTTAGAAATTACACTCATAGTAGCTGCGTCTAAATCTGAACCAAACTTAGCAAATGCTTCTAATTCTCTAAACTGAGCTTGATCTAATTTTAAAGTACCAGATACTTTTTTCATAGATTTAATCTGAGCGTTTCCTCCAACACGAGATACAGAAATACCTACGTTAATTGCTGGACGAACACCAGAGTTAAATAAATCTCCATCTAAGAAAATTTGTCCATCTGTAATCGAAATTACGTTTGTTGGAATATATGCTGATACGTCTCCTGCTTGTGTTTCGATAATTGGTAATGCTGTTAAAGAACCTCCACCTTTTACGATATTTTTTAAAGAATCTGGTAAATCGTTCATTTCGCTAGCAATCTTATCATCATTAATCACTTTTGCAGCACGCTCTAATAATCTTGAGTGTAAGTAAAATACATCACCAGGATAAGCCTCACGTCCTGGAGGTCTTCTTAATAATAAAGAAATTTCACGGTAAGCAACAGCTTGTTTAGATAAATCATCATAAATAATTAAAGCTGGTCTACCTGTGTCTCTAAAATATTCTCCAATTGCAGCCCCTGCAAATGGTGCATAAACCTGCATTGCTGCTGGGTCTGATGCATTTGCTGCTACAATTGTTGTATATGCTAAAGCACCTCTTTCTTCTAACATATTTGCAATTGCTGCAACTGTAGATGCTTTTTGTCCTACTGCAACATAAATACAATATACTGGAGCACCTGCATCGTAAAATTCTTTTTGATTTAAGATGGTATCAATAGCAACTGTAGATTTACCTGTTTGACGGTCTCCAATAATTAACTCACGTTGACCTCTACCAACAGGAATCATTGCATCAATAGATTTGATACCTGTTTGTAATGGTTCTGTTACTGGCTCTCTATAAATAACTCCAGGAGCTCTACGCTCTAAAGGCATTTCATAAGTTTTACCAGAAATTGGTCCTTTACCATCTATAGGGCTTCCTAATGTATCTACAACTCTTCCTACAATTCCTTCACCTGCTCTTAAAGAAGCAATTCTTTCTGTACGTTTTACAGTAGATCCTTCTTTAATAGAAGTAGAAGCTCCTAATAATACAACACCTGCATTATCTTCTTCTAAGTTTAATACAATACCTTCTAGTCCTGTTTCGAATTCTACTAATTCTCCATATTGAACGTTAGAAAGACCGTAAACACGAGCAATTCCATCTCCTACTTGTAACACAGTTCCTACTTCGTTTAAAGTAGCTTTTGCTTCAAAATTTGTTAACTGTTGCTTTAAAATTGCTGATACTTCAGCTGGTTTAATACTTGCCATCTTTTATAATTTGATGTATTATTAAATTTTTGGAATGTAATGACTGTTGTCAAATTCCTTTTTCAATTCGTTTAAATAATTAGAGATACTTGCATCATACTGCACGTCTCCAACACGTAAAATAAATCCGCCTAAAATATCTGGATTAATTACGTTTTCTAAATTTGCTTTTTCTCCTGTAAGAGAAATTATTTTATCTAAAACTTGCTTTTCTACTTCTTTTGTTAAAGGCACTGCAGTAGTAACTCTTGCAACTTGTGTATGTTTTAAGTGATCAAAAACAATTGCGTATTGTTTTGAAACACTATGCAACATTGCTATTCTTTTATTGTCTTCTAATAAATGGAATAAGCCAAGTGTAATATTATTTACTTTACCATCAAATAATGCGTTTAACACATTCATTTTATCTGATGATTTAACAATAGGACTTTTTAACATTACTTCTAACTCACTATTTTCTGAAATAGTTGAAGCAATTAAAGACATATCGTTATTTACTGCAGATTCTGATTTAGAATCTGTTGCAAGATTTAAGATTGCTTTTGCGTAACGTAATGCTGCTCTTGCGTCTTTCATTTTATCTTAGTTTAAAGTAACTTCTTTTAAGATTCCCTCAACTAATTCTAATTGATCTTTCTTATTAGATAATTCTTTCTTAATTACAGACTCTGCAATACCTATAGATAATTCTGCAACATTCTTTTTAATCTCTGCTAAAGCTGCTTGCTTTTCTTGAACTATAGAAGCTTGTGCATTTTCAATTAACTTAGTTGTTACTTCTTTTGCATCTTCTTTAGCCTCTGCAATCATTTTATCTCTAATGTCTCTAGCTTCTTTCATCATTGCATCTCTTTCTGCTCTAGCTTCTTTTACTAATTTTGCATTATCTGCTTGTAAATTTTGCATTTCTTTACGTGCATTTTCTGCTGCTGCTAAAGCGTCTTCAATACCTGATTCTCTTTCTTCTAAAGAGTTTAAAATTGGTTTCCAAGCAAATTTTACCATTAAAGCAATTAATGCTAACAATAAGATTGTTGAAACTACAAATAACCCTGGTGAAAAATCGTTTAATAAAGTTTCCATTCTATAAACTAATTATATATTTTCTCTTGTTTTTGTTTAATTTAAAATAGGTTCTGTAACCAACCGTTACAGAACGCTATTTTTTGTTTCTGTTTGGATTATTTTCCTAAGAATAATGCTCCAAATGCTAAACCTTCTAATAATGCAGCGATAATAATCATTGCTGTTTGAATTTTTCCAGTTGCTTCTGGTTGTCTAGCAATACCTTCCATTGCTTTTCCACCAATTTGACCTAAACCAATTCCTGCTCCGATTACGATTAATCCTGCTCCAATTAAATTGTACATAATAAATGTATTTATATTAAATTAAACAAACTTGTATTAATGATGTTCGTGTTCTGCTACAGCCATACCAATAAACAAAGCTGATAGCATTGTAAAGATATAAGCCTGTAAAAAAGCCACTAAAACCTCAATTAATGTTATAAAAAATGATAATACTAAAGACAACCCTGTTGCACCTACAACCCCTAAAGATTGTTTTAGTGTAAACATAATTGCTATTAAGCTCATTACCACAATATGACCTGCTGATATGTTTGCGAACAAACGAACTAATAATGAAAATGGTTTAATTAATAACGCTCCAGCTAATTCTATAATTGCTAATACTGGACGAATTAAAACAGGAACTCCTGGCATCCAAATCATGTGCATCCAGTAATCTTTGTTTCCACTTACAGTATATATTATTAATGTAAAAATTGCCAAACACCCTGTTACTGCTAACTGGCCTGTAACATTAAAACCTAATGGTGTTAAACCTGCAAGGTTTAATACCCAAATAAAGAAAAATACCGTTAGTAAATATCCTGTAAATCTTCTGTAATGTTTTTTGCCAATATTTGGTTTTGCAATTTCATCACGAACATATAATACTAAAGGCTCTAAAACTCTTGCAAAACCTGTTGGAATTTGCTTTGTCTTGTATTGTTTTGCCAATCTTGAGAACCAAAACAATAATAAGAAACCAATTAATAAAATACCTACAACACTTTTAGTGATTGAGAAATCTAAAACTTTATGTGCATTGGTTGCATGATGTGCTTCATCAAAAGAAACTGTTGTAGCACCTTTATCTAATTCATAAATTTTTGAGTGAATTTTTGCGAACTTTAATCCTTTTTTTTCTACAATTACATGACCATCATCATTATGATGAAATTCTGAAGACATAAAAGTAACCAAACCTTCACTTGTCCATAAAATTACTGGTAATGGAAAACCTGCATGAATTCTTTCACCCTCATCATTTGTGTAAGAATAGAAAGAAAAATCATGAGAATCTTTAATGTGATGTAGAATGTAAGCTTCTACTTCTTCTTTCGTATTTACACGACCACCATCGTTTTGGTTATCTTGTTTTTTATCAGATTCTGATGCAAAACCAACCGAAGTAAAGAAGGTTACTGCTGCTATTAAAAGAAACTTGATTGTTTTTTGTGCAATCTTCATTGTTAAAATACGCTTTCTAAATTCGGCGCAAAGATATGCAATAATTCAAAATGACAAACCTTTTTTTAAGCTATTTTTTTTTATTGTTTTTTATTTAAAATTTTAGCTATAAAAACAGCTTCTGTTAATAAAAAAATAATCATTGGTACAAATAGAGATATTCTTGCAATAAGAGATAAATCTGCTTCTGTAAATATTGATTTATAAAAGATTACAGAAAAAAGAATGAGTTTTAAAACAATTGTACCTAAATATATAAAACCTAGTTGATCAAAAATTTTATCAACAGTTGATAAGAGCAAAAAATTGGTACATATTAATAGCGAAAAACTAAGGTGAAATAGGTATACTTTTTTAAGTGAAAAAGGCAAGATTAATTCTTGATTTTCTAAATAAAGTTGATGAAGAGAAAAGCTAACTAAAAAAAGAAAAAAGAAAACTACAGTATAAACAAGAATGCTTTTAATCATTAATTTTATTGGCTTGTTTAATTAATGCATACATTGCTAAAAAAATAGATAATAAGGTTATGGTTTCTTTTAAAAAGTTGGTTTCAAAAGTTTTATCTAACCATTTTCCTAATAAAAAACCTAAATAGATGGTTAACCCCATTTGCAAACCTGCACCAGAAAGTGCAATGGCTTTATGAAGCGGTTTTTTCTGAGGTTCTTTTTTCATTTGTTTGGTTGAGTTCTTTTACAGCTCCTTTCATAGCACAAGTTGCATTAAAAGACGCTCCAGGTTCTATAGATAATTTACCTATAATTACATCTCCAGAAATATCTGCTGTTGTTTTTATTGTTAGGGTGTTAGATACAAAAAGCTCTCCAGAAAATTTACCTTCTACATCTGCATTGGTTGCCTCTACTTTTCCTTTAATAAAGCCATCTACACCAATAATTACTCTACCATTTGTAGTTAAAGTTCCTTCTAAAGTACCATCAATTCTAAAATCTCCATCAGATTTTATATCACCAACAATTGCTGTGTTTTTTGCAACAACATTTCTTTCCATAGTTTTTTGTTTTTGAGGTTTTTCTTTATTTTTTTCTTTGCTACTAAACATTACTTCTTTGTTAATTGTTTTAAAATTTGTTTTGCTTTTTTCCCTTCTTCTGTATTTCCATAATTCACAGCAACAAACTCTAAGGCTTTTTTATACGTTTCCTTATTTCTGTATTTACCTACTGCATAAGCTTTTAAGAGTTCAAATTTAGGAATTAATTTTGAATTCTGAATATTAGGTAAAATTTCGTCTATTTTAGAAACTGTTTCTATATACTTACTTTTTTTATAGAGATAATACGTTTCTTTATATGTTTTTTCTAGTTCGCTAATTTTAACCTCGTCTTTTAAAACTGTGTTTGGGTTTTTTATAATCTGTGCAAACTTTGTTTCTGGATATTCTGTTAAAATTATATTTTTATATTTTGAGGTTTTAGAGGTGTTTCCTAATCCATTATAAATTTGATATAAATGCCAGTTAATTGGTAAAATTAATTCTTTTTTAGGGTTTAGTGTTTCTACTCTTTCTAATCTACTTATAGCCAAAGCTGTATCTTTGAATTGCTCTTTATAAATTAATCCTAGCTCATACAAAGCTTGGTTTCTGTCTAATTTTAAAGTGTCTATTACTTTTTTGTCTGTTGGAATGGTTTTTAGATAACTTGCCAAATCGTATCGTGAACTTTGTTTATTTACTTGTGTAGAATCTTTTGTGTTGTCTATATTTATTTTTGAAGACCACCTCCAATCGTCTGCTAATTTTCTATCACCCCAAATTCTTTTAAACTCTGTGGTTCCAAAATTTAAAGACTGCGTATTGTAAAAATACCATTTGCCTTTGTTGTTTGATTGTAATCCAGAACCTCCAAAAGATCCTCCAAATGCTTGTTGATTTAAACGTAATTGAGCTAACTCTTCGTCTTTCTTTTTAATACTGTCTATATAATTTTGAAAATACGTTTCTTGAGCAACTTTAGGCATCGAAGCAATTTTAATAATACTATCATTAGTGGCAACCAAGTTCTCATATTTTATTAAAGAAACTAAGTTTTTAGATTTTCTTTTAATTCTTCTGTATTTTAAATTTAATGTGTCTGAAGATACATTTAAAACACTATCATAGTAAGAATTTGCAACTATATATTTTGAGTTTTTAAAATATAAATTACCTAGTTTTTCATAGGTAAATGTTTTTTGAGTTGCACTACCATTGTTAGCTCTTAAAGATTTATTATAATATTTTATAGCTAGATTAATACTATCATTATCTTCATGTAAAACACCTGTTTGATAATACAATTTGTCTAAATATTTTCTGTTTTCTATGTTTTTAATTAAATCATCCATTTTTTCGATTAAAGCGACTTTAGATGAATCTTTGGTAGTGTTTTTAGCAATTTCTATATGTGCATGAATCTTGTATTTATAAGGTGCTCTTTTAAAATTTAGCAATCTTTTAAAAACCATTACAGCAGAATCTTTTTTGTTTTCTGCACTATACATTTGCCCAATAACAAACAAATTTCTGGCAGCTTGTTCTTTTAAATGTAAAGTTCTTGTTGCGTTTAGTAAACTTTGTTTAGCTTTTTGAAGACTGTCTGACTTTACATAAGCCATTGCCAAAGCTGTATAGGCTTGTTCTTTTGTTTCTTCTGGTAAATTAGTTTCTAAAGTATCTCTTACTACAAGTAAAAGTTTCATAGATTCTATGGCAAATTCTTCATTATCTAATCTTATATTAGATTTTGCTCTCCAAATTTTTGTTTCTGCAATTAAATTGGCATCAGGATAATTGGCAATTACATAATTAAAAGCTTCTACTGCAGGTATAAAACGTTGCGAATAATACCTGGATTTACCTAATAATAAATAAGCATCATCTATTTGCCTGTTTCTTTCTATGCCATTAATATTCATTCCGTGTTTTTGAATGGCTTTTACAGCTTTTTCTTCTGCTTTATCAAAAGGGGTTTCTGCTTTTTTGGTTTCTTTCTTTTCATCACCAAAACCTGCACCAATACTATTGTTAGATTTCGGAATTTCTATTTTATCTTCTTCAAACTCTATAGGTTCTATAGGTAATCTTTTAAACCAATCTTCTTTGTAACCATTATTTATGGCTTCCATTCCTTTTTTAAAGGCTTCTTTACCATTAAATAATACATTGTATTTTGTATTTAGCGCATGCCAATTTCTACTAATAATCGTGTCTTTTTTTGTGCTACAAGCATATAGCACTGTAAAAACAGAAAGAATAAGAATTGTTTTTTTGGTGTATTTCACAAAAATAATATTGATTAAACAATGAGTTACCAATCGCTAAGAAAGTAAAAAACTCTTATTTACAACTACTTTCTTTAGAAAATAGTATAAATAAGAGTGTAAAAATAGTAATAAAATAAGAATAGCCTACTTACACAGCAAAATAGCTTTCTAATTCTTTTAGGGTTTCTGATGATGTCTCAATATCTTTTACCACATTTCCTTTATCTAAAACCACAATTCTTTCACAAACTTCTGTTACGTGTGTTAAATCGTGACTAGAAACTAAAACTGTAATTTCTCTATTTTCTGTAAGGGTTTTGATAATTTTTTTCAATCTAATTTGAGTTGTTGGGTCTAAATTTGCAAAAGGCTCATCTAAAACTACCACTTGCGGATTTCCCATCATTGCAGCTACAATTCCTGCTTTTTTCTGATTTCCTTTGCTTAAATCTCTTAAATATTTTTTCTTACCAATTATTTCATCATTAAAAAACTCATCAAACTGTGTTAAAAATTTTGCAACATCTGCTTTATTCATGCCTCTTAAATCGCCAATAAAATCGAAATATTCTTCTGGTGTTAAATAGCCTATTAAAAAAGACTCATCAATAAAAGAACCTGTAAAATTTTTCCATTCTTCGCTTTGATTTACCACAATATTATGGTTGGTAATTGCACCTGTTGTTGGTCTAATTAAATCTAGTAAAATGTTGAATAATGTTGTTTTTCCTGCACCATTATTTCCTACCAAACCAAAACTCTGACCAGTTGGAATTTCTATTGATTGTACATTTAAAACTTCTGCTTTTCCGTATTTTTTTGAAACTGTATCTATTGTAATCATTGTGTCTTATTATTTAGTTATGCTTCTTTTCCAAAAGCGTTAATCATAGCATATTTGTCTTGTATATATTTTTTCTCGATAAAATTCATCACATAATTTTTACATAGCAAACTTATAATTCCTATAGCTGCTACAACTATATAACCAGAACTGCCACCTACAAACTTATTAAAAACCCAAAATAACAACATTGGTAATAGCATTAATGGAATGATAATGATAAACTGTGTTGCGCTTGTACCTTGTGTATTGCCAAAACCACCTTTTGTTAAATCTATTCTTTTTCTGTTAAAAGAGCCTGTATACAATAAAAAAAGCGAATTAAAACCAATATTAAAAATAGCTCCAGCTGTTATCATTAAGAAAATCTCTATCCCAAAATACAAATAAGGGAAACTTAGAAAATATAAAACTGATGTCATTACCACCATTAAAATCCATTTAGATTCTAAAAATTTACGATACCTAAAACTCTGACTCATTAACATCTTATAATGAGCACTATCCCAAGCAGGAATAAACTGACCATAATTTAATGCGAAACCACCTGTTATAAATAAAGAGGCAAACATTAGCATTGCTGGCATTTCTCTGTATGTTTTTTGTGTAAAAAATATCAATCCATAAAAAAGAAACAAGAAAGACATTAAAAAAACAGTTTTTGTTCTTTTATTTCTCCAAATTAAACGAATGTCGTTTTTAATAAAAGGTGCTACATCTCCCAACTTATTTACCCAAGATAAATCTGCTGTTTTTGCTTCTTCTACTTTTGTTTTTACTGCCTCATCTAAATATACTTGATTGAGTAATTGTTTGTAATTTAGTTGATATAAAGCTGCTAAAACTGCAACTCCAATTAAAGAATAAATTGGGTTTGTGTAAATAAAATCAAATATTTTACCTCCAGCAGTAACTACATCATATATATCAAATTTTTGCAACCCAATTAAAGTAATTAAAAGTGTTGCAATAACAATTAATGCTTTGTTGTTTTTGTTGATTAAAAAATTTAAAAAGTTTGCAGATTGAATTATTAAAAACATTGTTAACAACCAACCTAAAACACCTGTTGTATTATAGCCTTCTTTAATTAATACAACAGAAAAAGGAATGTAAAAAAATAGCCCTAAAATATTAAATGCAGAAAAGGCAGATTTGCCTAAAACATAATGCACCAACTTGCTTTTTTTTATGGGTAGAATAAGCAATGGTTTTATGTTCATTACTGGGAGTTTTTGCATTAAATACCTAAAAATTAAGTCTCCCAGAATTGCAAAAAGTAAATATGAGTTTACAATTTGTAAAGGGTCTGAATCTGGAAATTCTTTCTTTAAAAGATAATAGCCTCCTATACCTATTGATAAAAAGATAACTAAAAAATACAAAACAAAAAAGCCCATTATTATTTTAAGGGCGATTCCTTTTTGCCAATGAGAAGAACGAAAATATTGTTTCCATTCTAATTTTAAAAATTGTGAAATCATATTTAGTAATTAGTTTGATTTGGTGATTAGTTGTTTAAAAAATGGTTTTGTTACAGATTTTTTACAATTTTATATTCTGGGTAGGTTTCTATTAGTAATTCTTCTGCTTTTTCTGGAAGAATTATATTAATAATATAAGAAATAATAATGCATAATGTTAATAATAGCGCCCAAAATAACATCCAAAATAGAGACAATTTATTAAACTCTATATCTGCTATATTGATAAAGTTTAATGCGTTGATTAATGTGAGTGTTGTAAAACCTGCACTGGTTTGTTTTATCATAGCTTCTAGCAGAAAAACTTTTTTTTCTTTTTGTTCTTTCTTTTGTTTTTTTCTTTTCCAAACCAAATACATTTCATAAGAAGCAACAAGCAGTAAAGTTGTAAATACAATTGCTTTTGAAATATGGGATTGCATAATTGTAAAGAAAATTATAAAAATAGCTGCTGTACTTATAATTTTTGGTAAACGAAACCATTCTTTAATAAACCTAAAAAGTATTTTAGCATACTTTTTACTCATCTGTTTTTGTTTAGCTTCTATAACATCCATAAAACCAAAAATGCCAAATTTTTTGAATGATTTATCTCTAGCCTCTTCAAAAGAAAGCTTTGGGGTTTGTTGCCAAATATCTTCAATATCATTGGCTAAATGATCTACCAACTCTGTTTGTACATCATAGTGTTCTACATAATGTTTTCTGGTGAATTTGTAGAGTTGTTCTATTTGTGAGTTTGTTAGTTTCATAACTAAAAAATTAAGAAATTAACTGATTATAAATTTTTTGAGCTTTTTTAAATTCTTCATTTAAATAGCTAATTCCAATTACAGTAAAAGGCACCACAATTATTATTATCCAAGATATTTTATCAATACCAATATTATAATCAAAGAATACCTTTGGGATATAAATTAACAAATTAAAAATTGCTATAGGAAAGGATGTAAAGATTAATGATGATGATAATCTTGCTGAATTCATTACCTTATGTTTAATGGCAAACCTTAACATAAAAACAATATAAAGCCCAAACATTATTAAAAATAAACTTTTTAATAATGTTTTATTTCCCTGAAAAACAAAAACAATTATTGTTAATGATAATACACCCAAAATAAATTTAAAATTTGAAATGGTCTTTATCATATATTTAATGAACTTTTTGTTTTGATTCTTGTTGTACAATTTTAATCTCTTTTTTAACATATATTCAAAACCAACTCCATTAAAATTCTCTTTCCAACCTAAAGCAGCAAATGATTCTGTAACCATTTCATTAAATTCATTTTTGGTGTTTTTGGATTTTAATTTTTTCTCAACATCAGTAACCACATGGTCTAACATTTCTATGCGAATGTCCCAGTATTTTATTCCTTCGTTTTCTAAACGATGTTCTA
Source organism: Polaribacter sp. 2305UL8-11 (assembly GCF_058147165.1). NCBI lineage: Bacteria > Pseudomonadati > Bacteroidota > Flavobacteriia > Flavobacteriales > Flavobacteriaceae > Polaribacter > Polaribacter sp. 2305UL8-11. Next base: position 201,511 of record NZ_JBYVJW010000001.1, on the reverse strand, counting down.
TATATTGTATTTGCTCTTTTGTTAATTCCATAGCATTAGTTTAACAAGTGTTTGTATTTCTCTAAGATTTGTTTTCTTTGATTTCTTAAAATAATAAAGGTCGCTATTGCATAAATTATTATAAATGAAGCATAAATTGTAAATAAATAAGTGTTTGATAAAATAAAATCTCCAATATCTTCTTGAGTTAATAGTTGAACCAATAAAAACGGAAGCCAAATTTCTGCACCCAAATATTTTACTTCGTCTAATTTTCTTAATTTCTTTTTATTTATCATTCCAAAAACAGAGCATGAAATCAGAATAACTGACTGTAATATTCCTAAAGTGATGAATGAAAACTTATTACTGAAGTTATCTGCTAAAAAGAAGAAAAATACAATTATTAGTATTGTGTATGGAATCAATTTAAAATCAATAAAAAAACTAAAGAATTTTTGCCAAGTTAATTTACTATATGTTTTTTTTACTTTGCCAACTCCGTTAAAAACAAATCTCCTAATAAAATCCAATTCGTTAGATAAATACTGAGATAAATTTACGTTTTCTGTAGTTGCTTCAAAATCAGAAATTAAATGATCTATCAACTCAATTTTAGTTTCATTAGAAATATTTGGGTATTTTCTTTGTAAATAATCCTCCAAAAAGTCCAATTGGTTTTCTGTTATTTCGTAGTTCTTTTTCATCTTACTCCAAACTAAATTTAGGGTTTACCAAATGTTGCATCGTTTTTAAAAACTCTTGCATTTCTTGTAGTTTGTTGGCAGTTTCTTTAGTGCCACTTTCTGTGAGTTTGTAATATTTTCTGAGTCTATTACCCACTTTTGCAACCTCTACATCTAACAATCCATCTGCTTCTAATTTATGCAAAGCTGGGTACAAAGCACCTTCTGTAATTTTTAGCTCGCCTTTGGTAAGTTCTTTAACATGTTGTGTAATTTCATAGCCATACATTTTATCGTTACTTTCTAATAGCTTTAAAATGATGGTTTGTAAAGATCCTTTGTATAATTTCTGATTTCCCATTTTTGATGTGTAATCGTTTTTATTTCTTACTTCTATTGTCACTTCGAGTTATTTTCTAAAGAATGAAGAAAATTGTATCGAGAAGTTAATCTGTTCTCGATACAATTTTAAAATTCCGTTTTCACTTCATTTTAAAACCACTTGAACTGACAATAAATTTTGTCTTTGTTGCTCACATCAAATATACATAATTTTATTATGCATAAAAATCTTAGGTATAAAAATTTAAATAAAAAAAATCCCAAAAAAGTAGTTTTGGGATTTAATAATGAGTTCTCGACTGCGCTCGAACTGACAATATCCTTATTTAGTAACCTTTAATACATCTGCAATAATTCGTTCTAAATCTGCCTTTGGTAAAGCACCATTTGCCATTTGTGGTTCACCTTCTGCAGGACAAAACAACATAGATGGTATGCTTCTAATACCAAATGCAGCAGATAATTCTTGTTCTGCTTCTGTATCTATTTTATAAATGTCTATTTTACCTTCATATTCTTTAGACAACTGTTCTAAAACTGGTGCCAACATTTTACAAGGGCCACACCAATCTGCATAAAAATCTATTAATGCAGGTTTATCACCTTCAAACTTCCATTCTTTGTTTTCTTCAAAATTAAATACTTTTTCTAAAAAAGTTGCTTTTGTTAAATTCTCTGTCATATTTTAAATATTTCTTTTCGACAAAGTCGAAATTTCTTATTAAATGTATTCCCTTGAAAAAAGGGAAACTATTTTTTCTTCAATCTTTATTGAAGAATTCATTTTTATTATTCTGTAAAAATAGTCGTTTTTAAATACTATAAATTACAAAACATCATCAATATGGAATCGCAAACGTTAAAAACTGTTAAATAACTGATAATATGTTAAATAACTTCTAATTTTGAGACATTATCTAATCAACAATAAATATGAAAACTAAATTTATAGCCCCACTTTTAATAGCAAGCATTATTTTAGTGTCTTGTAAAGAAGAAATGAAACAAAGAAATATAGAAGTGAATTACCCAGAAACCACAAAAAAACCAGTTGTAGACACCTTGTTTGGAACTGCTGTTATAGACAATTACAGATGGTTAGAAGATGATCGAAGCAAAGAAACTGAAGCTTGGGTAAAAGCAGAAAACGAGGTTACTTTTAATTATTTAAGTAAAATTCCTTATAGAGAACAATTAAAATCTCGTTTATCAGAATTATGGAATTACGAAAAAGTAGGACGTCCTTTTATAGAGGGAGATTACACGTATTTTTATAAAAATGATGGTTTGCAAAATCAATATGTAGTCTATCGTAAAAAAGGAGATGGAGATGCAGAAGTATTTTTAGACCCAAATACATTTTCTGAAGACGGAACAACTTCTTTAGGTTCCTTAAGTTTTTCTGAAGATGGAAAAACTGCTGCTTATGCAATTTCTGAAGGTGGTTCTGACTGGAGAAAAATTATTGTAATGGATGCAGAAGCAAAAACCATAAAAGAAGATACTTTGGTTGATGTAAAGTTCTCTGGAATTTCTTGGTACAAAAATGAAGGCTTTTACTATTCTTCTTACGACAAACCTAAAGGAAGTGAGTTATCTGCAAAAACAGATCAGCATAAATTATATTATCACAAATTAGGTACATCACAAGAAAATGATCCTGTTATTTTTGGCGGAATCCCGTCAGAAAAACACAGGTATGTTGGTGGTTATTTAACAGAAGACAATCGTTATTTGGTAATTACTGCATCTGTTTCTACTTCTGGTAACAAATTGTTTATCAAAGATTTATCAAAACCCAATAGTAAGTTAATTACAGTTTTAGATGATGTGAAAAGCGATTCTTACGTTATTGATAATAGAGGCAGCAAATTGTATTTACAAACCAATTTAAATGCTCCAAACCAAAAAGTAGTTACTGTAGATGCAAGCAATCCATCACCAGAAAATTGGGTAGATTTTATTCCAGAAACAGAAAATGTACTAAGTCCATCTTCTGGAGCTGGTTATTTCTTTGCAACATATATGGTAGATGCAGTTTCTAAAGTATTACAATATGATTTTGACGGAAAGTTAATTAGAGAAGTAAAATTACCAGGAGTTGGCTCTGCAGGTGGTTTTGGAGGAAAAAAAGATGCAAAAGAAATGTATTTTTCATTTACAAATTACAGCACACCAGGTTCTTTATATAAATTCGATCCAAAAAGCGGTAAATATGAATCGTATTGGAAACCAGCTATCGACTTTAATTCTGATAATTTTACAAGCAAACAGGTTTTTTACACCTCTAAAGATGGTACAAAAGTGCCAATGATTATTACGCATAAAAAAGGAATAGCACTAAATGGAAAAAATCCAACAATTTTATATGGTTATGGAGGTTTCAACATCAGTTTAACACCATCTTTTAGTATTCCAAACGCTGTTTGGATGGAACAAGGAGGCGTTTATGCAGTACCCAATTTAAGAGGTGGAGGAGAATATGGAAAAAAATGGCATGATGCAGGTACTCAAATGAAAAAGCAAAATGTGTTTGATGATTTTATTGCTGCTGCAGAATATTTGATTGAAAATAAATACACATCATCAAATTTTTTAGCAATTCGTGGAGGTTCTAATGGTGGTTTATTAGTGGGTGCAACTATGACACAAAGACCAGAATTGATGAAAGTAGCTTTACCTGCTGTTGGAGTTTTAGATATGTTACGTTATCATACATTTACAGCTGGTGCTGGTTGGGCTTATGATTATGGTACTGCAAACGACAGTAAAGAAATGTTTGAATATTTAAAAGGATATTCGCCAGTACATAATGTAAAAGAAGGCGTTTCTTACCCAGCAACAATGGTTACTACAGGAGATCATGATGATAGAGTTGTACCTGCACACAGTTTTAAATTTGCAGCAGAATTGCAAGAAAAACAAACAGGAAACAACCCAACTTTAATTAGAATTGAGGTAAATGCTGGTCATGGAGCAGGAAAACCAATTTCAAAAGTTATAGAAGAAACAGCAGATATTTTTGGTTTTACGTTATTCAATATGGGGTTTGACGATTTACCAAATCCACCAAAAGAGAAAATAAAAAGTTAAAAAGTGTAACAAATCAAATTAAAATCAACTAATAACCAATTAATTAAATTAAATTTTTAAACATGAAAATTATAAAAAAAGTATTTTTTACTACTGCACTAGCTTCTTTAGCTCTTGTAGCCTGTAAAGATGATAAAAAAGAGGATGAAAAAGTTGCAGGAATTGTCTTAAAGAACATGGATAAAACCGTAAAACCACAAGATGATTTTTTTAGACACGTAAACGGTTCGTGGTTAGACAATACAGAAATTCCAGACGATCAAACTTCTTGGGGTGGTTTTAATCAACTTAGAAAAAAAACAGATGCAGATGTTTTGGTAATTTTAAATAAAGCTATTGATGAAAGAGATTTTCCGAAAGTAAAAGATGCAAAAGGAAACGAAATAGACTCTGACCAAGAAAAAGCAGTAAACTATTATGAAAGTATTATGGATACTGTTACCAGAAACAAACAAGGTAAAGCTCCAGTAATGCCTTACTTATCTAAAGTAAATGAAATTGTTACTAAAAAAGACGTAGAAACCTATATTACTAATATGGCTCCTTATGGAGGTGGAGGCTTCTATGGTTTTGGCGTTTTTAATGATTTAAAAAATAGTAGCATGAATGCTGGTTACATTTTTCCTGGAGGATTAGGATTATCTAGAGATTACTACGTAGATGCTAAAGTAAAAGACAAACTAGAAAAATATGAAGCTTTTGTGGCTAAAATGTTACAAGAGTTTGGTGATGATGAAGCTACTGCAAAAAAGAATGCTGCTACAATTGTTGCTTTCGAGGCTAGTTTAGCAGAACCAATGATGACGAAAGAAGAAAGTAGAGATGCCAGAAAAATGTACAACCCAATGACAGTTGCAGAACTACAAGAATTAGCTCCTGTAATAGATTGGAATGCGCATTTAAAAGGAATAGGTGTAACAGATTTAGACAAAGTGATTGTAACAGATCCTGGCTATTTTAAGGCAATGAACACTATTTTTAAGAATCGTTCTGTAAACGATATTAAATTATTATTACGTTGGAACACTATTAACAATTCTCTTGGCTTATTATCTACAGACTTAGAAACTGCAAATTGGGAGTTCTACAGTAAAGAAATGCGTGGATCTAAAAAACAACGTCCAAGAGATGAGCGTGCTTTGGCAAATGTAAATGGCGCTATTGGTGAAGCTTTAGGTAAATTATATGTAGATGCTAAATTTCCACCAGAAGCGAAACAGAAAGCTAGAGAAATGATAGATAATGTAATGCTAGGTTTTGAAAAACGTATTGCTCAATTACCTTGGATGAGCGAAGACACCAAGAAAAAAGCATTAGAAAAACTTAATAAACTTACTATTAAAATTGCCTATCCAGACAAATGGAAAGATTACTCTGAATTACAAGTAAAATCTTTAAAAGAAGGAGGTACCTATTTTGAAAATGCGATTAACGTAACCAAATGGAACTACGATAAAAACATGGCAAAATTAGGTAAAGAAGTAGATAGAACAGAGTGGGGTATGTCTCCTCAAACCGTAAACGCTTACTTTAGTCCATTAAATAATGAGATTGTTTTTCCAGCAGCAATTTTACAACCTCCTTTTTATAATTACAAAGCAGACGAAGCTGTAAATTATGGTGGAATTGGAGCCGTAATTGGTCATGAAATTTCTCATAGTTTCGATGATTCTGGAGCTCGTTTTGATGGAGATGGAAACTTAAACAACTGGTGGACAGAAGAAGATTCTAAAAAATTTGCAGAAGCTGGTAAAAGGTTAGTTAAACAATATTCAGACATTGTTGCCATAGACAGCATGCACTTAAATGGCGAATATACTTTAGGAGAAAATATAGGAGATTTAGGAGGTGTACAAGCAGCTTACGAAGGTTTACAAATTTTCTTAAACAAAAATGGAAGACCAGGAAAAATAGATGGTTATACACCAGAACAACGTTTTTTCCTTTCTTGGGGTACCATTTGGAGAACCAAAATGCGTGATGAAGCTCTTAAAAACTTAATCATGACCAACACACATGCACCAGGAATGTACAGAGCATATATGCCTCTTAAAAATGTAGATGCTTTCTACGAAGCTTTTAATGTAAAAGAAGGAGATAAAATGTATTTAAAACCAGAAGAAAGAGTAAGAATCTGGTAAGGTCGCAGACCTTTTTTGTATAATTCTCTTTTTGGAGAGTTATGGAAGTAATTTAAAATTCAAAAGCCGATACTTTTTAGTGTCGGTTTTTTCTTTTTTAAAATAAGAATTTGGGCGTTTCCTTTCAGGTCGCGCTTTACGCTGTATCTTTTTGTGAAAAACAAAAAGGATGTCGCTTCAATCGCTAACGCGTGCTTACTTAGTTACAAATATCTATTTTAAAAATTGAATATTAATTTACATGCTTTTATAGATTTCTGTCTATACAGAAACGACAAAGAAACCCTATTTTTGTAACATGCTAAAAGTAGAAAATATTTCTTTCAGTTACACTAAAAACAAAACCATTTTAAATAATTTCACCTTCACTTTAAAAAAAGGAGAGCATTTATGTGTGATGGGCGAAAGTGGTTGTGGTAAATCTACCCTTTTAAAAGCTATTTATGGACTGTTAGATTTAAATAAGGGTGAAATCTTCTGGAATAACGAGCAAATTACTGGGCCAAAAGATAATTTGGTGCCTGGTTTTGAAAAATTCAAGTACGTAGCCCAAGATTTCGATTTGATGCCTTACATTTCTGTATCAGAAAACATTAAAAAATTTCTCTCTCGCTTTTACCCCAAAGAAAGCGAAGCTAGAACCCAAGAATTATTAGAAGTCATACAAATGAAAGCTTTTGAGAACACTAAAGTCAAAAACTTAAGTGGTGGCCAAAAACAAAGAGTTGCTATTGCAAGAGCACTTGCAAAAGAACCTGAATTATTATTGTTAGACGAACCTTTTAGCCAAATAGACAACTTTAAGAAAAATGCCTTAAGAAGAAATTTATTTAGGTATTTAAAAGAAAAAAATATTGCTTGTATTGTAGCTACGCATGATAGAAATGATGCACTTTCTTTTGCAGACCAACTATTAATTATTCGTGCAAACACAATTTTGGTACACGATTCTCCTAGCGTAATTTACAACAACCCAAAAGAAAAATATGTTGCTGCTCTGTTTGACGATGTAAACGAAATGACAATAAATAATAAAACTGTTTTATTATATCCACATCAAATACAAGTTACAGAAAAATCTAAATACAAAGCAACCGTTTTAAAATCTTATTTTAAAGGCTCTTATTGGTTAGTTGAGGCAGAGTTTGAAAATACTACTATTTACTTTAATAGTGTAAAATCTTTTGACGACAAAAAAGAAGTAGCATTGCATTTTATAGATAAATCGTAAATGGTTTAAAAAAAATTAGTTTGATTCTAATCCTTTTTTTAAGTACCTTTCGCTAACTTCGTATATAACGAACCTGTGCTGAACTAGATTCAGTATTAAAACTCGGCCATATACGAAAGCACGTTGTGCATAATACCGCGAAAAATGAAATTTTGGATTTACCTTGAAAAAGATTTTATTGACCTGAAACCTGAATTTGAAAAAATATTTAGAGTTAATAATCTGTATCGCGATTACGAAAATGTTTGGGAATGGATTGAGTCTAGCGACAGGAAATCAAATCTCTATTTGAATATTAGCAGACCACACCATTGGGAAAAAGGAGAATATGAAAAACCGATAATGATAAAAGTAGAATCCAATAATGGAACTGAATTAAATGAATCAGAAATAGCTTTAATAATAAAGAAAAAATTTAACTGTGATGTTTTTGCGGGAGAAATATATGCTGACCAAAATGATAATCCAATAATTGGAGAAAAAAGAAAATATTAAGTGGGATATACATTAAAAGCATTTATTGGAAAGAAAGAAAATCTGATTTTTATTCTTGAAAGATATAGTGAAGCAAAAAAAAGTTGACTTGAACAATGGCATTTCAATAATCCCAATGACAGATGAACTGTTTGATGAAATTAATGAAATGAATCAATCAAAAGGAATCTCTACATTCGAGTTTCTGACAGAGAATATTGAACGGAAAATAATTCAACTTATTGAAAATAGAGAAGTTGCATATGTTGAATCAGAATTTTTTGGTGGACAAGGTGGACATATTGGAATTTTATGGAGAAACGCAAAACAGAGTATATTGACGGAATTTGACCAAAATTCAATGAATAAAATTCTAAAAGAATTAGGAGTAAATCGAACTTTGTTAAAAGACGAGTTTGAACTCATTAGGCTTGGAAAAAATCGACACACAGAAGATTGGATTGAATGAAAGTACCATGCATAACAATGTGTATATATCATTACTAATCAGTTACTTAACAAAAGTTTAGACGTATTTGGAAAGTCGCCAAATTTTTAAATTTGACGATTTCCAATAAAAAAGGTAAATAGTAAAATTTAAAAATCTGGCTTGTGGTTCAACCGAAAAATAATTGCTAATTTGCACGCAACGAGCCATACACAAACACGTTAGCGAAAACCTTAAAAAACCTCTTCAATTTTAATGTAATTCCCATTAAAAACAACTACATCATTTTCTTGTTTTCCTAGTAATAATTTTCCAATAGGAGAAGAAATAGAAACTGCAAAAAAATCTTTACCAGCAACTGTTAATTTTCCAGCAGAAATACTTAGAAAATAGTTGCCATTTTTAGTAATAATAATACTTCCTAAATGAGCCATTTTAGAGGTTTTAGAAACATTTATCTTAGCCAAAGTTTCTTGCATTTGTTTAACTCCTAAAAGTTGCTGACCTGCTTTTTCCATTTCTAACTGTAACATAGCTCTTCCTGTTTCGTGTTTGTCGCCAGCAGAACTTTTTGTTTCCGATTGCAATGCTTTTTGATTGGAAAAAATTACTGTTTCAATATTATGTAAACGCTTGTTTACAAAAGCTTCACATAAATTATAAAGTTGCTCTTTCAAATTCATTCTCTAAAGTAAATACAAAAGCTCCGTAATTTCCATGATGCGAAATGGAGCAAGATTTTGTGAGTTTTTTTTCTTTGTAATAAAAGTTGGGAACACCAATAATCGACTTTCTTTTTTCTATTTCTTTAAATGGAATTCTCGTTTTTTGAGCAAGTTTTATTTTAAAATCATTATCAATATTTTTTAATGAACCAATACTTGAAAATATTTCTATTTTTTCTTGATGATTTGTTGCAATTGTATGGGTATAAAATGTATTAAAAGCAGTCGTTGTATAAAATTTTACATCTTCAAACACTACAATTCCTTCTTCTTTAGAAGTTAAAGAACATTCAAGTTTTTTTGGTGCAAAAAAACGTTTTTCAATCTTTTGGGTATAGCATTTATACGCAGCTTCTTTCATAGACCAAAATTGCCAAACTTGCAAAAAAGAATTATTGGCGTTTAAAATAATTTCTTGTTCATTTTTAGTGAATTGCTTCTCTAAAAATCCTTTTCTTTCCCAATTGCTTTGGGTTTTAGCCAACTTTAAATCAACAATATCATTACCAATATTAAGCATTCATTTTTTCTTGTATAATTGCTACAGTTGCTTTTACAGATAACATTTTTTCCATAGCATCATTATCAATTTCGATGTCAAATTCATCTTCTACATCTAAAATAATGTCTACTAAATTGGCAGAATTTATTTCTAAATCGTTGATAAAATCTGTTTCTTCAGATATGTTTTTAAAACCTTCTTCATTTTGAACATAAGGCTTTACAATCGTGGTTAGTTTTTTTATGATTTCTTGTTTTGTCATTTTATGTTGTAATTTGTTTTCAGACCTCAAAGGTTTTAAAAACCTGTGAGGTCTTTTTCTCAAAATTCTGAATATTTCTTAAAGATAACACAAGCATTTACATCACCAAAACCAAAACTTGCTTTTGCTAGAATGTTTATGTTTTTCTCAATCATTTTTATTGGAATTTTAGCTTCAGAAATCAACTCTAAAATCTCTAGATGAACATCTTCACAATTGATATTTGGAAAAACAAACCCTTCTTTAATTTGTAAAACAGCAGCTACAGATTCTACTGCACCAGAAGCTGCTAAACAGTGTCCAACCATCGATTTTAATGAATTTATAAGTGGAAAATCAGCTCCTTTTCTTTGTAAAGCTTTCGTCCAATTTTTAATTTCTGAAGCATCTTTAGAAGTGGCTGTTAAATGGCCATTTATTACATCAATTTCATTCGCAGAAATATTTGCATCTGCAATAGCATCTGTAATACATTTCTGAACAGCTGCTGCATTTGGCGCAGTTAAAGTTCCGCCATTTCTTTGTCCACCAGAATTGATGTTTCCTCCTAAAACCTCTGCATAAATTGTTGCGTTTCTTTTTAAAGCAGATTCTAAAGATTCTAAAACCAAAGCACCTCCTCCACTTCCTGGAACAAATCCTGAAGCTGTTGCACTCATTGGTCTTGAGCCTTTTTCTGGACTATCATTGTGTTTGTAAGTCATTACTCTCATCGCATCAAAACCTCCCCAAGTATACAAACTGCTGTCACTTGAACTGCCCACCAACATTCGTTTTGCTTTTCTGTTTTTAATGCGTTCAAAACCCATTAAAAGTGCTTCTGTTCCTGTTGTACAAGCAGATGAATTTGTGGTTACTTGGTTCCCTAAACCTAAAATTCCACCTAAATAAGCAGAAATTCCACTTGCCATGGTTTGCACTACTGATGTGCTTCCTAATCGTCTTACATTTTGGTCGTCAATTTTATAAATGGCTTCTCTAAATTTCTCAATTCCAGAGGTTCCTGTTCCAAAAATAATTCCTGAATCGTAATCTATTTTTGAGTTTTCATCAACCGAAAAACCAGCGTCTTTCCAAGCATCAATCCCAGCCATAACTCCATATAAAATAGAGGTAGAATTGAAACCTCGTAGTTGTAAAGGTGATAAATATTCGCTTATTTTTTCTTCAGAGATTGTTGGAATACCACCAATGCAACAAGAAAATCCTTTGTTTTTTAAATTTTGATGAAAGGTAATTCCTGATTTACCAGTTTTTATGGCTTTTGTAAAATCGGTCAATCCTACTCCATTTGGTGCTACAACTCCTAAACCTGTTATGACGACTCTGTTTTTCAATTTTGATATATTTTTGACACGGATTTCACGGATTTTCACAAATATTTAAATTAAAACGAAATTTTCAGACCTTACTGATTTTAAAAACCTGTGAGGTCTTTTTCCGAATATGAAAGAAACTATTTAGCGATTATCATCCCAGAAATGGTTCCTCTACAAATGAGTTCATTTTTGGAATTCATCATTTTTACAGAACATTTTAGTTTGTTAAATCGAAAATATTCTTTTGTGGAAATTACGTTTATTTTTTCATTTGGTAAAACTGGTAAAAAGAAATCTACATTATTTGATGTTAAGGCAATTTGTGGTTTTTTATTTGATAAGATTTCATCTTTCAGTAAAAAAATACCCAAACAAACCACACCAATTTGTGCCATTGTTTCTGTAAGAATTACACCTGGTGTTATTGGGTTGTCTTTAAAATGACCTTTATAAAAAAAATCGTTTTGTTGAAATGTGTAGTTTCCTGTAACTCCGTTTTCTGAAATATCAGTAATTTCATCAACAAACAAAAAAGGTTTTTGATAAGGTAAAAGGTTTATAATTTCTGATGATTTCATTCATCTAATTTACGATAAATCGACCAAAACTTCCTTGAATTTTTAGGATATAAATTCCTTTTGAAAGTCCATCAATATTTAGCTGACTTTTCTGTGATTTGAAATGCTGTTTCAATAATTGTTTTCCTGTCATATCAAAAACTTCCACCAAGCCAATCGTAGTATTTTCTGATTTTATATTGATAAATCCACTATTTGTTGGAACTGGAAAAACACTAATTCCTTTTGTAAAAAATGAGTTATCAATGCGTAAAGAAGGGCAGGTTTCTTCTCCAAAAATTTGTACTTCTTCATAACTATTCCAGCCACTTCCTTCTGAGTTTCCAAACCCTAAAATTCTTACAAATTTGGTTGTTGTATTGGTTGGTAAATTGAAGTTTTCGAAACCAACAGTATTTCCAGAACTTGTTAAAAGATTAGTAACTTCCGTAAAATTAGTTCCATCATCTGAAACTGCAATTTTAAATGAAGATGTTCTTACATCACCTTTATGAAAATAAATTTTTACGCTCGTAACTGTTCTTTTACAACCTAAATTATAAGTTAAATAAGCAGCACCAGTAGTTGAATTTGCAGACCATCTTGTATTAAAATTATCATCTAAAGTATTTTCTGGAATATTTGGACTTTGTGTACCAACTCCAGTAACTGTAATTCCAAAAATAGCCACTGCATTGTTGGGGTTGAAATCTGCCATAGATTGTGTAACCGTAATTGTTTCCGATAAATTTCCACCAGTTTCTGATACTGTAATTGTTGCTGTTCTATCTTTACCAGAAGTATTTTTTAAAACTGTTGCAGTAATTATTGCAGAATTATTACCACTTATTGGATTCAAAGTTAACCAAGTTGCATTGTCTGAAATTGTCCAGTTAATATTCGAATTAACATCAAAATTTACACTTCCTGCATCAATATTAAAGTTGATGGTATTTGTAGAAACCGATAATCTAGAAGCCGAAGAAAGAAACCCAACTTTTACACCAACATCTGCAACTTTGTAAGGTAAATTAGTTCCATTTGCGCCAAATTCTTCTGCTCCAGCATCAAAATTTCCAGATCTTGTTCCACCTAAAATATCGTCTTTTAAAAAAGAATAAGAACCAATTGAGGCGTCTTTTGCAGGACTTGAATTAGAAATTCTATAAAAATTTGTTCCACTTTCTAATAAATTGGCAGCAACTGATTGGTTGTTATTTTGTCCGTTTGTTAAATCCCAATTTCCATTCTGGGTAATATTTCCTTCATATTTAGAAGATCCAATAGCATTTGTTTGAATATCAAAAGCATTTTTAGACGTATTTAGCATGATATTATTCGCTAAAATAACGTTTTGTGGTGCCAAAGTTAAATCGGACTTTACCTTTGTTCCAACTCTAAAACCATAATCGCAATCTACAAAAGTGTTGTTTACAACTGTTAGGTTTTTAACTTGGTAATAGCCATTTAATTCAGAGTTTGGTCTTCCATTAGAAATGTTAATTGCACCTGTGGTACTTGTTCTACTTCCATTTGGTTTCAATGCATTTACGCCAGAAATGTAATTATTATATATTTTATGATTCTCGCCAATTACTCTAATTCCGCCAGAAAGTGTTCTATTATTTGCTAAAAAATAGTTGTTAAAAACTTCACAGCCATTTCCATGTCTTAACGTTAATGTGCCTGAATAATCTCTAAAAGTGTTATTATAATATTTATTTTTTCCACTTTTATTGGAGATAATTTCTACTTCTCCTTCCCAATCATAAAAAAAGTTATCGTAAATTTCTGTAAAAGAATCTGACAAGGAAGTTGTGCTTACACCAATTCTAATCGCATCTTGGTCGTTTAAATCGTTTACATTTCCAACCGCTTTTCTGGATGCAAAATAATTATGATGAATTTTATGATAATCTGCCAAATTATCGCTTCTATTATCGTTTATAATACTTCCAATTCCGTTTTTGCCAATAAAAGAACTATGGCTAATTTCGTTGTAACTTCCGTATAAAAGTATCCATTTAAAAACAGCTTCGTTTTGGGCAGTTGTTCCATTATAATTATCTATTTTTATGTTGGTTACAGTACAATTATTACAGTTATTTCCATTGGCTCTAAAAGTGATTAAAGATTCAATTCTATTGTTAGAAACCACTAAGTTAGCAGCGTTTCGAAATACAAAACCATCAAAAATTAGATAACTTCCACCTAACTGAATGTTAGATTTTCCTTCAATAAAAACCTGATTGGGAGTTTGCGCTTTTATGGTAATTGGGTTTGAAGAAGTTCCGTTTTTGTTGATATTTAATTGTAGATTATTCCAAGTTCCGTTTGCTAAAATAATAGTAGACCCTGCATTTGCACTTGTAATTGCTGTATTTAATTGTGCTTGATTATTTACAGTCGTTTGCGAAAAACTATTTTCTGATTTGTATAAAAAAGCAAAAACAACAATAAGTAAATAACAAAAATCCTTCATATTTCTCTATTTGAAAATTGGTTAACCAATTTTGAGTTGTAAATATAGTGGAGAAATTGATAGAAATTAGAAAAATGTGTAAAATTTAGACGATTTAAGTACAGTTTAGGATTTATGGATTCTGATAAGATTCTGAAACAAGTTCAGAATGACAATAAATTGTCACCACTCCAACAAAATTCTTTGCGCAGAAAACCCAGGGCCAAAACTTAACATAATTCCACGTTCTTCTTTTGCAGGATTTCTATCCATAAAACGTTCTAAAACATACAAAACTGTGGCACTAGACATGTTTCCATACAAACGTAAAACTTCTTTTGTATCGTCTATATTTTTTCCTAAAATACCAAATAAATCTTCTACAGTTTGCACAATTTTCTTTCCTCCAGGATGAAAAATCAAATGATCAATATCATCAATCGTTAACTTATTTTTTTCTAAAAATGGATGAATAATCGCTGGAAAATGGTCGGAAATTTTTTGTGGAACTTCTTTGTCTAAAATCATTTGTAAACCCGTATTTACTAATTTAAAACCCATCATATTTGTGGCATCATAAAAATGATACATGGCTTCGTCTACAATTGTTGGGCCTTTATCATCTTTATAAGAAGACAAAATTACTGCAGAAGCACCATCACCAAAAATGGCTGCAGAAACAATATTGGTCATTGAATAATCGTCTAATTGAAAAGTTGCTGTTGGTGCTTCTACAGCAATTACTGCTGCTCTTTTATTTGGGTTCGCTTTTAAGAAATTCTTTGCATAAATAATACCAGAAACGCCTGCTGCACAACCCATTTCTGTGACTGGCAAACGCACTATATCTTGTTTCATTCCCAAAGAATTTATCAAATAAGCATCTACAGAAGGAATCATAATGCCTGTGCAACTTACTGTAATTATATAATCGATATCTGTAGGTTTTAAGCTCGCTTTTTCTAAAGATTTTTTGAGTGATTTTTCTGCTAATTGAATGACTTCTCTTGCATAAATATCATTTTTTTCTTCAAAAGAAGTAGCCGTAAACACTTCTTCAGGGTCCATAATGGAATAGCGTTTGTCTACAGCTGCTCCTTCAAAAAGTTTTACTACTTTTCTTTGAAAACGCTCGTCTTGATTTTGCATCCACAATTTTACAAACGGAATAATATCTTTCGTTTCTCTATAATATTTTGGGAGTTGTTTGGCTACTGATGTTATTTTTACTTTCATAGTTTGTTATTTCACAGAGATTCTCGGAGATTTTTTTAGACACTAATTTCTCTAATTTAAAACTTTGCAATTAACTTTAATTTTCACTAACCACAACTTTAAATTTTAAACTCAAAACTTTGAACTTTCGAGCGTCCATAAATATCGAAAAGCCCATTTCCATTGAATACTATAACTTAATTTGTTAGACTGAGCTTGTCGAAGTCTTTTTGATATTCTTTCTAAATCTTTACGTTTAAACCCTCTTAAAACTGATGTTAAACCATCTTCAATAATCATTTTATTAGAAATGAAAATTGATAACAACATAAACAAATAATAGGCTAATTTATGCCTGTGTAAATCATTTACAACAATACCAATTTTAGTTTGTTTTAAGGTGTTTTCTAAAAAAGAAACCAATTGGGGTTCTTTAAAATGATGAAAAAACAACGTTGCTAAAACCACATCAAAGGTTCTATTTTTAAAATCATCAGAAAAAATATCTTGGGTTTCAAAACTCAATTCTGGATAATTTACAGATAATTCGTTAGCATATTCAATGGCTGTTGGGTTTGCATCAACACCAATTAATTTGAATTTATAATGATGTTTTCTTCCAAATTTTGCCACATCTCTTAAAATATCTCCATGACCACAACCTACATCTACAATTGTAATTTCTTTGTCTTTTGGATGATTTTTTAAAATAGATTTTAAGCCATTTAGGGTGACTTTATTTCCTCCCAACCATCTATTTATTTTTTCTAATTTATCTAATGTATCTCGTAACAAATCGCCACCAATAGAAAAATCGTCCATCAATTCTTCTTTATCTGTTCTTTGTTTTGTGCTGATGAAAAAATCCATTAATAATTTTTAAATTTTGATTGATTTTCCATGCGTTTGTTTGATAATAATTGGAAACAAAAAAGGCATTTTTTTTAAAACAGTTAATAAAAACGATGCAATTCTGTCTTTTCTGAACAACATCGCTATAAAATGTCCTGCTTTTAAACGCCACTTAAATTGTTTATTCCACTGTCTAATATAAAGCTTTTCAAGTTCGTTTTTAGATGCTATTTTACCTTTCGAGTAATTTAGAATCAGTTTAGATGCAATTTGTGCAGATTGGATTGCCATACTCATTCCATTTCCACACAATGGGTGAATCATTCCTGCAGCATCTCCACACATTAATACATGATTTTCGACTGGTTTTTTGGTTTCAAAAGAAATTTGACTAATTGATAATGGTTGCTCCCAAATTGGTGTTGAGTTTTGAAATATCTCTTGTAAAAACTTGTTCTTAAAAACTACATTTTCTTGAAAATCGTCTATATTTTTATACTTTTTAAATGCTGAAAAACTGGTGATGTAACACAAATTAATGACATTATTTTCAACTTTAGAAACCCCACAATAACCGCCTATAAAATTATGAAGCGCGACTAAATTTGCTGGAAAATCTCCTTTTACATGAATTTTAACACCTAAATAAGGAGATTTTTTTTGGATAAATTCACGTTCCATTTTTACGTCTAATAAAGAACGTTTTCCAAAAGTACCAATACAAATTTTAGATTTAAAAAAATCGTTTTCTTTTGTTTTTACTGTAAATTCATCATCTTTAAAATCAACATTTAAAACGGAATCATGTAAAATTACAACGCCATTTTCTTTTGCTTTTTTTGATAAAACAAAATCGAATTGGTAGCGTGAAATTCCAAATCCGCCTAAAGGTAATTTTGCTGATATTAGGTTGTTTTTTGTGGTTGATAATTGAAAATGCTCAATTTTTACGGCACCAAAATCAAAAGGATTTATGCCTAAAAATTCTAAATAGGGCAACACTTCATTGGAAATATATTCGCCACAAACTTTGTGTTTTGGGTATTCGTTTTTTTCAATTAATAAAACTTTCTTTCCAAATTTTGATAAATGAATGGCATTGCACAATCCTGCTAAACCTCCACCAATTATTATAATATCGTATTTTAAATCTCCTATATTCATTATTCCTATGTCACCTTGAGCGCAGTCGAAAGGTCTTTATCAATCTGTCAATTCTGCTAATTCCTTACCAACCAAACTACCAATAGCAACACCCATTCCACCTAAACGAACTCCGCAAAAAACGTTTTTTGAAATTTGTTTTACAATTGCCTTCTTTTGGTTTCCAACACCCATAATTCCACTCCATTTATGTTCTATTTCAAAATTTGTGTTTGGTAAAATCGTTTCTTTTAAGATTTTTTCTAATTGATTTTGAATGATTTCTGTCTTACCAAATTCAGTAGTTTCTTCGGTTTTAAAATCGAGGTTTCTACCTCCACCAAACAGAATTCTTTTATCTATATTTCTAAAATAATAATAGCCTTTGTTTAAATGAAAAATGCCTTTGATGTGTAAATTTTTAATCGGTTTTGTAATCAGCACTTGTGCTCTTGCTGGTTGTACTTTTTCCTTTAAAAGCTGATTTGAAAATCCATTTGTAGCAATACATAGTTTATTGGTTTTAAAAGTAATTTTATTGGTTTTTACTTCTACTTGATTTCCACTTTCAGTAAAACTTTCTACAGCAATTGTATTCAAAATTTTAACTCCTAATTTTTGAACTTTATTCAACAACTCAAAAGCCATTTTACCTGTATCTATTTGCCCTTCAAAATTATTGGTAATGTATTTGTTGTGTACTTTTTGAAAACCAAAAGTGTTTTCTGATTCTGAAAAAACATCCGCATTAAAAATAGGTTTTAAAAGTTGATTAATTTCCTCTTTTCTGGAAATACATTCTTCAAAAAAGGTTTCATTTTCACACAATTCAAAACCTTTATTCTGCTGAAAATCGATATTTTTATCACCTAAATTTTGTCTTAATAGTTGTAGTCCTTTCCAGCGTTTATCAACCAAGTTATAAACTTCTTGTTCTGAATGCGAATTTAAATCATCTATGAGTTCAGATAAACTTCCAAAACAAGCAAAACCAGCATTTTTAGTACTTGCTCCTTGAGGTAACATTCCTTTTTCAAGAATTAAAATGTTGGCTTTGGGATGCTTTTTCTTCAACTCTAAAGCACAATTTAAACCCACAATTCCACTACCAACAATTGTAAAATTGATGTTTGTAAACCATTCTTTTAATTCCCAATAACTATAATTCATCAACGTTTTTTTATTTTCAAACCTCACAGATTTTTAAATCCTGTGAGGTCTTTTGTATGACTTTATAATTCTTTCTCAAAACAAATACTGTTTTCCATACCTATATATTGTCCGTAATTTTCAATGACTTTATAACCGCATTTCTCATAAAATTTAACAGCTGCTTTTTGTCTTTTTCCGGTTTCTAAAACACATTTTTCGTAACCTAATGCTTTTGCCCAAACTTCTAATTCTAAAAGTATTTTTTGAGCAATTCCCTTGCCTCTTTCATCATTAGAAACATACATTCTTTTTATTTCCATAGCAATATCATCAAACTTTTTAATTGCACCACAACCCACAGGAACTTGTGCTAAACTTGTTTCAGTATTTTTATAAACTACAACCACATGTTTTAAAACATCAATATTATTAAACTGATTGTAAAAATCATGTTCATCTCCATCTGTAATTTTTAAATAGGCATCCAACTTTTTTACCAAGTTGATAAAATCTTTATTTTCGGAATTGGTTCTGATAATTTTCATTTTCATGGTTTTCAGACCTCACAGGTTTTAAAAACCTGTGAGGTCTTTTTTAGTTTTTACGTTAAAATTCAAATTTTAACTGAACCCAAACAGGATCTTTTTTTGTGGTGTTTAAGTTACTAAAAGATATGCCTAAAAGCCTTACTGAATTCTTTAATTTTTCTTGATGCAATAATTCTTTTACTATTGGAAAAAAGTCTCTTTTTAAAAAAATAAAATGATTTACTGTTTTGCTTCTTGTTTGTTGTGTAAAGTCTGAATATTTAATTTTTAACGTTATTGTTTTGCCTTTTGTTTTACTTTTTAGCATTCTTTTTTCAATTTCATCAGCAATATTTTCTAGTTTTTGAAGCATAAAGATTTCTGAAGAAATGTTTTCAAAAAACGTTCTTTCTGCACCTACAGATTTTCTAATTCTATTTGGTTTTACTGGGCTATTGTGAATTCCGCGAACAATATTATAGTAATGTGTGCCAGATTTTCCGAATAAAGTTACCAATTCTTCTAGCGATTTTTTCTTTAAATCATTACCCACAAAAATGCCCAAATTGTACATTTTTGCAGCTGTTACTTTACCAACTCCATAAAATTTATTTACAGGTAATTTTTCTAAAAAATCGATAACCTCTTCTGGATGCACCGTTTTTTGTCCATTTGGTTTATTAATATCTGAAGCTACTTTTGCAATAAACTTATTGATAGAAATACCTGCAGAGGCTCGTAAACCTGTATGATTGTAAATTTTTTGACGGATTTCTCTAGCAATTTCATTTGCAGACGGGTTTCCCTTTTTGTTTTCGGTAACATCTAGATAGGCTTCATCTAAAGAGAGTGGTTCAACCAAATCTGTGTATTCGTAAAAAATTTCTCTTATTTGAGCAGAAAGTTCTTTGTAACGTGCAAAATCTGATTTTACAAAAATTAAATGTGGGCATTTTTTTTTAGCCAACACATTACTCATCGCAGATTTTACGCCAAATTTTCTTGCTTCGTAACTTGCTGCAGAAACCACACCTCTATCTCCTCCTCCTCCAACAGCAATGGCTTTTCCCCTTAACTCAGGATTGTCTAATTGTGCAACAGATGCGTAATATGCATCCATATCTACATGAATAATTTTTCTGAAAGGAGGTTGTAATTCCATCTTTCGAAATTACGAAATTTGAAAATGAAATTATCTTAAAAAGTCAACACAAATTTTAGTAACAGCTTCTAATTCTTTAGACATTTTATCTTTTTTCCAAGGATGAGAAACATTAAAAACATGGTCTGCATTTTTAATAATTTTTAGAGTACTTTTGGGGTTCCAAGAATGTATCTTTTTACCTTCTTCTACAGAAATTGAACTATCTGCATCTCCATGAATTATTAAGTGTGGGACATCAATATTTTTTGCTGATTTTTCTATATGTAATCGTGCTTCATTTTCTTTAAAATTGGTATAAAATTGATAAAAATGAGGCATTTTTTGCTTTGTTCTACCATTTTCTACATATTTTACGCCTGTTTTTTTCCAGTTTTCTAAATCGCCAATTGTAGAGCTTCTTGAACCAAAATCACAAACTGCAGCTAAAGAAATTAGGTTTTTTACGCGTGAATCTTCAGCAGTTTTTATGGTAACGATTCCTCCTCCTCTACTGTGCCCAATTATTGAAATATCATCGACATTTGCTTCTTTTTTAAAATCGGTATTTGTAGAAATCCAATCTAAAATACTTTCTAAATCGTCTAATTCTTTTATGTAATTGTTGTTGCCAAAAGCTTCTAAATCTGGAAAATCTATAGGCTGTTCTACAGTACCTCCATTGTAAGAAAAATTGAATTTTATAAAGAAAAAATCTTTTTCTGCAAATGCTTCTGCCATTAAATTCCAAGCACCCCAATCTTTAAAACCTTTGTATCCGTGACAAAAAACAACAATTTTTTTTTGGGTGTTTGTTTCTTTATAAAAAACATCTGTTACAATAGGTTTTTGATGTTTTCCATTAACAACACTATTTTTAATAACTATCATTAGTAATGGTGTTTATACCACAAATTTAAGCAAAGTAAACAAACCAAAACCTGCAGTAATAAAACACAATATTAAATTGATATTGTTGGTTAAGTTTCCTGTTTTTTGTTGAATTTTATGAGCGAATTTTCCATATAAATAAAGTATGAAATAGGCTCCTATTACAGCTCCAAACACAAAAAATAAAGTAGAATTTGTTTCAAAATTCATTAAATTAAAAGACATTAATAATGCTATAATTCCGCAAAAGAAAGGAATTGCAAACATATTTAACGTAGATAAAATTACTCCTGTAAAGAAAAAATTACTGTTTTTTTTCTTAATCTCTATTTGTTTTTTTTCTTTTTTATTTTGAATATAGAAATAAATTGATAGTACAAATAAAACCACAACCCCTGTTTTTTCTAGCATTATTAAAAAATTAGGATGACCAGTGATATACTCTGTTAAATAAATTGATAAATAAACTTGAATAAAAATAATAAAAATTGCACCAAAAGTAAACTGAGAAAATTCTTTATGATTTTCTTTTAATCTAATTTTTAGTGCAGTCATATTTAAAACACTTGGAGTAGTGTATCCTAAAAATGAGAAAAAAAAACCTAATAAAAAAACAGAAATCATACTTATTAATTTTCTAATAACTGAGTCGTACTTACTTTTAGAAAATTACTGTTTATTGAAAAAAAAGTAAATTAAATAAATAACTTTATCAATGTAAAAACAGCCACTAATCCTGTTAAAATTGATAATACTAGGTTGATATCTTTGGTAATTTTCCCTGTCTTTTGTTGAATCTTTACAGCAAATTTTCCATATAAATGTAAAATATAAAAGGTTCCTAACACAGAGCCAATTGTAAAAAATAAAATAGAAGAAAAATCAAAATTAAATAAATTAAGACTGTCTAATAAAACTGCTGTTCCACAGAAAAAAGGAATGGCAAACATGTTTAAAACAGACAGAGTAATTCCTGCAAAAAAAGGATTTTCTTTCTTAGTTTTTATTCCTTCTACCTGAATTTTACTTTTCTTAGATTCTCTATAAAAATAGAAAGACAACAAGATAAAAATTACAATGCCTACTTTGTCTAAAGTTTCTAATATTTTAGGGTTTTCTGTTATGTATTTTGTTAAAACAAACGCAATGTATATTTGCGGAATAACCACTAAAGAAACACCTAAAGCGTATTTATTGGCAGCTTTTGTTCCTTTTTCTAAACTAACTTTTAAGGCAGTCATATTTAGCATACTTGGTGTTATAGAACCTGCAAAAGAGAAGAAAAATCCGAAGAAAAAAAGTAAAAAGAAATCCAAATATTAATTATTAAGATACTAAATAAAATAGGTTTGCTAAACCTACAAAACCTGTTAAACAACCTAAAATAAAGTCCATTTTCTTAGCAATATACGTTAATTTATGTTCAATTTTTTTAGCAACGATTGCGTATAAAGAATATAAGGTAAAAGAACCGACTGTAGAACCAATTGAAAAGAAAAAAGCGTTTAATAATGAGTATTCAAAATACTCTAAACCAATTAAAAAAGAAATAGTGGTAAAATAAAAAGGAATTGCAATGGTGTTTAAAGAAGACATGATTACCCCATGTAAATAAGCTTTAGATTTTGGAATTTCTTCTTTTATTTTTCTTTCTTTTTTTGAATAATGAATTCTAAAAAAGTTAATAGATAGCAAAAAAAGAAGTCCTGTTCCTATTTTTTGAATCAAAGTAATATATTCTGAATTTTTCATTAAAATACTAGATAAATAAGCACCAATATTTGCCTGAAAAAATAAGATTGTTGCATAACCGCCAATTAAATAAAAAGCGGCTTTTTTACCATTTCTTAAGCTGAATTTTACAACTGTTAGGTTTAAAAAACTGGGAGTTATACTACCTAAAGAAGCAATAATGAATCCAAAAAAAACAAAAGTTAAAAAATTCATAGAATAATATTAGGTAGCAAATAAACAAAAAAACGCACCAATACATTGATGCGTTTCCTATTTATAATAACTTAAAAGAATATTCTTACACTATACCTTGTGCTAGCATTGCATCTGCTACTTTTACAAAACCAGCAATATTTGCACCTCTAATATAATCTATAGTTCCATCATCATTTTTACCATATTCTACACAAGAATCATGAATATCTTCCATAATATCTTTTAATCTAGAATCTACTTCTTCTCTAGACCATGAAATTCTTAACGAATTCTGGCTCATTTCTAATCCAGAAGTTGCAACACCACCTGCGTTTGATGCTTTTCCTGGAGCAAATAAGATTTTTGCATTTTGAAATTCGTGAATTGCTTCTGGTGTAGAAGGCATATTTGCACCTTCAGACACACACATACAACCATTTTTAATTAGTTGTTTTGCTTCATCTCCATTCAGTTCGTTTTGTGTTGCACAAGGCAAAGCAATATCACAATTTACAGACCAAGGTCTTTCTCCTTTTACAAATTTTGCATTCGGATATTTTTCTGTGTATTCGCTAATTCTACCACGCTTTTCATTTTTAATATACATTACGTGTTTTAACTTTTCTTTGTTAATGCCTTCTTCATCTAAAATATATCCTCCAGAATCTGATAAGGTTAAAACTGTTGCACCTAATTCAATTGCTTTTTCAGCAGCATATTGTGCTACGTTTCCAGAACCAGAAATTACTACTTTTTTCCCATCAAAAGAATCATTTTTTCTTTGCAACATATTTTGTGCAAAATATACGTTTCCATAACCTGTAGCTTCTGGTCTAATTAAAGATCCACCCCAAGATTGTCCTTTACCAGTTAAAACTCCAGTAAACTCGTTCTTTAGTTTTTTGTACATTCCAAACATAAAACCAATTTCACGTCCACCAACTCCAATATCTCCAGCAGGAACATCTGTATTTGGACCAATATGCCTGAATAATTCACTCATAAAAGCGTGGCAAAAACGCATAATTTCATTATCAGATTTTCCTTTTGGATCAAAATCAGAACCTCCTTTTCCTCCACCCATAGGTAAAGTTGTTAAAGAGTTTTTAAATACTTGTTCAAAAGCTAAAAACTTTAAAATACTTGCATTTACTGTTGGATGAAAACGCAAACCACCTTTGTAAGGTCCAATTGCAGAATTCATTTGTATTCTATATCCTCTATTTACTTGAATTTCTCCATCATCATCCACCCAAGAAACTCTAAAAGATATTAAACGCTCTGGTTCTACCATCCTTAATAAGATATTTTTTCCGTGATAAATATCATTATTAATGATATATGGAATTACAGTTTCTGCAACTTCTTGTACAGCTTGTAAAAATTCTGGCTCATGGTTATTTCTTGTTTTAACCAACTCCATGAATCCATCAATTTTAGATTTGATATTTTTATCCATGCTTTTTTGTGATATTAATAAAAATTTAACGCTGCAAAGATACGTAATTTTCAATATCACAAAATTAAATTCATCAAAATATTTTTAGTAAAACCCCTTATTTCAATCGATTTCGTTTACAGTTACTGTTTTCTTAAAAAATACAATCTAAAACTCTTTAAAAAAGATTAAATTTGCAGACTAATTATCCTTGAAAATGTTAGATAAAGTAAAAGAACTGATTGGTGATGTAAAGGCCTTTAAAGCAACTACAAAAGAAGAAGTAGAAGCTTTTAGAATTAAGTATTTAGGAAGCAAAGGTTTGTTAAAAGACTTGTTTGCAGAGTTTAAAAATGTTGATGTAGAATTGCGTAAAGATTTTGGTCAGGCACTAAATAATTTAAAAAAATCTGCAGAAGGCAAAGTTGCTGAGCTAAATAATACTTTAGATAATTCTTATACTGAAAAGTCTTTTTATGGTGATTTAACAAGACCTGCAGAACCCATTAATTTAGGTTCTCGTCATCCAATTTCATTGGTAAAAAACCAAATTATTGATGTTTTTAACAGAATTGGTTTTACAGTTTCTGAAGGACCAGAAATTGAAGATGATTGGCACAATTTTACTGCGTTGAATTTACCAGAATATCACCCTGCAAGAGATATGCAAGACACGTTCTTTATTGAGCAAAATCCAGATATTTTATTGCGTACACATACTTCTTCTGTACAGGTTCGTTATATGGAAGAAAACGAACCTCCAATAAGAACTATTTCTCCAGGAAGAGTTTTTAGAAACGAAGATATTTCTGCGAGAGCACACTGTATTTTTCATCAAGTAGAAGGTTTGTATATAGATACTGATGTTTCTTTTGCAGATTTAAAACAAACGCTTTTATACTTTACAAAAGAGATGTTTGGGAAATCTAAAATCCGTTTGCGTCCTTCTTATTTCCCTTTTACAGAGCCAAGTGCAGAAGTAGATATTTATTGGGGATTGGAAACAGAAACCGATTATAGAATTACAAAAGGTACTGGTTGGCTAGAAATTATGGGTTGTGGAATGGTAGATCCTAACGTACTTAAAAATGCAAATATAGACCCAACAAAATACTCTGGTTACGCCTTTGGAATGGGAATTGAGCGAATTGCAATGTTGTTGTATCAGATACCAGATATTAGAATGTTTTATGAAAATGATAAACGTTTCTTGGAGCAGTTTAAAAGTGTGATATAAAAAAGCCCCATTCTAACTTTTCCATAGGGGAAGGAATTCTAATTTTTGTAGAAAAACGATTATAAATAAAAGAGTTTTTGTCATTTTGAGCGAAATGAAATGGAGTCGAAAAATCTTAATGATTTATTTAAATTTCTCGTTAATGGTTAAAATGACAAAAATTCGTAAACCATCAAAAAGCATTATTAAGAAAATAATTTACAAAATAATATTTCCCTTTGGGAGAAAGTGGGCTTTATGAAAAAAGACATTCAAATACCAGAAGTTACTAACGTAGAAATGGCTATTGTTTATGAGTTTAACGACTTTTACAATACCAATGATTGGAATGTGTACCTTATCAACAATAAAAATGTTGATTTAGAAATGGTGGTAATTGTTTCTCAAGGTTTTTCAGCCAAAAAAACGACTTCTTTGTTGCGTAAAAAAGTGGATAAACTCCCAGCAAATTCTTTTGCAAAAATTGAATTTATGCAACCAGAATTATTTAAACTAAACAATCGTTTTCAAGTAACTTTTTTTGAAGGAAATACCTTGTTTGAAAAAACCTTTTTATTCAAAGAAAATACAATTAAAGAAGGTGCTTTAAGAGAAATTCCTGAATTGAAAAAACGTGGGGTTTTGGTTAAGTAAATTAATCAAAATCAGCCTCAAGTTTAATCAAATTTGCAATATCTTTATTTAAGTATTTAATACTTACTTTTGGTGGAATTGAAATCTCAATACAGGTTTCAGAAAAAACCAAACTTTCTGAAGATAGTTTAGATTGAAAATCATTAGACATTAACAACGATTTTAATATCAACTTAAACATTTTTTTATCTTTATATTCTTTATAAAGGGCATCAATTTCTGATGAATCTATTTCTTTGAACCTACTAAAATGAATTTCTACAGAAGGAGGAATTGATACACCTACAATCAACCTGTTTGTTCTAAAACCTGCTTTTTCTAACAAAGACAGCACATTAAAAACTTCTTTTACATAATCAATAAACTTGTTTTTTGTATTCGTTCCTAAATCTGCAATTTTAGAAAAACCGTTTTTCAGTTGTTCTAAAACTTGGTCTGCACTATCAGTAATTGTCTTTGTGGTTTTTTTAAGTATATTTTTTTCTTTCATATATTTAATTTTAAAAGATTCTGAAACAAGTTCAGAATGACATCACATTAAATAACCAATAATCAAATACAAAACAACAGTAATTGCACCACCAACTAAAGCATAAGGCAACTGTGTTTTTACATGATCTATATGGTCGCTGGCAGAAGCCATGGACGAAATTATAGAAGTATCTGAAATTGGCGAACAATGATCTCCGAAAATGCCTCCTCCTAAAGTGGCTGCAACAACAATAGTTACATCTGCTCCATGAATATTCGCCATTGGTACAGCAATCGCCAACATAATTGCAAAGGTTCCCCAAGAAGTTCCTGTAGAAAATGCAATAAACGAACTGATTACAAAAACAACGGCTGGTAATAATTCTGGCGATAACCATTCCTTGGTTGCATTTGCTACATAAACCCCAGTTTCTAGCTCTTTACAAGCATTACCAATTGCGAATGCTAATAACATTAATAAAGCCAATGGCATAAGCTCACTAATTCCTTTTAAGGTTAAGTTTACAGCTTCTTTGGGTTTTAAAAAACCTTGAATCATATACATTGCAATCGCTACTAAAAGTGCTGTAATTACTGCGTATAAAACGGACGAAGAACCAGAACCTGCTCCAATTGCTTGTTTAATATGATCGAAAGTAGATGAGAATTCTTTAACTTCATTCCAACCTGTGTATATTAAGTTGATTGGCATCATAAAAACCATAGTTGCTAATGGCACAACCATATTATAGGCTCTTGCAGGAATTCCTTCTTTTGGCGGAAATGAAGTAACCTCATCTGAAACCATTGGTTTTGAGCCTTCATTCATTAATAAACCTGTTTCTTTTGTTCTTATTTCGGCTTTTTTCATTGAACCAAAATCTTTTCTTGATAAAATGATAAAAAACAAAATTCCAATTGCCAAAATTGGATAAAAATTGTATAAGATGGATGACATCATAACAGGAAATGGCTTATCTATTCCTTGTGTGATTAACAAACCCATAATAAAAGCACCCCAAGCATTAAAAGGAATTAAAATGGATGATGGTGCAGAACTAGAATCTGCAATATAGGCGAGTTTTTCACGCGGAATTCCTAATTTGTCAAAAATGGGTCTGTATAAAGTACCTACTGTTAAAGAAGAAATACTTGTTTCTACAAACAATAAAAGGCCTGTAAAAGTTGCCAAAATTTGAACCATTACTCTACTGTAACCCGATTTCTTATTTTCATATTTTACTAATTTTTTGTTGATAATATTGATAAAACCTTCTACACCTCTCGAAAATTGAATAAAAATTAACAATGCACCCACCAAAGCACTAAATATGATGGTTCTTGTGCTTCCTTTGTCTTGGAAAACGTCAACCATTCCTTCAATCATGGCTAAAGTTCCATTTAATGGATTCCATCCTTCTATAATCAACCAAGAAAACCAAATCCCCAATAACAAAGCGATATACACTTGTTTTGTTTTTAATGCTAAAATAATGGCTACAATTGGGGGTATTACTGAAAGAAATCCGTATTCCATAAAAAAGATTTTTATTTGGGTTAAAGGTAAGAAATTTATAAGGTCATATTTTGTAAATTGTGAACCTTAAATTGATATTAAAAATGGCTAAATTCTATACAAAACTTACTTCTAGAGTTCAAAAATTTATAGAGGCTCAAAAAATGTTTTTCGTGGCAACTGCTCCAAAAGAAGGAAGAATAAATCTATCTCCAAAAGGAATGGATTCTGTTAGAGTAGTAAACGAAAACCGAATTCTTTGGTTAAACGTAACAGGAAGTGGAAACGAAACTGCTGCACATCTTCTAGAAAACAATAAAATTACAATGATGTTTTGCGCTTTTGAAGGCAATCCTAACATTCTTAGAATTTACGGAAAAGGAAAAGCAATTCACCCAAAAGATGCAGAATGGAAAGATGCAATCTCATTATTTCCAGATATTCCTGGAGCAAGACAAATTTTTGATATTACAGTTGAAAGTGCGCAAGATTCTTGTGGAATGTCTGTTCCTTTTTACGAGTATAAAGGAGAAAGAAATCAATTAAATGATTGGGCAGCAGAACAAGGACAAGAAAAAATTGAACAATATTGGGAAGACAGAAATCAAACTAGTATAGATGGTTTACCAACAAAAATTTTAGAATAGAAATATCATTTGTCATTTCGAACGAAACAAAGTGAAGTTGAGAAATCTTATAAATAATAAGATTTCTCCACAAGGTCGAAATGACAAATTAAATTATGTAAAATCACAATAATGAATCCATTTTCATATTTCAACAGAGAAAAAATTACCAAAAAGTTACAAGCCACAGAGTTTGATTTGCTAATAATTGGTGGTGGAATTACAGGTGCAGGAATTGCTTTGGATGCTGCATCAAGAGGAATGAAAGTCGCTTTAATCGAAAAAAACGATTTTGCTTCTGGAACTTCCAGTAAATCTACAAAACTTATTCACGGAGGTTTGCGATACTTAAAACAATTCGATTTTTGGTTGGTAAAAGAAGTAGGTACAGAACGTGCAATTGTGCATAAATTAGCACCTCATTTAGTAGTTCCAGAAAAAATGATTCTCCCATTAATTGAAGGTGGAACCTATGGTTCTTGGTTAACATCAATTGGTTTAAAAGTGTACGATATTTTGGCTTCTGTAGAAGGTGAAGACAAAAGAAAAATGTTGGAAAAAAAAGAGGCTTTAGAAAAAGAACCTTTGTTGCCAGAAAAAATTTTAAACGGTGCTGGTTACTATGCAGAATATAGAACAGATGATGCAAGACTAACAATAGAAGTTTTAAAAACAGCGTTAAATTACGATACAACAATTATAAATTACGTAGAAGCTTGTAACTTTATTTATGAAGAAAATAGAGTTGTTGGTGCCACTGTAAAAGAGACTTTATCAAACACAAGTTTTGATATTAAAGCAAAATATGTAGTAAACGCAACTGGCCCTTGGGTAGATGATTTAAGACAGACAAATCACTCAAAAATTGGCAAACGTTTACACCTTACAAAAGGGGTTCATTTGGTAGTTGATCATGAAAAATTACCAGTAAAACAATCGGTTTATTTTGATATTCCTGATGGAAGAATGATGTTTGCAATTCCTCGTGGAAAAATAACTTATTTTGGAACTACAGACACCAATTACCAAAAAGATAAAAATGATGTAAACACCAATTTAGTAGATGCAACTTATTTAATATCTGCCGTAAATAACATGTTTCCAGACATTCATTTAACCTTAGATGATGTCTCTTCTTCTTGGGCAGGTTTGCGTCCTTTAATTCACGAAGAAGGAAAATCTGCATCAGAATTATCAAGAAAAGATGAAATTTTTGTTTCTGATACAGAACTCATTTCTATTGCTGGAGGAAAATTAACAGGGTATCGTAAAATGGCAGAACGTATTGTAGATTTGGTGTCTAAAAAACACAAACGTAGATTTAATAATGTTTTTAATGAAATTAAAACCAAAGAAATTGTACTTTCTGGCGGAACTTTTAAGAATTATGAGGAAGTAAAAAGTTATACAGATGCCATTCAAAATAGAATTGCAGAGGTAGATTTTGATAGAAAAGATGCAGAATATTTAGTACATAATTATGGAAAGCAAACAGACATTATTTTACAAAAATTTGATGATTTGATGCATGAAAATATGCAAGAAAAAATGATCAAAGCAGAAGTTTGGTTTGCAATAAACTATGAAATGGCTTGTACTCCAACAGACTTTTTTATGCGAAGAACAGGCAGACTTTTTTTTAATATACAAAGCGTAGTTTTATATAAAGAACTTGTAGTAAATTTATTTAAAACATCTTTTTCTTGGGATGAAAATACTACACTAAAACATCAACAAGATTTAGAAAAAGAACTCGATAAAGCAACATCTTTTAAATAATACTTATGATTGGTTTTATTGGAGGTTTACTAATTTTATACATTATTTTTAAAGTTTTTTATAATCATTACTTTAAAAAATAATAACTACACCCCTTCTCTTAGTAAACTTTTATATGTTTTTCTTAATTTTTGAGGAGCAAAACCCAACTTATATTTTAAGAAAACATATCCATTAATCAAATTAACTTTTAACCAAGAATTGTTATCGTATTTCCTAGCACTAGCTGTAGCTTTTGATTGAATTATTGTGTACTTAATTTTATGTTTTCGAATTCTGTCTATCATTTCAAAATCTTCCATAATACAATAGTTTTCATTGTAACCATTTAGTTTTTGAAAAACTTCTTTTAAAAAAAACTGACATTGATCTCCACCACCAGCAAAAAATCCATCTTTAGTGGTAAATCTACTATTAATGTTAAGTAAAAAGGTATTTTTATCAAACTGATAAGCAAAAAATCCTGCTTTATTTCCTTTAGAAATAGCTGTTGTAATTTGATTGTAAAAATCTTCTGGTAACTGAATATCTGCATGTAAAAAAAGTAAAATATTGCCCTTTGCTTTTTTAGCACCAAAATTCATTTGTGCAGCTCTTCCTTTTTTATCTGATTGATAATAGGTAACTTTATCAAAATTTTTACAAATTTCTGGACTTTCATCAGATGTTTCTGGAGAGTTAGAAACAATAATTTCTATCGGAAATTTGTTAGCTTGTTTGCATAAGAACGACAACCTTTTTAACAGGTTTTCTTGTTCATTATAAACAGGAATTATAACACTAATTATCATGCTTAAACATACGAAAATTTATATGAAACAGTTTTTTTTTATTGCACTTTTTTTAACAAATTCTTTCCTTTTTTCTCAAGACAAAATAAACTACGAAAAGGTATCACAACAATTATTACAAGATATTATCGATAAAAAACCTGTTGATAAATATGTGAAAATTTTAGAGAAAAGTACTTTAAATGAATTGGTTAATCAACTTAAAACAGACAAACAAAAAATAGCTTTTTGGGTTAATATTTACAATGCATTTATACAAATTTCATTAACAGAAAACCCAAAAGAATATGAAGATAGAGGTGCTTTTTTTGGAAAAGAACGCGTAAAAATTGCTGGTGAAATTTTGTCTTTTGATGATATTGAACATGATATTATTAGAAAATCTCGTATAAAATGGAGTTTAGGGTATTTAAGAAAATGGTTTCGACCAAAATGGGAACGCAAATTACGTATTGATGGGGATATTGACTGGCGCATTCATTTTGTGTTAAATTGTGGCGCAAAAAGCTGTCCTCCAGTTGCTATTTATACTTCAGAGAATTTAGATGCTGAATTCGATTTTATGACTACAGAGTACTTAAAAGAACAAACCACTTATGATGCAGCAACAAAAACTGCAACATCTGTAGCTTTAATGTCTTGGTTTCGTGGAGATTTTGGCGGAAAATGTGGTGCCAGAAAAATACTTTTTAATTATAAAATTACCCCAGAAAAACCGAAATGTTTAGAATTTAAATCTTATGATTGGACAATGAGCTTAGGTAATTTTAGAAAGATTCCTAAATAGGTTTTACCACAAATTCACAGGTTAAGTTATTGAAAATAATTTCAAATAAAACTATTATGAAAGGTCACTCCAGTTTTTAAAAACCTGAAGTGACTTTTTTAAATATATTTTTATACTTTCGCATAAAATTTTTAAAAAAAATATGAAATCGTTATTTACTGCTTTACTCTTAATTCTATTTATTACAAACGCTTTTTCTCAAGAAAAAGATGATTTTAGAGGTTTTGAAAAAAACGACTTTTATTTAAGTGGTCAATTAAATTACGCAAAAAGAGATTCTGGTAATTCATCTCAATCTAATTTTAATTTTGAACCAACAGTTGGTTATTTTATAAGTGAATCTAATGCGTTAGAATTAGGTTTAATTGTAGGTTCTAGCGAAGTAAACCAATCTGAAATTAATTCTTTTGGAGTTAAAGCTGGTTTAATTCATTTTTTTAATACAAAAAATAAGTTTTCATTTACATTGGGTGGTGGTGTTTCATACGTTTCTACTAAATTTGAAAACGGTTTTCAAGGAGATTATAAATCAAATGTGTTTCAAATTGTTGTATTCCCAGGTATAAACTATTTTATTTCTGAGAAATTTTCATTAAGAGCTAGTATTGGAGCTTTGTCATATATTACTGAAAAACCAGATTTTCAAGGAGCTGAAACTATAAATTCTTTTATTACAAATTTAAATTTATCAAACGTTAATTTTGGGTTTTTATATAAATTTTAAATTTATTTTTTCTCATTTTCCTCAATCTCTTTAGTTAAATCTAATTCTCTTAAAATTGGGTTTACTACTGCTGTTACACCCACTGTTAAAAGTGTCATTGTACCACCAAAAACAACTGCTGCAACTGGCCCAATTAATTTGGCTGCTAAACCACTTTCAAAAGCGCCTAACTCATTAGAAGACCCTACAAACATAGAGTTTACTGATGATACTCTACCTCGCATTTCATCTGGCGTTTTTAATTGTAAAATGGTTTGTCTTATTACCATAGATATTCCATCTGCAGCACCACTTATAAATAATGCTAAAACACTTACCCAAAACAATGATGATAGCCCAAAAGCAATAATACTTAATCCAAAAATAAATACAGAAATCAACATTTTCTTACCTGTATTTTTATTGATAGGAATATAGGTTGTTAAAAACATCGTTACAATACTTCCAATAGAAATAGAAGCATTTAAAACTCCAAAACCTTCTGGACCCACTTTTAAAACATCTTGTGCAAAAACTGATAAAATAGCCACTGTTCCACCAAATAAAACTGCAATCATATCTAGAGTTAAAACACCTAAAATTTCTTTGGTTTTAAATACAAATTGAATTCCAGCTTTTAAACTTTCTTTCATTGGTTCTCCAATTTTAGTGTTTAAAATTGGTTTCTTTTTGATTAAAAAAGTAAAAATCAAAGACAACATCACTACTATAAAAACGAGTAAAAGAGTATTATCAACATCTATCCAACCAATTAAAAAACCTCCAAAAAGTGCTCCAGAAACAGACGCTGTTTTCCAAGTACTGGTACTCCAAGTTGCAGCATTATGATATATTTTTTTAGGCACTAATAATGCCACTAAAGAAAAAATTGTGGGTCCAAAAAAACTACGTAAAAATCCACCGAAAAAAACCAATGCATAAATTCCGTACAAAATAGAGTTTGTAGACCAGCTTGCTAAAACGATTTCTGTTGTTAAAAAATACAACCCTAAACTAATTAGAGAAAATGCAGCTGTACATTTAGCAAGTAAATTTCTTTTTTCACTTTTATCTACAATATGTCCTGCAAATAACGCCATAGAAAATGCTGGTATTATTTCCATTAAACCAATTATCCCTAGAGAAATAGGGTCTTTTGTTATAGAATACACTTGCCATTCAATGACTATAAATTGCATAGACCAGCCAAAAACGAGTAAAAATCTTACAAATAAAAAAATATTGAATTCTTTTATTCTTAGTGCTGCATAAGGGTCTTGTTTTGACATTAGTTTTCTGTAGAGTAACTTTTTATTATAATGTAATAATACCTACAAGGTTTTAAAAACCTTGCAAGATAAAACTATAATTTGTTTAGCTTAGTTTCATATCCATTAAAATGGCAAAAGTTTGGTTAATGTCTTCTTCTTTTACAACAATTGTCATTTCGTTGGTTGTAGAAATAATTTCTTGTAAAGGAATGTCTGCCCAAGCCAATTGTTTTAAAATAAAATAATAAATACCAGATTGTTCTAAATTTTCTTGTGGTAATTTTATAGTGATAGAAGCCAAATCTAACATACTATGTGTTAGCATTTCTTCTTCAAAAATTTCTTCTACATAAGGACGTAAATTTTTACTGGTAACAATATTTGTTTCAAATATACCTTGAGAAACAGTTAAGAAATAATCAGAATTTTCTGCAGACTTGGTTAGTATTTTAGCAATTTCTTTTAATAATGAAGGCGTGTTTTTAAAAGTAAAATCACACAAATCAGAACGTACAATAACGTCACCTAGATCTAAGGCAAGCTTTTTAATGTTTTTTCTAATACGAAGTTCACTTGCTGGAGAAAGTCTGTTAATAGCCATCATTACAGCACCAACCTTAACTTCTTTTTTTAATATTGTTGAAACTTCTGGTAAAATAATTCTTGCTAAAGAAGAAACATTAATCAGTTTTTCGTTTAAAGCTTCTTCAATAAAAGGGGTTTTTCTAATAGTGCTTTCTACAACTTCTTGTATTGTTTTCATAATAATTGTTTAATACATTACAATAATGTTCAAATTTAAACAATTAATCTAACTTATCTGTTAACTTTTTAAATTCTTTTTTAGGGTTTTTATGCTCGTATAAAACATTGTAAACAGTATCTATAATTGGAGTTTTTGCTCCATTTTCTTCTTTCATTTTAAAGGCACTTTTGGTTGCATAATAGCCTTCTGCAATCATACTCATTTCTATTTGAGCAGATTTTACAGTGTATCCTTTCCCTATCATATTTCCAAATTGTCTGTTTCTGCTAAAAAGAGAGTATCCTGTCACTAACAAATCGCCTAAATAAGCAGAGTTGTTAATGTTTCGTTTCATTTTATGCACTTTTTTTATGAATCTTTTCATCTCACGAATAGCATTACTCATTAAAACTGACTGAAAATTATCACCATAACCTAAACCATGTGCAATTCCTGCTGCAACAGCATAAATGTTTTTTAACATTGCAGCATATTCAGTACCAATAATGTCGTCAGAAATTTTGGTTTTGATGTACCAACTTTGTAAAGATTTACTTACAAACTTTGCTTTTGCTTCATCTTGGCAGGCAATTGTTAGGTAAGATAAACGTTCCATTGCAACCTCTTCTGCATGACAAGGCCCAGTAATTACGCCAATATTTTCTAATGGAATATGATGGATTTGATTAAAATGTTCCCCAATAATCAAACCAGTTTCTGGAACAATTCCTTTAATTGCAGAAAAAATTATTTTATTTTTTAATGAAGTCGTCAATTTTTCTAATTCTTTCATCAAAAAAGCAGACGGAATTGCAAAAATTAAAACATCATATTTAGCAGCAGTTGCATTAATATCTGAAGATAAATCTAATTGAGCAGCGTTTAACTCTGCAGAACGTAAATAATTTGGGTTGTGTTCGTTTTCTTTAATATGTTCTATGGCCTGCTCATTTCGCATGTACCAACCAACTTCTTCTAAATTTTCTGAAAGCATTTTTACAATTGCTGTTGCCCAACTTCCACCACCAAAAACTGCTATACTTTTCATTTCACTCATAAATCATTCCTATTTAGAGGGTAAAAATAATAAAACTATTATCTTTTGATGAATGCTTATGCGAATTATTATATTTGTAAAGCTTATAAGAGTAAATTATGAAAAAACGAAGCTTTATTTTATTTTCACTTTTAATGTTGATGATTTCTTGCCAAGAAAAATCTGCAAAAAAAGAAAATAACCAACCAAAAGTTGAGGAAAGAAAATCTACCAAAGCTGCCAATGTTTCTATTCTTAAAAAAGAATTTATTATAGATGGTTTAAATGAAATTTCTCATAAAGTTTGGTTGTACTTACCACCAAACTATGCATCATCAAAAGAAAATTACCCAGTAATTTATATGCATGATGCACAAAATTTATTTGATGATAAAACTTCTTTTGTTGGTGAGTGGGCTGTAGATGAAACCTTAAATAAACTTTTTAAAAAAACAGGTAAAAGCTTTATTGTAGTTGGTGTAGAAAATGGTGGCGAAAAAAGAATTGAAGAATATACACCTTGGAAACATAAAAAATATGGAGGAGGAAAAGGAGCTATTTATGTAAATTTTTTAGCAAATACTTTAAAACCATATATTGATGCTAATTACAGAACAAAACCGGCTGCAGAAAATACTGCAATTATAGGAAGTTCTTTAGGCGGATTGATTTCTTTTTATGGAGGTTTAAAATACCCAGATACATTTGGTAAAATTGGCGCACTTTCTACATCTTTTTGGTTTTCTGATAAAGTAAATGATTTTGCAAAAGAAAATGGTAATCAAAAAAATACAAAACTGTATTTATTAGTTGGTGGAAAAGAAGGAGATTCTATGGTTCCTGACACAAAAAATATGGCTAAATTATTGGTAAATGAAGGATTTCCTCAAGAAAATATACAAACAAAAATAGTTCCTGAAGGAAAACATACAGAAGCTTTTTGGAAAGCAGAATTTTTAGAAACTATTACTTTTTTATTCAATTTATAAATGAACGTACAAATAATTAACAAATCGAAACACGCAACACCTAATTATGAAACAGAAGGAGCTGCAGGAATGGATTTAAGAGCTGAACTTAATGAACCTGTGGTTCTAAAACCTTTAGAAAGAGCTATTGTAAAAACAGGTTTATTTATTGCTTTACCTGTTGGCTTTGAGGCACAAGTAAGACCAAGAAGTGGTTTGGCAGCTAAAAAAGGGATTACTGTTTTAAATGCTCCAGGAACTGTAGATGCAGATTATCGTGGAGAAATTGGGGTAATATTAGTCAATCTTTCTAATGAAGATTTTGTGGTAAATGATGGCGAAAGAATTGCACAATTGGTTATTGCGAAACACGAGCGAGTAAGTTGGGAAGAAGTAGAAATTTTGTCTGAAACCAAACGTGGAGCAGGTGGTTTTGGAAGTACAGGAGTATAGAAATACTTAATTAGTTCTTGATACAATTTCGATGAAAATTCGAAATCACTCAAACTGACATTTTTGAAAAAATTAATAAGTTTAAAATAAAAAAATATGATTTTAGGAGTATGTGAATGGTTGAGTACCAAAACAAATTTTACAGCACAAAATTTAAGAATTTTATTCGTTTTACTAGTTTTATTAGCTGGTTTTGGTATTGGTGCTTATTTAATTCTTTGGTTGGTAAAAATACTATCTAAAGAGTAAAGTTTTATAATTGTTTACAAAGTTGACTCATTTTTCTAACTTCATCTAACATATTTTTGAAAGGAAGAAAAGTATGAGAATGATATTTGTAGCCTTGTTTTTTATAAAACTGAAATGCTTGTGGTTGTGCATCCATAGCATCTAACCAAATAATTTTGTAGTCTTTTTCTGTAGCTTTTTGTGCTAGCCAAAAAAGTAATTTTTTACCCAAACCTTTTCCTTGTGTTTTTGGGTGTAAGTAAATACGATGTAATTTTACTTGTTTTTCTTCTAATAAACCTTCTAGTTTTTCATCCCAAACAACTCTAAAGTTTCCCACAATTTCATCATTAAGAAGTATAAAATAGTAGTCTGTATTTTTTTGAGAAAGTTCTTTTAAAATGTTTTCTTTAGAGTATTGAGTTTTTACATACCAATCTCCACCATCTATCCAAAAATGTTTGTAAGCTGGTGGATAAATTTCTTGCATCAGCTTAAATAATACTTCTGTGTCTTTAGAAGTTATTCTTCTTAATTGTAGGTTTGGAGAGATATTAATCATCAATAAAAATAAAAAAAACTGCTATAGATTAATTACTATCCATAGCAGTTTATAAAATTAGTTAGAACTTCTAAGGTTTATTCTTGATTTTCAATAGCATCTTTTATTTTAGCTTCTAATTCTTCTGCTAAATCAGGGTTTTCTGCAATTAAACCTTTTACAGCATCTCTTCCTTGCCCTAGTTTAGTTTCTCCATAACTAAACCAAGAACCGCTTTTTTTAACGATTCCTAATTCTACACCAATATCTAAAATTTCGCCAACTTTAGAAATTCCTTTACCATACATAATATCAAACTCTGCAATTTGAAAAGGAGGTGCCACTTTATTTTTTACAATTTTAACTTTAGTACTGTTACCAATTACTCTATCTCCATCTTTAATTTGGGTTCTTCTTCTAATATCTAATCTTACAGAAGCATAAAATTTTAATGCATTTCCACCAGTTGTAGTTTCTGGATTTCCAAACATTACTCCAATTTTTTCTCTTAATTGGTTGATAAAAATAACAGTACAATTGGTTTTAGAAATGGTTCCTGTTAATTTACGTAAGGCTTGAGACATTAAACGAGCATGTAAACCCATTTTAGAATCACCCATTTCTCCTTCAATTTCAGATTTTGGGGTAAGAGCTGCCACAGAATCTATCACTACAATATCTATTGCTCCAGATCTAATTAAATTGTCTGCAATTTCTAAAGCTTGCTCACCATGATCAGGTTGTGATATGATTAAATTATCGATATCAACCCCTAAATTTTCTGCATAAAATTTATCAAAAGCATGTTCTGCATCAATAAAAGCAGCAATTCCTCCTGCTTTTTGTGCTTCTGCAATTGCATGAATGGTTAGTGTTGTTTTACCAGAAGATTCTGGTCCGTAAATTTCAATTACTCTACCTCTTGGATAACCACCTACTCCTAAGGCTAAATCTAATCCTAAAGAACCTGAAGAAATAGCATCTATATCTTCTGTAACAACGTCTCCTAATTTCATTACAGAACCTTTACCATACGTCTTGTCTAATTTATCTAATGTAAGTTGTAATGCCTTTAATTTTGCTTGTTTTTCCTTATCTGCTGCTGCCATAAAATCTGCTAATATTATTAATTTAAAAAGTATAGCAAGTTACAAAAAGAGTTTCTTTTTTATGCATCTTTTTTTTGTATTTTTATAAAAACAATTCATTATGAAAAAAGAAATTATAAAGAATTTGGCAGAAAATTTTGAAGATCATTCGCAAACAACTATTTCTGATGTTGAATTTTGGTTTGCTAGAGATTTACAACAACTTTTAGGGTATGCAGAATGGAGAAATTTCCAAAGAGTTATAATTAAAGCCAAAACAGCATGTGAAATAACAAACAACCTTATTTCAGACCATTTTGTTGACGTCAACAAAATGGTCTCTTTAGGTTCTGGAAGTGAAAGAGAAATAGAAGATATAATGCTAACAAGATATGCTTGTTATCTAATTGCTCAAAATGGCGACCCAAGAAAAGAAAATATTGCTTTTGCTCAAAACTACTTTGCAATGCAAACTAGAAAATTTGAGTTAATTGAACAAAGAATAAAAGATTGGGAAAGATTACAAGCTAGACAAAAATTAACACTATCAGAAAAAGATTTATCAGAGTTAATTTACGAAAAAACTGGGAATGATAGAAATTTTGGTTTAATTAGAAGTAAGGGAGATCAAGCTTTATTTGGTAAATCTACTCAGCAAATGAAAACCAAATTAGGTATTCCAAAAAATAGAGCACTGGCAGATTATTTACCAACTATTACTATAAAAGCCAAAGATTTTGCTACAGAAATAACCGTTTTCAATACAAAAGAAAAAGATTTAAAAAGCGAGAGAAGTATTTCTGCGGAACATATTACAAACAATCGTTCTGTTAGAAAAATATTACTTGACAGAGGAATAAAACCAGAAAATTTACCAGCAGAAGAGGATATTAAAAAGTTGGAAAGAAGGGTAAATTCTGAATCAAAAAAACTAGGAAAAAACCCTGATAGATTAAAATAATAAAACTTAAATGAGAAATATAATTTCTTTAATTTCTGATGATAAAAAATCAGTTGTTAAAATTGAAAAAGGAGAATTAATTTCTTTTATTGTTGATAATAAGGAATATATCCACCAAAAAGGAAGCAAAGGTTGGCGAAAATCGGATGATGAAATGTTTCCTATAATTGGACCAATTTCTAAAAATAATTTTAGAGTACACACCAAAAAAGGAGATGCCATACAAGACCAACATGGTTTGTTACGAGAGTTGGATTACTCTTTGATTTCTTCGGATGAAAAGACTGCAAAATTCAATAAAAAATATATCAAAAACACAAAAGTCATCAACAGTAAATATCCTAAAAAATCTACTGAAGAACAAC
The DNA here is from genome assembly GCF_058147165.1 of Polaribacter sp. 2305UL8-11. Taxonomy (NCBI): domain Bacteria; kingdom Pseudomonadati; phylum Bacteroidota; class Flavobacteriia; order Flavobacteriales; family Flavobacteriaceae; genus Polaribacter; species Polaribacter sp. 2305UL8-11. The sequence continues at coordinate 160,804 of NZ_JBYVJW010000001.1, read as the reverse complement.
TTTTTTGGCCTTTCGATTTTATCTTCGAAAAGCATTTTTCTTTAAAAAATAACACTTTAAAAATCGATTTTATAATTGTTGCAGAAGCTGGAATGCCTTTTATGTTGGGCTATCATCCTGCTTTTTTATTATCTAATACTGGAAAAGATACTTTGGTTGCCAATGATAAAAAAATAACTTTAAAAGAAATTTACGAGGTTGGACACAATGCATTTCCTGTTTTAAATACTGATAAAATTATTTTAGAAAATTCAGATAAAAATCATCTTAAAATTACCACAAAAAACTTTAACAACTTTATGTTGTGGACAGAGGTTGATAATATGTTGTGCATAGAACCAATCACACAATATACTTCTTATACAGACGAAAAATTTTCTGAAGAAAATATGCGTATTTCTTCTGGTAAAGAGGAATTTTCTATAACTATTAAAGTGTTGTAAATTGATAAAAAAACACCATCATTTTATCATTCATAAACCTTGGGGAATGATTTCTCAGTTTGTAAATCCTGCAAAAAGAAAGAAGAAATTATTGGGAGATTTACATGATTTTCCTAAAGGAACCATGGCAATTGGACGTTTAGATGTACCTTCTGAAGGTTTGTTATTATTAACAACAGATGGTAAAGTTTCTGCAGAAATTAGATCTAATAAATACGAAAAAGAATATTATGTTCAAGTTGATGGGCAAATAACGCAAGAAGCTATAGAACAATTAAAAAATGGCGTAGAAATTGGTTTTAACGGAAAAAAATACATTACAAAACCTGGAAAAGCTTCTATAATTAAAGATCCTAAATTTCCATTAAGAAGTCAAAAAATTAGAGACGAAAGACATGGTCCAACAAGTTGGATTTCTATTACTATTAAAGAAGGAAAATTTAGACAAGTAAGAAAAATGACAGCTGCTGTAGGTTATCCAACTTTACGTTTAATTCGGGTTAGAATTGGGAGTATTAAATTGGGTGATTTAGATGTTGGTAGAGTTATTGAAGTTAATAATTTTTAAATTATTTGCTGTTTAAAACTCTAAAGAATAATATTATACCAAGAACAAAAAAAATAAAACCAAAATAAAATAAGTATTGAAATAAATTTACTTTTGTAGTATATCCAATACCAAAACTTATCCAACTAAAAAATATTAATATAAGTGATAAAAGTATTTTATGATTTCTTTTTAAACCCATTTAATTTCTATCCATTCTAATATGAGGGATACCATCTTCTAAGTACTCCTCACCTACTTTTAAAAATCCATGAGATTCGTAGAACTTTTTTAAATACACTTGTGCAGAAATTGTAATTTTTGAAGTATTAAAATGATCTTCTATAGCTTTTATAGAAGCTTTCATTAAATCTTGACCAAAACCATATTTACGTTCATTGGCAGCTACTACTACTCTACCAATACTAGCATTTTTAAAATAATCTCCAGCTTTAAAAATTCTTGTATACGCAATTATTTTATCATTTTTAATACCATAAACATGAAGCGATTTAAAATCTTTTCCATCTACATCTTGGTACACACAATCTTGCTCCACCACAAAAACTGCTGATCGTAATTGTAAGATTTGATACAATTCATTAATAGTTAATTCTTGGAAATTTTTTGTAATGAAGTTCATTATTTATAAAGATTTCTCGATACAAATTTTCTCATACTTCGAAAATTCACTCGAAATGACAAACTAAAAGATTTACCCAGCACAAGAAATTTTATCTACTCTATTTTGGTGTCTTCCACCTTCAAATTCTGTAGAAAGAAAAACATCTACAAAACCAATTGCTTGTTGTAAAGACACAAAACGTGCAGGAATTGTTAAAATGTTTGCATTATTATGTTGTCTTGTTAACTCGACTAACTCTTTATTCCAACACAAAGCAGCTCTAATTCCTTGATGTTTGTTGGCTGTCATTTGTGCACCATTTCCAGAACCACATAAAATTACTCCTAACTCAGCTTTACCAGATTCTACTGCATCTGCAGTTGGATGAATAGCATCAGGATAATCCATAGAATTATTAGAATCGGTTCCAAAATTTAATACTTTATGTCCTTTTTCTTCTAAATGTTTTATAATTTCGAACTTATATTCTGTTCCTGCGTGATCGTTACCAATGGCAATTGTCATAATTTAATTTTTATATATGGTCATTATAATATGTAAGAATCAAGAAGAAATCTTTTTTTAATTAACAGATTGCTTCATTACATTCGCAATGACATAGTTACATCAACAAAAATATAGAAAATAGCGGTTATGAACAGTTATAAACAATCAAAATTTATCTTTTTTTAATAACTACTTATTTTTAAAGCATTTACCTATTTTAAGGAATTGTTAAGAAGTTGTATTGAAAAACTTGTAAGTTTTTTTGGTGATTTTAATTATTATTATAATACAAGCTATGTTATGACATACACAACTTTTTTTATTGATTTTTGATAAAAGTTTATCAACATAAAATTTACAATTTATTTACATAGAATAGGTTGTTAGTTATTCATAAAATTACGTTGATAGCTGTTTATAAGTTTTGTTAATAAGTGGTTTTTAAGTTTGATTTTTAAGCTTTTAAATAATTCATAAAATGTAAGTATTTTTTAATAAGTGAAACTTAAAAATAAAAAGTACTTATTTTATAGTAACTATTCACACACTATTATAAACATCATAGATTTTTAAAAATTTTTAAAAGAAAAAGTATTTTAATATAGAATGTTGATAAGTGTGAAAACTTCAAAAATTTAATTTTATTGCATTTTAGAAAAAACGTAAGTTTCTTCTTCTAAAATAAACTTACTTAAAATAATTATATGATAGATTATAAGAAAACGTAAAACAAGTTTAGTAGTAATTAAACCGTCTTTTTCTCAGCATTTAAAAGATAAAGTGTGTCTTTTTGAGTTTCTACAGTTTGTTTGGTATTTGTATCAACTTTATTTAAAGAAGTATTTATTGTCATTACAGTAACTACAATCCCTGTAAGGAATATAACTGCAAATAAAACAATAATTTTACGTAGATTTTTCATCTTAAATAGATAACTTCTTTCTATAAAGACGTTCAATTTAAGAAAACGTTACATTTTTTTTAAGATTTTTTTAACTTATTAGGTTTCTAGTTTTAAAATTAAGTAGAAATTTATAAAATTAATAAGTTGAATTAATACGATAAAAAACGTAATTTTTAAAATAAATAAAAATTAGTTTACAACAAATTGAATCGCTTTTTCTATAATTTTAACTGCAACTTTTCCAGTTCCAACCAATTCTCCATCTGCTTGTATAAAAGGTTTTGAATGTTGTGGAATTATGGTAATTTGTTTGGTTTTATAAGTTTCCACCTTTTTATGATGTACAATTTTTCCTGAATATAATTTTGGAAGATTCAATACCAAATCAAAAAAAGTGAGGTTTTTAGCAATGGTAATATCTAAAAATCCATCAGCAGAATTTACATCTTTAGTAAATTGCATGCCACCACCAGAAAATTTACAAATCCCAAAAATGGTCATTAAACATTTAGTTTCTATTACTTTATCATCAAAAATAATTTTAAATTTTGATTTTTTATAAAACAACAATCCATAAATACCTGCTAATACATAAGAAATAGAACCTAATTTTTTTAAAGATTTTAGTTTATTTATAATATAACCATCATACCCTAAACCTGCCACATTATTAAAATAGATAGATGTATCATTATCAGTTTTTAAAACACCAATATCTTGTAAAATTGTCTTTTTTTTATGGATGATTTCTATTGATTTTTTAATAGAATTGGGTATGTTATATGTTTTTATCCAATCGTTTCCAGTACCTAATGGAATCACACCAATAGTTAGTTCCGAACTTTTTACATATCTTTGCAACATTATTCCGTTAACTACATGATGTAGTGTTCCATCTCCGCCAACGGAAATAATATTTCTAAAACCTTGTTGAAGAGCATTAGCAACCAATTCGATTTCGTGTTTAGAAAATTGTGTAAAAGCAAAAGAATAGTCTATATTTTTATGGTTTAAAATTTGCTGAATTTCCTTCCACTTTTTAGAAAAGTTACAATTTCCAGAAGTAGGATTTGCAATAATAAACCAAGAATTTTTAACACTGAGCTCTACGAAGTGAGACATAAAGTAAAATTAATAATCAACCAAAATACAATAAACATTTGATAACTGTTTTTTAATATAAAACATCATAAATAATTGTACTTTGGTAACAAATAAAAGAAGTAAGAATTAATGACAAGAAAGAAAAAAAAGATATTTAAAAAGAAAGGAAAAGTTATCAAAGATTTAACTAGAAATATCTTTAAAATTTTAAATGAAGACAGTGAGAAGTTTTATAATTATAAACAAATAGCTGCAAAATTAGGTATTTCTGATACCGATGGTAAAACTCAAATTTTAAAAAAATTAGCAGAATTAACTGCCACAAAAAAAATAAAAGAAATAGATAGAGGAAAGTTTCAAATTAATGAAGATAGAAAATATGCTATAGGTACTATAGATACTACATCTAATGGAAATGGATACTTTATATCTGATGATTATGAAAATGATATTTTTGTACCCAATGTAAACCTAGGTAAAACTTTACATAATGATAAAGTAAAAGTGTATGTGTACAAAAAAAGAAGGTCTAACAAGTTAGAAGCAGATGTTGTAGAAGTTTTAGAACGTGCAAAAACTGAATTTGTTGGAGTTTTACAAAAGAATAAAAATTTTGGATTTGTCATACCAGACAATAATAAAATGTATGCAGATATTTTTATTTCTCAAAATAAAATGAATGGTGCAGAAGATGGAGATAAAGTACAAGTAAAAATTACAGATTGGCCACAAAACTCTAAAAATCCGTTTGGTAAAATTACCAAGGTTTTAGGAAAACCTGGAGATCATAATACAGAAATGCATTCTATTTTATTAGAATACGATTTGCCTTATGAGTTTGAACCAGAAGTAGAAAAAGAAGCGCAAAATTTACCCATAGAAATTACAGATGAAGAAATTTCTAAACGTAGAGATATGCGTAAAGATTTAACGTTTACAATAGACCCAAAAGATGCTAAAGATTTTGATGATGCTTTATCATTTACAAAATTGGAAAACGGAAATTTTGAAGTAGGAATTCATATTGCAGATGTATCTCATTATTTACAACCAAAAACCATTTTAGATGATGAAGCTTATGACAGAGCAACATCTGTTTATTTAGTAGATAGAGTAGTGCCAATGTTGCCAGAAATGTTAAGTAATGGTGTTTGTTCCTTAAGACCAAATGAAGAAAAATTAACTTTTTCTGCTGTGTTTGAAATCAATAAAAAAGCACAAATTGTAAAAGAATGGTTTGGTAGAACAGTAACCTATTCAGACCAGCGTTTTGCGTATGAAGAAGCACAATATTTAATAGAAGCGAATAGAGAAAAGAAAAAAGAGGAAAGAGGAAATACACAAAATAACTTAGAGACTGTCATTTCGAGTGAATTTTCGAAGAATGAGAAAATTAGTATCGAGAAATCTCAAGATTTAATATGTACAATTCCTAAAAATATTTCTATAACTGATAGTGAATATGAAGTTAAACCAGAAATTGTAAAAGCCACTTTAAAATTAGACGAACTAGCAAAAATTCTTCGTAAAAAAAGAATGAAACAAGGTGCAATTTCTTTTGATAGAGTAGAAGTAAAATTTAATTTAGATGAAGACGCAAACCCAGTTGGAGTTTATTTTAAAGAAGCAAAAGACGCCAATAAATTAATTGAAGAATTTATGTTGTTAGCCAACAGAAAAGTGGCTGAATTTATTGGAAAAGCAAAAGGAGGAAAACCATCTGGAAAAACGTTTATATATAGAGTTCATGATGAGCCAGATGTAGAAAAACTAGTCTCTTTACAAAACATTATTAGTAAGTTTGGGTATAAAATTAATACTGAAACTAAAGAAACCACATCAGCATCTTTAAACCAGCTTTTAAACGATGTACATGGTAAAGCAGAATCTAATATGATTGAGACTTTAGCAATTCGTTCGATGTCTAAAGCTGTTTATACTACAGATAATATTGGTCATTATGGATTGGCTTTTGATTATTACAGCCATTTTACATCACCAATTAGACGTTATCCAGATGTAATGACACATAGGTTGCTTCAACATTATTTAGATGGCGGAAATACACCAAAAGCAGATATTTATGAAGAAAAATGTAAACATTCTTCTAAAAGAGAAGAATTGGCATCAAAAGCAGAAAGATCTTCTATTAAATACATGCAAGTAAAATATATGCAAGATCATAAAGATGAAATTTTTGAAGGAGTTATAACTGGTGTTACAGAATGGGGAATTTATGTTGAAATTACCAAAAATAAATGTGAAGGAATGGTTAGAATTAGAGATATAAAAAGTGATTATTATATTTTTGAAGAAGAGCAATATGCCATTGTTGGACAATCTACCAAACACTTGTATCAATTAGGAGATGATGTAAAAGTACAAGTAAAGAAAACAGATTTAGAACGTAAACATTTAGATTTTAATTTAATTGAAGATTAGATAGTTTGTCATTTCGACCTTGTGGAGAAATCTAAACTTCAATTTTACTTAAAAAATAGATTAAATTTGTTTAATAATAATAAGATATTTTTTTAACTACACTTTTTACTTTGTAAGCTACTTTAAATCAAAATATATTTTGATTTCAGTAATGCTTAAAATATCATCAAAATAAAATAAAATAATGATTTTAACAACAACCCACAACATAGAAAATTTTAAAATAGTAGATTACTTAGGTATTGTAACAGGAACAGCTTATGATTCTAGCTATTCTTCTAATGGAAAAAAAATGTCTTTTACAGACATGTTTAGCATGTCTAAATATAGAGAAATGTATACTTTAGGGTTAGAAACCATTAAAGAAAAAGCATTTCAAAATTTAAAAGAGAATGCAACAAAATTAGGAGCAAATGCAGTAGTTGGTATTCAAATAGATGTAGAACCACTTTCAAACTCATCTACTTTATTAGTTTCTATTACAGGAACAGCTGTAAAAGCAGAATAAAATTTTAACTACTTAATAATTAGAAAAATACGTCATCTGACGTATTTTTTTTGCTTTCTATTTGATTGAACTTTGTAAAAAAAAACAATCATCATGAAAACAATATTACTTTTATTACTATTTATACCAATTGTTGGTTTTAGTCAAACTCAGTTAGGAAACCAAATTAATAATCCAGATGAAAACAATATTAAACCGAGTAAATTCGGTACAGGAGTAGCAGTTTCTGATGATGGATCTATCATTGCTGTAGGTGCACCTGGTAATAATGAAGATAGTTTTGTTAGAGTTTTTAAATATGTAAATAATAATTGGCAACAATTAGGAACTGATATTGTAAACGAATCTATTTTAGAAAAAGTAGGTCATGGAGTTTCTTTATCTTCCGATGGAAAAATATTAGCAATAGGCGCTCCTGAAGGAGGTAATTTAGACGAAGGACACATCAGAATTTATGAATTTAAAAACAATACTTGGGAAAAAACTGCTGAAATTGTTGGTGATGGAACACAGTTTTATTTAGGATATAAAGTGGTACTAAGCCCAGATGCAAAATTTTTAGCAGCAACAGCTTTCAGAACTAATAGTACTTCAATTAAAGGTTCTGTAAAAGTGTATGAAAATATTTCTGGCACTTGGACTCAAAGAGGCACAAATTTAGAAGGCGAGTTTAATGCTGATGCTTTTGGTTTTAGTCTAGACATGTCTGATGATGGAAATATTATAGCAATTGCTAATAAAGGAAGACAAAAAGTAAAAGTTTTTAAATTTAATAATAATGATTGGACACAAATAGGTGATGATTTTACAGGTTTAAAAACTACAACAAGAGAGTTTATAAATGTTTCTTTATCTTCTAATGGAAATAGAGTTGCAATTGGCTCTAGTACAGGAGTTTCAATTTATCAAAACAATAATTCTTCTTGGAATTTAGTAGGTAGTAAAATTAGTTTTGGAAGCGTAAATTCTTTATCATCTGATGGTACAAAAATAGCTATAAGTTCTCCTTACAATTACACTGTAAAAAATTATAGTTTTAATAATAATACTTGGACACAAAGAGGTATAGATGTATCTACTTGGAGAAGTAGTAATTTTGGTGAGTCGTTAGCATTATCTTCAGATGGAGATACTTTTATAGCTGCAAGTAATAAGGCTTTTCCAAGAGTATATTCTTTTTCTAATACATTGCTATCATTAGAAAAAAATAGTATTGTAAAAACAATTTCTATTTATCCAAATCCAGTTAGAAATAGTTTTAAAATAAATGTTTCTAATAATATTGTAATAGAAAAAGTAACTCTTTTTAATCTTTTAGGAAAAGAAGTATTTAAAACTAATAGTTCCAATATTAATATTTCTATGTTTCCTAAAGGAATTTATTTTGCAAAAATTTATACCAATAGAGGTTTTATCACTAAAAAAATAATTAAAAAATAAGAGTTATAATTCGTTAAATTTTTCATCTTTGTCACAATAAAAGGCAAAAAAAGTCTTTATACTGGTATGCTTATTGATTTAGGTATGCTAATCAAACCTTAAGATGATGAAAAAAATAGTTTTTATATGTGCTTTGATATTTTCTTTTACACTAGTAGCACAAACTAAAATAACAAAGAATTTAGGAGATTTTTCTGAGCTAAAAGTTTACAATGGTATTGAGCTAGAATTGATAAAATCTACAGATTTAAAACTAGAAATTACAGGAGAAAAATCTGAAAAAGTTAAAATAAAAAATGTAAATAATACCTTAAAACTCTCTTTACCTTTTTCTTTAACTCCATCAGATAATGCTGCAGAAGGTAAAATATTAATAAAACTATATTATAATAAAGAAATAGCTATAATAGATGCTAATGAAGGATCTACTATTACTGGTAAAGACTTTAACCAAGATAAATTAGAAGTAAACGCACAAGAAAGAGCATTTATAAATTTAACTACAAAAGTAAAGTTTTTAAAAGTTAGAACTTCTTCTGGTGGTATTGTAAAATTAACAGGTACAGCAAATAACCAAGAAGTAGATGTAGATTTATATGGTATTTACAATGGCTTTAAAATGAATGTTTCTGGCAACTCTAATGTAAAAGCAGGAACAGGAGCTAAAGCAGAAGTTTTAGCTGGAGAAACGTTAAGTGCTAAAGTAAGTTTTGGAGGGTCTATTTTTTATAAAGGAAACCCAGAAGTAACTAAAGACAAAAAAGTAATTGGAGGTATTATACAGAAAAGAAATTAGTCTTTGTAAATAAGCATACTGTAATATCCTTTTTTGTATCTTTGTTATATTAAATTAAATTAAAATGAACAGTTTAGCTATATATTTTGGAATGATTGGTGGCCCACAAATAATAATAATTGTTGTGGTTATTCTTTTATTATTTGGAGGAAGAAAAATTCCTGAATTAATGAGAGGTCTAGGAAGTGGTATTAAAGAATTTAAAAATGCTGCTAAAGAAGATTCTGATGAAAAAATAGAAGAAAAAAAGTAATTTTAAAATTATTTTTTAGGTATTAAAAAAGCTCAACTTATTTAAAAGTTGAGCTTTTATATTTAAATTAAAAAAATCCCCCAAAATTTTTAATTCAATATTTCTTAAATACAAATTTAAGTTTGTTTTATCAAATTTTAAAAAATATGTTACAAATAGGAAAGTTTTATTAATATTTGGGACAAATAGGAAGGTTTATTTAATTAAACTCAATAAATATTTTTTACTAAAACTTCTAGAAACAGGTATTAAAAAAGGAATTATTTTAGATTTTAATAAATACCCTCTTGCATTTCCTGTAATGTCTTCTATATAATTAGTATTTACAATATACGATTTGTGGCAACGTACAATAAATGTATAATCTGTTAAATTATCTTCTATTTTAGATAATGTAACTCTAAGTATTTTTTCTTTTAATACATTATTATTCTCCTTTTTTAGAAAAAAACTAGCATAATTTCCTTGAGAAGAAATATAAACGAGTTCTTTAATAGAGAATTCTATGTGTTCTTTTTTATTGTCGGAATAAATTTTAATTTCTGAATCAACTTTTTTTAATAATTGTAGTGTTTTTTGTTCTTTATAGGCCTTAATATCTCTAATTCTTTGTTGTCTTTTTAGTCTTATATTTTTTTCATCATTAAATAAAAAAAAGAGAACAGGTAAAATAGTTACTAAAAAAGTATAGGATAAATATTCTAATAAAGATAATTTTATAAGATTGTAAGGAGCTTTATACATCTCTCCAAAATACCATAAAAAAGAGCCTATAATAAGTATTCCTATAAAAATTAAAAATAGATTTTTTCCTACTGTCCAATTATCTTCATTAAAATAATCTTTAAATATAAAAGGAGGTATATACAACAGAAAAAAGGTTCCTAAAAAAGCAATGATTCCTATACCAATAGTATACTCTACAATAATTACATCAAAAAGACTTAAATAAAAAGGTCTGAAAATATATAAGAAAAGAAAAACAAACAAACCAAAAGTAAAACTAACTTTTAATTTATAAAATACAGAAGGATTAAAATAATAGGGCTTAGATAACCACGCTTTAATTTTTTGCATATAAGATGTTAATAAACTAACTTATTAAGATTTTCTTTTGGAAAATTTCTAGAAATAGGGATTTGTTTTTTTAATAAATTAGATTCTAAAAAGTATCCTCTTGCATTTCCAGAAATATTATCCATAAATTTCGAATTTACAATATAAGATTTATGGCAGCGAATAATATTTGAATATTGTGTAAGCTCATTTTCTACATGAGACAATGTATTTCTTAGTACTTTTTCTTCTATGCCAGAATCTGTTTTTAAGAAAAAACTAATATAGTTTCTTTGAGAAAAGATATAAATTAAATGGTTAGCATCAAAAGAAATACATTCCTTTTTATTATCTCCAAAAATGCTGATGTAATTACTTTTTTTAATTACTTCTTTTAAAGGCTTTAATTGCATAATCTCTTTTGCCTTCTTTACTCTATTTTTATTATATATATATTCACTTGTATAAGTAAATATTACAATTGGAAAAATAGCTATAGAAAAAGTATATACAAAGAAGTCTTTTAATGATAGTAATGCTATGTTTTCTGTGTTTTGTACAATAGAATTAAAGCAAAAATTAGAAATAGCTATGGTAAAAACTAATAAAAAAAGAAAACCTATATTTTTACCAACAGTCCAATTTGTATCATTAAAAAAACGTTTAAAAATGGTTGGTAAAACAAGAAAGAAAATAAGCATTACTAAAAAAGTTACCAAACCAAAACCACCTGTATACAATAGTTTATTATTTGATGAACTTGTGATGCCAAATGGTTGGAAAAGATAAAGAAACAGAAAAATAAAGAAACCAACTTCTATACAAATTAAAAAATTCTGCTTTGCAGAATCTATAAAAAAGTAAGGTTTTTTTATCCAGTTTATTAGATACATTTTTTAAAGTTTCACAGCAGTTCCAGAAGCAGTTACCATTAACATACCACTATTTGGACCAACAGTTTCGTAATCTAAATCTACAGCAATTACAGCATCTGCACCTAAAGATAGTGCATTTTCTTCCATTTCTTTTAAAGCAGCATTTTTAGCTTCTCTTAAAACTTTTTCATAAGAACCAGATCTACCTCCAACAATATCTCTAATTCCAGCAAAGAAATCTTTAATAATATTAGCGCCAATAATGGTTTCTCCAGTAACAATTCCTAAATATTGTGTTACAGGCTTTTTTTCTACAGTAGGTGTTGTTGTTACAATCATTTTTTTATTTTTTCTGATGATGTTTTTCCTTGCGGAATAACTAAATTGATTTTAAAATCTGGTAGAACTTGGCTTATAGCTGGGTTAGACAATTGCTTGGCTTCAATAAAATTCCAAACGTTTTTTTCGCATCTCTTAATGTTTCTTCTTTTGTTTGAGAACTTAAATTGAAACAAAAGAAGAAAACAAAAAGTATTGATAAAAATTATTCATTTTTCTTTTTAGGTTTTGCATTTTTCATAGCCTCACCAATTTGGTTACTTGCAGTAAAACTTGCAACCATATCGTTTAACATTTGGCTACCAGCTTGTGGTGAGTTTGGCAACAAAATTAAGTTACTATTGGTTTCTTGTCCAATAGATTGTAATGTATCATAATGTTGGGTAACCACTATTAAAGCAGATGCTTCTTGAGAGTTGATACCCACTTTGTTTAAAACCTCTACACTTTCTTCTAAACCACGAGCAATTTCGCGTCTTTGGTCTGCAATACCTTGTCCTTGTAAACGCTTGCTTTCTGCTTCTGCTTTGGCACGTTCTACAATTAAAATACGTTGTGCATCTCCTTCAAATTGTGCAGCAATTTTTTCACGTTCAGATGCATTAATTCTATTCATTGCTTCTTTTACTTGCGCATCTGGGTCTATATCTGTAACCAATGTTTTAATAATATCAAAACCATAATCTAACATGGCATCATTTAATTCAGATTTTACAGCAATTGCAATGTCATCTTTTTTTACAAAAACATCATCTAATTTCATTTTTGGTACTTCTGCACGTACTACATCAAAAACATAAGAGGTAATTTGATCATGAGGATAATCTAACTTGTAAAAAGCATCATAAACCTTATCTCTAATAACCTTGTATTGTACAGAAACTTTTAATTTCACAAAAACATCATCCAACGTTTTTGTTTCTATTATTACATCTAATTGCTGAATTTTTAAACTCATTCTACCTGCAACTCTATCTACCAAAGGAATTTTAAGTTGTAAACCAGAATGACGAATACTCTGAAATTTACCAAAACGTTCTATAATTGCAGCAGACTGTTGTTTTACCATAAAAAAGGAAGCAAAAAGAATAATTCCTAATAAAACAATTGTAATAATCATTGGTGGCGTTAACATAACATAAATTTTTAGTAGTTAATAATTTGTTTCTTGTAAAGATACTTAAAAGATTAAGTACTTATAAGTAGCAATTTAATAAAAAATGTTACACTTATTTTGCAAGAATTTCTTTCGCAAAGCTATTACATAGCTTTAAAGTGTCTTTTACGTCTTCTAAAGATGTTTTTGCATTTATCAAACACATTCTAAGCACAATTTGTCCACTTAAAACTGTTGTAACTAGCAAAGCTTCTCTAGAGGCTAAAACACGTTTAGATATTTCTTGATTTAATGCATCCAATTCTTTTTCAGACAAATTTAAATCTATTGGGTTGTATCTAAAGTTAATTACGGCTAAAGTAGCAGGAGAAATTATTTCCCATTTTTTACTTTTTCTTAGCATTTTTTCAACCCTTTCTGCTAACTCTATATTGTAAGAAATAGCATTTCTAAAAGTTTCTAAACCATAGGTTTTAATAGACATATAAAACTTTAAAGCTCTAAACCTTCTGGTTAATTGAATCCCATAATCGTAAAAATTTATTTCAGATTCGTTTCCTTCAATATCTCTTAAATATTCTGGTTTTTCGCTAAAAGTATTGCTTAACCAAGAAGCGTCTTTTACCAATAAACAACCAATTTCGTAAGGCTGATAAAACCATTTATGAGGGTCTACAGTTAAAGAATCTGCTCTGTCTATTCCGTTTAAAACTCTTTTTCCTTTTTTTGATAAAATTGCTGCTCCTCCATAAGCCCCATCTATATGAAACCACAAGTTTTCTTCTTCGCAAATGTCTGCAATTTCATTTAAAGGATCTACAGTACCAGTATTTGTAGTACCAGCAGAAGCAATAAAACAAAATGGTTGTAAGCCTAATAAACGGTCTTTAGCAATTTCGTTTTTAAGTTTGTTAAGACTTAATTTAAAGTCGATATCTGTAGGTAAAATTCTAATTTGCTCTTTTTTAAAGCCTAGTACTCTTATGGCTTTTATGTTTGATGAGTGTGCTTGGTCAGATAAATAAATAATTGCTTTGCTAAAATCATCTCCACATTTTATACGTCTAGCAGTAACTATGGCTGTTAAATTTGCCATAGAACCACCACTTGTAAAAATTCCACCACCTTTTTTAATAGGAAAATCAAATATCTTTAGCAACCAATTCATGGTTACAATTTCTAGTTCTGCAGCTGCAGGAGACACCATCCATCCACCAGAAAAAATATTAAAACCAGTTGCAATAGAGTCTGACATGGCACTAATAAAATTACTTGGCCCAGGAACAAAAGAATACGATTTTGGGTGTGTAGTAATGTTAGAGTAAGGTATAACATTGTCTAAAACAAAATCTAAAACTTCTTCTGCATTAGATGATTTTTCTGGTGCTTCTGTTAAAAAAGCAGCGTCCATTTCTTCTCTAGTTGCAGATGTTATCGGTTTTTTTTCTTCTAAAGTTGTGTAATGGTTTACAATAGCATCTACTATTTTATAACCATAAGATTTCATTTCTTTTTCTGATAAATCGAAAGCAGATTTCATAAAAATTTATATTTTTTCGATTGCGTTTGTTATCCTTTTTATGGTTTCTTCTTTACCAATCATAGCCATAATATCAAACAAATGAGGGCCAGCTAATTTACCTACCAAACTTAAACGTAGAGGTTGCATTACTTTACCAAAACCAATTTCTTTAGCAGTAATCCATGCTTTTATTTCTTTTTCTGTATTTTCTGATGAAAAATCTTCAATATTAGAAATAATACCTATTAATTCTTGCATTAATTCTGGTGTTCCTTCTTTCCAGTTTTTTTTAGATGCTTTGGCTTCGTATTCTGTTGGAGTTTCAAAAAAGAAAGATGCTAAATCCCAAAAATCTGTAACAAAAACAGCTCTTTCTTTTATTGATGAAACAACTTTTTCTACGAATGTCTGGTTGAGCGCAGTCGAAACCTTATTTTTTAAAATAGGAATAAACAAATCTGTTAATTCTTCATTACTTTTAGTTTGCATATATTGTTGTTGAAACCATTTTGCTTTGTCTGGACTAAATTTTGCCCCAGATTTAGACACACGTTTCAAATCAAAAGTTTCCACTAATTCTTCTAAAGAAAAAATTTCTTGTTCTGTTCCTGGATTCCACCCTAAAAATGCCAACATATTTATAAATGCATCAGCAAAATATCCATCTTCTTTATATCCACGAGAAACATCACCTGTAACCTCATTTGTATATTCTAAAGGAAACACTGGGAAACCTAACTTATCTCCATCTCTTTTGCTTAATTTTCCTTTTCCAACAGGTTTTAAAATTAACGGTAAATGTGCAAATTTTGGAGAATTCCAACCAAAAGCTCTGTATAAAAGAGAATGAAGTGGGAGAGAAGGTAACCACTCTTCTCCACGAATTACGTGGCTAATTTCCATTAAATGATCGTCTACAATATTTGCTAAATGATAGGTTGGCATTCCATCACTTTTAAACAATATTTTATCATCTAAAATATTGGTATCAATTTTAATGGTTCCACGAATTTCATCCTCTAAAATTAAGGTTTCGTCTTGAGGAGTTTTAAAACGAATCACAAATTTATCACCAGAATCAATTCTGTTTTGTACCTCATCATCAGACAAAACTAAAGAGTTTACCAAACGTCCTTTTTCGCGATTGTGCCAGTTATAAATAAACGTTTTTCCATCAAATTCGTGTTGTTTTCTGTGTGCGTCTAATTGTTCTGAAGTATCAAAAGCATAGTAAGCCCAACCTGTTTCTATTAATTGGTCTGCATATTTTTTATACAATTCTTTACGTTCTGATTGTCTGTAAGGTCCATACTTTTCGTTTTTGGAGCCTGCACTGAGCGTAGTCGAATGTGGCCCTTCATCAAAAGGAATATTACACCATTCTAAAGCATCAATAATATATTGTTCTGCATTAGCAACATAACGTGTTTGATCTGTGTCTTCTATTCTTAAAATAAAAGTTCCGTTATTTTTTTTTGCGAATAAGTAATTATATAAAGCAGTTCTTACACCTCCAATATGCAATGGTCCTGTTGGACTTGGTGCAAAACGAACACGAACATTAGATTCCATTTTTTTAAAATTTTAATGGCACAAAGATAGTTTTTATTAAAGAGAAGAGAAATTAGAGGGTAAGAAAAAAGACTTTGTTTTTAAAGGTTTTTAGTATTTTTAGCTGATGAAAATGAAAAGACATTGTGATTTATGTGACCATCAAAGATTTAGTTTGGAAAAAGGAAGTATATGTGGAGTAACAAACAAAAAACCTGATTTTAACAGAACTTGTGTAAAAATTAAGTTTTATAAAAATTTAAGAGCACAATTAGAAGAACTACACATAAACCTAGCTGATCAAATTAACATGAAAAAAGCACTTGCTTCAAGCTTAATTTTGAATCCTATTTTTGGTGTTATTATTGCTGCATTAGGATATTTTTATGGAAACACATACTTAATAAAGGGTTTGTTGCAATTATGCCTGCTAGTATTATTGCAATAGGTTTATACATAATAAGAAAACCATTTACTCAAAAACAGCAAATTAAAAATGAAATTTCGAATATAGAACATGAAATTATTGAAATTAAAAATGTTCTAAAACTGTATCTAGTTTCCTATAAATCTGAAGTTGAATTTACTAAAGAAGTTCATGGTCTTCAAAAAGGGAAAGTGAAAATTAAGATTTTAAAGTAACCTAAAACTTATGATAAACCCCAAAGTTTAAAGCCACTTTTTTAGCTACATTATTTCCAAAAAAAGCACCACCAAAACCAGCAGTTATTCCAAAATTATCAGAAAACTCTCCAATTCCTTTTAAACCATAAGCACCATATTCTTGATCGTTTACATACAAACCTGTAAAAGTATTCTCAGTTGGTATGGCAATATTACCGTTTTTAAAAGATTTAGAAATGTCTAAAAAACCAACCAACCAAATACTATTGGTAATTTTATGACCAACTTCTCCACCAATTTTAAAGTTAGAACTATAATCATTAGTTCTAATATTAGCACCTATAAAACTTTGCAAATAGGTTTTGCCAAAACTTTTTCCTGCTAAAAAAAGAGGTGTAAAAGACCAAGCATCATAACCTGTTCTAATTCCTGATGAAGCTTCATAAGAACTTGTATTTGCTTCTACAGAAAGTTGTCCAGACAACAACCAATCTTTGTTGTAAAAATTATGTTTTATCCCTACTTCTAAATTGCCTAAAGAAGATTTATTTCCTTCTGAAGTTATTGGCATAACTAAAGAATTTGGATCTGTCAATTCTCCTGAATTGATAAGTTTTAATGGTAAATTAACAACTAAAGTAGTTTTATCTGTAAAACCATATTCTCCATAAAACTGTAAAGTGTTATCTGTTATTTTTCTTTGTGTATCATAATCAGGATTACCAAATAAAGTGTTGTAATTAGCAATTGAGGTAAAAGAAAGTTGTGTGTAAAATTTGCCTTCTTTTTGTGTCCAAGGACTTTGAGAAAATACAGCAACAGAAATTAGTAAAAAGAAAAGTTTTGTTAGATGTTTCATATTATAAATTTTATGGGTGTTTAGTAGAATGAAAAATAAAATACTTACAAATTAGTGTTTTTTGTTTTCTAAATATAGATGTAAGTTACTCAAAATAGTGTCTTTCTTTGTTTTAACAATTATTTGATGCTTAATTTATTCTAAAAATAGTATTTTTATTTGTTATTTATGAGCGGATTTACAAACATAGAGAAAAAACTACATCAGTTTTCACAGAAATATTACACAAGTGAGTTGATTAAAGGTGTTATTTTATTCCTTTCTTTAGGAGTATTATACTTCTTTTTTACCTTGTTTTTAGAATATTTTTTATGGTTGAAACCAACTGCAAGAACCCTATTATTTTGGTTGTTTATTGTTGTTGAAGTTTTTTTATTGATACGCTTTATAGCTTTTCCTATTTTTAAATTGATAGGATTACAAAAAGGAATTTCTTACGAAGAATCTTCTAAAATTATTGGTAGCCATTTTCCTGAAGTGCAAGACAAATTATTAAATGTTTTACAGTTAAAGCAACACTCAAATCAATCGGATTTATTATTGGCAAGTATCAATCAAAAATCGGATGAATTGCAACCTATTCCGTTTGTAAAAGCTGTCGATTTTAAGAAAAACAAAAAATATTTAAAATATGCTGTTGTACCTGTTTTAATTTGGTTAATTATCTTATTATCAGGTAATAATGCTGTTTTTACAGAAAGTTTAGAACGTGTTGTAAATCATAGAACTGTGTACACACCTCCAGCTCCATTTTCTTTTTTTTTAGCAAATAAAAACTTACAAGTAATACAAGGAAAACCAATTACAATTCAAGTGCAAACTAAAGGAGAAGTAATGCCAAATGAAGCAAAAATATTGTTTGATAACCAGCAATACTATCTTCAAAATAATGGTGATGGAACATTTTCATACACTTTTTCTGATGTTCTAAAACCAATCGATTTTTATTTAGAAGCCAATGGGATTCAGTCTAAAGATTATCAAATTAAAGTAATCCCTACACCAACTATAAACAACATTTCTCTAAGTTTACAATATCCTTTTTATGTAGGTAAAAAGAATCAAACAATCCAAAACACAGGAAATTTAACTGTACCAGAAGGAACAAAAATAATATGGAATGTTTCTGCCAATCAAACAGATTCTGTTGCGTTTATCAATAATAACAAAAGAGCATATTTTAATTTGGTTTCAGAAAATACATTTACATTTTCCAAAAGAATAAGAGAAGCAATCAATTATCAAATAACATCTTCTAATAAAAACTTAAAAGATTTTGAGAATTTACAGTTCTCTGTAGCTATTGTAAAAGATGAAAGCCCATCTATTGCAGTTCAATCTAATATTGACAGTATTTCACGTGGAACAGCACAATTTGCAGGCCAAGTTTCTGATGATTATGGATTAAATAAACTACAAATTGTTTATTATAATGATGAGACTCCTAGCAATCAAAAAACGATTGATTTACCAATAACTAAAGAAAATGTCCAAACTTTTTTCTATCAATTTCCTGATGGATTAGAGTTACAAAAAGGAGTTAATTACGAGTTGTTTTTTCAAGTTTTTGATAATGACGCCGTAAACGGAAATAAAAAAGCGAAAAGTAAAGTTTTTAATTACAGGCAAAAAACGACACAGGAAGTAGAAGAGGAGTTATTCCAAGAGCAAAAAAATACGATAAACAATATAGAAAATTCTATAACCAAACAACAAAAACAACAAAAGGAATTAGAAGACGTTCAAAAAGATTTACAAGGCAAAAAGAAAATGAATTGGAACGATAAAAAAAAGATTCAAAAATTCATAGAACGTCAAAATCAATATAATAAAATGATGCAACGTCAAACAGATAAGTTGCAAGAAAATTTAGAAGAGAAAAAAGATGAGAATGAGAATATTCAAAATAAAAAAGAAGAATTAAAAGAGCGCATTCAAGAATTAAAAAAATTACAAAGGCAACAGAAATTATTGGATGAAATCCAGAAAATGGCTGAGAAATTGAATAAAGACGATTTGGTAAAAAAATCTAAAGAATTAGCACAACAAAACAAACAACAAGAACGAAGTTTAGAGCGCATTTTAGAACTTACCAAACGATTTTATGTAGAACAAAAAACAATGCAAATTGCTACCAAAATAGAAGAATTAGCAAAAAAACAAGAAGATTTATCAAAAAAAGATAGCACTAATTTAAATGATCAAAAAGAAATAAAAAAAGAGTTTGATGCCATTAAGGAAGAGTTAAAAGAACTTGATAAAGACAATAAAAAATTAAAAGAACCTATGGAGCTTCCTGATGTAGATGATGAAAAGGAAGATATTGATAAAGAACTAAATAATTCTGAAAAAAACTTACAAGAAAATAAATCTGCAGACGCAAAAAAGAGTCAAAAGAATTCTTCTAAAAAGATGAAAGAAATGAGTGCTAAAATGCAGAAACAGATGATGGAAATGGAAGGAGAATCTATAGAGGAAAATATGAATGATTTGCGTAAAATTTTAGAGAATTTAGTCATTTTCTCTTTTCAACAAGAAAATTTAATGAATAAGTTTGGCGAAACTTCTACTTCTCATCCAGATTTTGGTAAAGATTTAAAAAAGCAAAACCAACTTAAAACCTATTTTGAACATATAGATGATAGTTTGTATGTATTGTCTATGCGTTTGCCAAAGATTTCTGCAAAAATCAAAGACGATTTATCTACAACACATTATAACTTAGACCAATCTTTAGAAAATTTTTCTGAAAACCGATTCACAAATGGAGTCTCTAACCAAAGGTATGTAATGACATCTGTAAATAATTTAGCAGATTATTTAAGCAACATTTTAAATAGCATGAAAAATTCGATGTCTATGAAAATGGGTAAAGGAAAAAAGGGTAAAGGAAGTGGTTTTAGTTTGCCAGATTTAATAAAAAAACAAGAAGGTTTGTCAAAAAAAATGCAAAAAGGGATGCAAAAAGGGAAAAAACCAGGTGAAAAAAAAGGAGATGGAAAAGATGGAAAAAAAGGTGAAGATGGAAAAAAACCAGGTGATAAAGGAAATAAAGGACAAAAAGGTAAAGGAGAAAAACCAGGTGAAAATGGTAAAGGCAATGGAAATGGAGAAGGAGATAGTAATGATGATTTAGATGGCCAGATTTACGAAATCTACAAGCAACAAAGTTTGCTTAGACAAGAGTTACAAAATCAAATAGAAAAATCTGAAACAGGAGGAAATGGAGTAAATGGAGAAGCAAGAAAAGCTTTAAAGAAAATGGAAGATTTAGAAAACGAAATTTTAGAAAAAGGTTTTAATGCAGGTACACTTCAAAAAATGCAAAATTTAAATTACGAGTTATTAAAATTAGACAAAGCATCACTAGAACAGGGTAAAGATAAAAAGCGTAAATCTAATACCAACCTAAAAGAGTTTGATAAAAGAAATATCAAAGCTTTGCAATTTAAAAAGCAGTTTTATAATCAAACAGAGATATTAAATAGACAATCATTACCTTTGCAGCAAAATTTTAAAAAGAAAGTTAGAGAATATTTCTCTGACAAACAGAAAGAGTAGGTATGGTTACTTTCAACTACGAAACATCATTTAAACTTAAAAATGAAGAATTTTTAGAGCAACGAATTACACAATTTCTTAAATGGAAGTTGTTTAGTGTTGGTGAAATTAATTACATTTTTTGTGATGATGCATATCTTTACAAACTAAATGTAGAGTTTTTACAACATGATACACTAACAGATATTATTAGTTTTGATAATACTTTAGGTAAACAAATTGGAGGAGATATTTTTATATCTGTAGAAAGAGTAGAAGAAAATGCACAAGATTTTAATGTTTCTTTTGATGAAGAATTACATAGAGTAATGATGCATGGAATTTTACATTTTATGGGTTTTAAAGATAAATCTAAATTAGAAAAAGAAGAGATGAGAAATGCAGAAAACAAAGCTTTAGAGTTTTTAAATAATTGATAATCAATATCTTAAATATAAAGTTTCACGTGGAACTATAAAAAAATGAGCTTATTTACAACAAATTATGATGTAATTGTAGTAGGTGGAGGACATGCAGGAAGTGAGGCAGCTGCAGCAGCTGCAAACATGGGTGCACATACTTTATTAATTACAATGAATCTTCAAAACATTGCACAAATGAGTTGCAACCCAGCAATGGGAGGTATTGCAAAAGGGCAAATTGTTAGAGAAATTGATGCATTAGGAGGTTATAGTGGAGTTGTTACAGACAATACAGCAATTCAGTTTAAAATGCTGAATAAATCTAAAGGACCTGCTATGTGGAGTCCAAGAGCGCAATCTGATAGAATGCAGTTTGCAGAATGCTGGAGAACAATGTTAGAACAAACCAAGAACTTAGATTTTTATCAAGATTCTGTTAATGGATTGTTGTTTGATGAAAATAAAATAATTGGTGTAAAAACAGCTTTGGGATTAGAGATAAAAGCAAAGACTGTAATAATTACTGCAGGAACTTTTTTAAACGGATTAATTCATATTGGAGATAAAAGTTTTGGAGGAGGTAGAGCAGGTGAAGGTGCCTCTACAGGAATTACAGAAGATTTAGTTGCAAAAGGTTTTGAGTCTGGAAGAATGAAAACAGGAACACCACCAAGAGTGGATGGTCGTTCTTTAGATTACGCTAAAATGATTGAGCAACCTGGAGATGAAGTTACAGAAAAGTTTTCGTATTTACCAACTACAAATCAACTTACAAAACAACGTTCTTGTTGGTTAACATATACCAATTTAAAAGTTCATGATTTGTTGCGAGAGGGTTTTGATAGATCTCCAATGTTTAATGGAAGAATTAAATCTACAGGTCCTAGATATTGTCCTTCTGTTGAAGATAAAATTGATCGTTTTGCAACAAAAGAAAGGCACCAAATTTTTGTAGAACCTGAGGGTTGGACAACTTGTGAGATGTATGTAAATGGTTTTTCAACATCACTACCAGAAGATATTCAAGACAAGGCAATTCGTGCAATTGAAGGTTTTGAAAATGTAAAATTTTTAAGGTATGGTTATGCAATAGAGTATGATTATTTTCCACCAACACAATTAACACATTCTTTAGAAACAAAGCTCATAGAAAACTTATTCTTTGCAGGTCAAATTAACGGAACAACAGGTTATGAAGAAGCAGCTGCCCAAGGTTTAATGGCAGGAGTAAATGCTGCATTAAAGGTGCAAGGAAAACCGTCTTTTATCTTAAAAAGAAATGAAGCTTATATTGGTGTTTTAATTGATGATTTAATTACAAAAGGCACAGAAGAGCCTTATAGGATGTTTACTTCTAGAGCAGAATATAGAACTTTGTTAAGGCAAGATAATGCAGATTTAAGATTAACTCCAATTGGTTTTAAGTTAGGCTTGGCTTCTAAAGAAAGATTAGATCGAGTATTAGAAAAACAAGATAAAACAGATTTGTTAATCAAATTTTTGCAAGAAACAACTGTAACCGAAGTTGAGATAAATCCTATTTTAGAAGCAAAAAATTTATCATTAATTAACCAATCTATGAAACTTTATAAAATTGCAGCAAGACCGCAATTAGAGTTTTCAGATTTTAAAGACTTAAGTAAATTAAACTCTTTTTTAGAAGAAAATTTAATTGATAAAGAAGTAATAGAGCAAGCAGTTATTCATTTAAAATATGCTGGATATATTGCTAAAGAAAAAAACAATGCAGATAAATTAAATAGATTAGAAAATATAACTATTCCTTCTCAGTTTAATTATCAAAAAGTAAAATCGCTTTCTTTTGAAGCAAGAGAAAAACTAAGTAAAATACAACCAACATCTATATCACAAGCCAGTAGAATTAGTGGAGTTTCCCCCAGTGATATTTCTGTGTTGTTAGTTTATATGGGCAGGTAAATTAAAAAAGAAAATGCAGATGTTCCTCGTGGAACATTTAAAAGAAAAAGTAAAATATGGGGAGAAAAAGAGAACTGCAAAAAGGGTTAAAACCTTTTTTAAATTGTAAAGACCACACAGTTTCTGGAGAAACTTATGAAGTAATGTTTAATCCAGAATACGATCTTTTGGTAACATCACCAATTCCTGTTGATTTAGAAAATTATTACAAAAGTGACGATTATATTTCTCATACAGATAGTAAAAAATCTGTTTTAGACAAAGTGTATCAATCTGCAAAAAACATTACTTTAAAAAGAAAGTTATCTTTAATAAATTCTTTTAAAACCAAGACAAAAAATATTTTAGATGTTGGTGCTGGAACTGGAGATTTTTTAAAAGTATGTGCTTCTAACCATTGGAATATATTTGGAATAGAACCTAATGAAAATGCGAGGAAAATAGCCAAAGAAAAAGAGGTTGTTTTAGGCGAGGATTTGTTTAAAATTATCGATAAAAAATTTGATGTAATTACACTTTGGCATGTTTTAGAACATGTAGAAAAGTTGTCTGATTACATTACAAAACTAAAAGAATTACTTTCTAAAAACGGAAAGCTAATAATTGCAGTACCTAATTTTAAAAGCTACGACGCAAAACATTATAAAGAGTTTTGGGCTGCTTTTGATGTACCAAGACATTTATGGCATTTTTCTCAATGTTCTATTCATAAGATTTTTTCTGAAGAAGATATGATTGTAGAGCAAACTCTACCAATGAAGTTTGATGCTTATTATGTTTCTTTATTAAGCGAAAAATACAAAACAGGTAAGATGAATCCTGTAAAAGCATTTTATAGAGGGTTTGTCTCAAATATGAAAGCAAGTAGAAGCACTGAATACTCTTCTTTAATTTATGTGCTTAGAAAGTAAAAAAAACGTTTTTAAACTATGTATAAACACTTTTATGATTAAAAACTACTGTATCTGTTTAATAAAAATAAAAAACCTCTTAAAACGCAATTTTTAAGAGGTTTTTCAATAGCTATTAATTATGCAAAGTTAAAAAACTATCAATTTTAATTATTTAACAAATAAACACCCCAAAGTGTAATTATAAAATAGACTGCTAAAGACATTGCACCTGCATAATCTTTTGCCAAACGTTGCCCAATTAATAAAAAAATTAAAGTGATAGCAGAAAGCTCTACACCTAATAAAGCGATTTCTTTTGCTCCTGAACTATAAATTTGATAGACTCCAAAAATCATGAAACCACCTGCAACTATTTCTATGATTAAAATAACAGCTAGTAATAACGGAACACTATTTTTAAGGGGAGAATTTTTAAAATGAGCTGTAATAAAATCAACATTTCCCTTCCAATCTAACAATTTATCAATACCAGATTGAACAAAAGTAACAATTAAAAAAAGTAATATTAATACCTCTGTTGGGTAGTTAGATAAAAATTTCATAAAATTATTTTTTGGTAAACTTCTTAAAAAAATCTTGTACTTTTTTAGATGCTTCTTTAATATCTTCTTTTGCTTCTTCTGCAAAATCTGCAATATGTTCTGCAGCATCACTTGCAATTTCAGAACCCTTTTCTGTAATTATATCAAAAGCCTCTTTAGCATCTTCAGAAAACTCAGATGCTTTTTCTTTTGCAGAGGTTTTTAGTTCGTCTGCTTTGTGTTTTACTTTATCAATATTTTCATCACTAAAAGTTTCATTAAATTTTTCTTTAGAAGAATCAAAAATATCTTTTGCAGCTTCTTTAATTTTAGAAATATTATCTTTTTGTTCTATTTCTTCTTTATTTACATAAGTTTCTTTCTTATATAAAAGACTTTTTTTGTAAAGCATAACTATCTGTTTTTTAGTGTTTTAATTTATTTAAAAGCTTGGTCTATAGGTTCCCAAAGCTCAATTTTATTTCCTTCGTTGTCTAAAATCCATCCAAATTTTCCATAATCAAATTCTTGCATTTCTCCGACAATAGTAACACCTTCTTTTTTGAGTTCTTCTAATAATTCTACCAAATTTTCCACTCTATAATTAAACATAAAATCTTTTTTGGAAGGCTTAAAATAAGAAGTATCTTTTGCAAACGGACTCCACTGTGTAGAGCATTCTTTTCCATCTTTATCTTTCCACCAAAAAGTACAACCCCAATCATCTGTATTAAAACCTAAATGTTTTTTGTACCATTCTTTAGCGGCTTTTGTATCATCACTTTTAAAAAACAAACCACCAATTCCTGTAACTCTGTTCTTCATATTTTATTTCTTTTTGATGTTTGTTTCATACACGTTAATCCATTGTTCAACAGTTATTTTTTTGCATAATTCTGCAATTAAATCAAAAGGAATTTCCTCCATTTTTTTAAAACGGATACAACTTTTTCCCATATCTAATTTTCGTTTACAGTGCTTTGGATATTCATTTACAAACCAATCGTGAATTTCTGGAATGGCATAAATACCACTATGATATAAATTTACAGAAGCTTTTTGGGATGCAAAACTCATAAAAGGCAAAGGTTCTCTTGGGTTGCAGTGATAACCATCTGGATAAGTTGAATGTGGTACATAATACCCAATCATTCCGTATTGAATGCCTTCTTCAAAACCTTCAGGTAAATTATTTTTTATGATTTTTCTTAATTTACTTAAAGTTTCTTGACGTTCTTCAGGAACTTGATTGATATAATCTTCGGGTGAATTTGCTTTGTATTTCATAATTTAATTTTTAAAATAAATATCATTTCCAAATGAGCTTTTTTAAGCGATTGAGAAATCTTCTCTGAAATTAAAAAACATATTAAAAATTAGATTCCTCTTCATTCTTCAATTGGAATGACAAAAGTGCTACAATTTAGCAAATTTTTTCTGAGTCTATAATTTTTAGTGAAACAAATTGAAGTTTATAAACCGAAAAAAGAGCATGATTTCTATACAAGTTTTAAAAAATGACAAATATTTTAAGTTAGCAAAATTTTGCTTTAATTTTATCTACAATGGTTTGTGCTAATTTTTCTTTACTTTCAATTGTCCAACCAGCAACATGTGGAGACAATATTACATTTTCGGCATCAATTAAATATTGGAAAGCATCAGGCATTTTATCATCAGAAAATAAATTTTCGAAAGACGATTTTTCGTACTCTAAAACATCTAAACCAGCACCTAAAATTTTTCCTGATTTTAATGCAGCAACTAAATCTTTGGTAACTACAGCTGTTCCACGTGCAGTATTTATCAACCAGAAATTCTTTTGAAAACCATTGATGAAATCTGCATTTACCATTTGTTTTGTAAGCGCTGTTTGTGGTGTATGTAAACTTAAAACATCTGCTTTTTCTTGGATTTCTTTTAAAGAAACTTGGGTACAATTTTCATCGCCAACATTGGGTTTTATATCATAACATAGAACATCAACATCAAAACCGCGTAATTTTTTTGCAAATGATTTTCCCATATTTCCATAACCAATTAAGCCCACTATTTTTCCATCGAGTTCAATTCCGCGATTTTCTTCACGTAGCCATTTTCCGTTTCTAACTTCTTTATCGGCTTTATTTAGTTTGTTAAAAAGCGAAAGTAACATGGCTAAAGAATGCTCGCCAACTGCATTTCTATTGCCTTCTGGAGCTGCAATTAATTCGATGTTTTTGGATGTAGCATAATTACAATCGATGTTTTCTAAACCAGCACCAACTCTACCAATAAACTTTAGATTTGTGGCTTTGTCTAAAAAGTCTTTATCAATAGAAAAACGACTTCTAATGATAAAACCATCATATAAATGAATTTTTGCCTCAATTGCTAATTTTGTTGAAGTATAATCTTCATCATTTGTAAAACCCAACTCATTTAATTGATTTATTAAAAGTGGGTGATTTGTATCTAGGTGTAATATTTTCATTGATAAATATTTTGACCACATAGTAACATAGTCATCATAATTAGTTTTAAGAATTCCTTCCCTTTGGGAAGGTTAGGATGGGCTTTTAATACTGCTCCTTTTCATTTGGAAAATCGCCAGTTTTTACATCAGAAATGTAGGTTTTAAAAGCGCCAGTCATATCTTTATATAAATCTAAATAACGTCTTAAAAAACGCGGATGAAATTCGTGTGTCATACCAATCATATCATGGGTTACTAAAACTTGTCCATCTACATCATTCCCAGCTCCAATTCCAATTACAGGAATAGAAATTGCATCTGCAACTCTTTTAGCTAGTTTTGCAGGCACTTTTTCTAAAACAAGAGCAAAACAACCCAACCTTTCTAACAATAAGGCATCTTCAACTAATTGCTCTGCTTCTTCTTCTTCTTTAGCTCTAACTGTATAAGTTCCAAACTTATAAATAGATTGTGGTGTTAAACCCAAATGCCCCATTACAGGAATTCCAGCATTTAAAATACGTTTTATAGACTCTTTAATTTCTTTCCCTCCTTCTAATTTTATAGAATGAGCACCACTTTCTTTCATAATTCTTATGGCAGATCTTAATGCTTCTTTTGGATCTGATTGGTAACTTCCAAAAGGGAGATCTACCACAACCAAACACCTATTAATAGCTCTAATTACAGAGCTTGCATGATAAATCATTTGATCTAAAGTTATAGGTAAAGTTGTTTCATGACCAGCCATAACATTAGATGCAGAATCTCCAACAAGAAGCACATCAATGCCTGCATCATCTAAAATTTTTGCCATGGTAAAATCATAAGCAGTTAACATAGAGATTTTCTCTCCATTTTTTTTCATATCTACTAGAGATTTTACAGTAACTTTTTTGTATTCTTTCTTTGCTGTGGACATTCTTATGGTATTTTTTGAATGTTGTAAATGTAAGAAAAAGCAGAAGATATAAAACAAGTTAATATTTAGTTAATCTTAATCAATTAAAAAAAGAGGGTTAAATTTTTATTTATTTTTAGCGCATTTAAAACTAATCTTTTATGACAAGAATTATCATTTTTTTAGTTGCTTTAGCTTTTTCAACATCAATTTCTGCACAACAAAACAAAGAAGAAAAAGCTATAAAAAAAGTAATTGAAACTTTTTTTGAAGGCTTGCATAAGGGAGATAGTGCAATTTTAAAAAGCACCCTTCATAAAGATATTAAAATTCAAACCACGTATACAAATAAGGAAGCAAGGAAGGTATTGAGAACGCAATCTAAAGAAAACTTGCTAAAAGGAGTTTCAAATAAAAAACTAGAAGACGTTTATTTAGAAAAATTACTTTCATATACCATTAAAATTGATGAAAATTTAGCCTCAGTTTGGACACCTTATGAGTTTTATTTAAACGGAACATTTAGCCATTGTGGAGCCAACTCTTTTCAGTTATTTAACAATAATGGAAAATGGGAAATAATTTATTTGGTAGACATGAGAAGAAGAGCAAGCTGTAAGGCTATAAATCAAAAAAAATAACATTATATTTGAGCTTTAATTCTCTAATGACGCAAGAAAAAGTTACTTTAAACACAGACAAGTGGATAGATAAATATGCAGATTACATGTATAATTATGCTATTGTGCGTGTAAATAATAGCGATTTAGCAAAAGATTTAGTGCAAGATACTTTCTTTGCAGGATTAAAATCAGCCAAAAATTTTCAAGGAAAATCTACAGAAAGAACTTGGTTGGTTTCTATTTTAAAAAGAAAGATAATTGATCATTACAGAAAAATAAATTCTAAGAAAGGGCAAGCAGAAGTTAGAATGAATTTTTATGACGATGGAGAAAATGAAGGTAATTGGTTAGAGGAAAGAGTACCACAAAGTTGGGATAACCAAGCAGAAAAATCTATCGAGAACGAAGAATTAAAGAACCAATTAGAAAACTGTATAAGTGCTTTACCAGAAAAATACGCAATGGTTTTTAGGATGAAAACCATTCAAGAATTTGAAACTGAAGAAATTTGTAAGGAGTTAGGTATAACTGCGTCAAATTTATGGGTTATTATTCACAGAGCTAGAACACAGCTCAGAAAATGTATGGAAGATAACTGGTTTAATATTTAAAAAAATGTTTAAAAGTTTAAAATTAACTTGCGATGAAGCAACTGCTATATGTGATAAAAATCAATATGGTGAAGCAACTCTATTAGAAAAACTAAAGTTAAATATCCATTTTATACGATGTAAATTTTGCTTTAAATACACCAAACAAAATATGACGCTCACAAAAATTTATAAAGGGCATGCAAATACTTGTAAAAGTTTAAAACATTGTATGAGTGATGCTGATAAAGCTTTGTTAAAACAAGAGTTAGAAAAGTTTAAAGAATAAAAGAAATTTTCGTGATTTTTAGAAAATCACATTTTTGATTTTTTGTTAGATTGAAACGGGATTTATAGAAATATAAATTCCGTTTTTTTGTATTTTTGAAACTATAAAAAATGTCCTCTTGAGTGCAGTCTAGAGGTTAATTTTTAAGAATTTAATTTAGGTCTCGACTGCGCTCGACCAGAAAAAGAATGGACTTTTTACCAGAAAACATAGATAATTATGTTGTAGCACACTCACAACAAGAACCACAAATCTTACAAGAATTAAGCAGAGAAACTTGGCAGAAAATTTTAAACCCAAGAATGTTAAGTGGTGCTTTTCAAGGAAGAGTATTATCTATGATTTCAAAATTAATTCAACCTAAAAAAGTTTTAGAAATAGGCACTTATACAGGATATTCTGCACTTTGTTTGGCAGAAGGTTTACATTGTAATGGAAAAATAATAACTATTGATAAAAACGAAGAATTAGAAACATTACAAAACAAATACTTTAAAAAATCTGGATACAGAAATCAAATAGAACAGTTGGTTGGAGATGCCAAAAAAATAATTCCGAAGCTTAATGAAAAATTTGATTTGGTTTTTATTGATGCAGACAAATCTAACTACATCAATTATTTTCATTTAATTATTGATAAAATGAATTCTGGAGCTATTATTTTGTCTGATAATGTGTTGTGGAGTGGTAAAGTTGTAGAAGCATTAGACCCAAAAGACAAAGACACAAAAGTACTTTTAGAATATAATAAATTACTGAATGAAGATGCCAGAATTGAAACCGTTTTATTACCAATTAGAGATGGTTTAACAATAAGTAGGGTAAAATAACCTTTTTTCTTCCTGCCAAAGTAAGAATCCTAGCAAAAAATTAATCTTTAAAAACTTCTAAAGCAGGTGTTGCTTTTAAGTTAAAATCAAACAACGCTTGGTTTTCCCAAGGAGATCCAGTTGTAGTTGCATCTGGTCCTTCAAAAGCCACCCATTCTGCACCCCAATATCCTAAACCAACACCTTTTTTTAAAGATTTTACAATGGTTTTTATTTCTTTTAAATAGGCTTTTTGTCCTTCTAAAGTTGCAGGAAATTGAGGGTAAATAATTTGAGAGTTGTCACCAATATTGTTGTTTGTTTTATCATTCCATTGCAAAGTAAAAGGATAAGAAGTTTCTGCTAAAAAAATATCTTGAGAAAAATTAGTGTCTAAAATTTCTAATTGATTTTTAAGAGCACTTAAACTTTTTCCATGCCATCTTGGGTAATAAGAAACCCCAATAAAATCGTAATCTAAGGGTTTTACAAGGGTAAAAAACCACTTTGCATCTTTAGAATCTGCTTTATGAATCATAATTTTAGTTTTTAAATTATGGTTTCTAACTGCAGTAATTCCTTTCTTTAAAAGGTCTAAAAATTGTTGTCTATTATTGCCAATATCTCCTATAGGTAATAAAATTCCAGAATCAATTTCATTTCCAATCTGAATAATATCTGGTTCAATTTTACTCATAATTTTAGAAGTATAATTGTAAACACTGTCTTTTAAAACAGAAAAAGAGGCATTCTCCCAAGCTTTTGGTATTTTTTGATTTGCAGGATCTGCCCAAGTATCTGAATAATGAACCGTTAACCAAACCTTAAATCCTAAATTTTTTAGTTCTTTAGAAAACTTTTCAACTTCTTTAAAACTTGCGTGTTCGTCTTTAGGAGTATGCCACAAACGCAAACGAATGGTATTTACATTATTTCCTTTTAAAATTTGTAAAAAAGCTCTTTTTGCACCATTTCTATTGTAAAAAGAAAGGCTTTTTTTTTGAATGGACGGATAATAAGAAATATCTACAGCGTTATAAAAAGTTGCAGAAACTGGTGTTTTAATTTCTTCTTCTTCAGAGATAAGAACTGTATCGTTTTTGCAAGAAAGAAAAAGAAAACATAAAATAAAAAACGAATATTTTAAATGTTTTTTCAAGATTATAAATTTCTTTTTATTGGACCAGTAATATCGTCAATATCTTTTTTAACTCTTTGAAACTCTTCACTAATACCTTTGGTGGTTTCTTTTGCAGTATCTGAAACAGCATCTGTAGTAATTTTTTGATTTTCAGAGCTTTCTTTAATTTCTTTTTTAATATCGTTAGTAGCATCTTTTACTTGACGCATTCCTTTACCCAAACCTCTAGCAATTTCAGGTATTTTATCTGCACCAAAAACCATCACTACAATTAACATGATAACCATAATTTCTGGACCGCTTATAAAAAGAAAAACTATATTCATATTACAAAGATAATTACTTTTTTGTCAACATTAACTTAATCTTATTCAATTTAACTTTACAAAAAATAATTTTTGTCTCCCTGAAAACAGTAAATTTTCTCACCATTTTCAGTGAGATAAAAATTTCACCATTTTCAGGGATTGACAGATATTGTTTAAGTCTGTAGCTTTATACAATAATTAATTGCTAAAAAGTTATGGTAAAAGAAAAGAAGACTTACCCTCTTATGACAAAAATATGTGAAAGCTAAAAAAGACGTTAAAAATAATTAGACGAGTATAACTTCTGAAAATCGAAAGAGTAGGATTCTAAATTAATGAAAATGAAATATATAAAATTAATAAAAATTTTAAAAACAGGAATTCTATGCTTAGGAATTTCTTTATTGCTATTAAGTTGCGAAAAAGAGGAAACAGTCTTAGAACAAAAAAACTCAATCATTACCCATCAAAACCAAGAACTTAACAATTTAAAATCTTGGTTTAAAAGAAACCATAGTTCTTTATTAGAAGAAAACAGATACTATTTATACAATTTAGATTGGGATAATACTATAATTAATAATAAAAAAATCTATGTACCTTTTAAAGAAAAGCAAACTCTTAATTTTAAAAGTAAAAAAAGTAAAACTAAAAAAGTACTAAAAGCGATTACGTATTTATTATTTGAGAAAAAAGGAAATAATTATGATGAGTTTCTAAAAGTATTTCTTGATAAAGAAAATAAAACAATATACGCTGAAGGAGAAATATTTAATTTACCCTATATTCTTAATAACAAACAAAATGTATTTGTAGAAAGCCCATATTCTAAAAATAAAGATAAACTATCTTATAGAAGTGATTGTGTAGAATGGGGTATGTATATAGAAACTACCTATCCAAATGGAGATGTAGAATATAGCTTATTATATACTTATGATGTTTGTAATGAAGACACAATAGAAGATGAACTTATGGGAGGTGGAGATAGTGGTGATGGTGATTCTAGTGAACAGATTATAAATGAATTAAAAGATAAGCCTCTTTGTGTATACAACAAATTATTATCAAGTGGTATAGCTAATTTTCATAATATGATTACAGATTTATTTATAGAATTTGGTAATAATAATTTTGGAGGACGAAATTTAACATTTAAATTATCAGGTGATTTACCAAGTAATAGAGGTGGTAAAACAATACCTGATGATAATGGTAACTATACTATACTTATAAATGAGAATTTAGCCAACACTTTATCATCTATAGAAGTTGCAGCAATACTTATTCATGAAATTTCTCATGCATTTCTTGCAAAACATTATAACGATTCTAATTCAAGTTTTAAAGAATTATATGAAAGTTATTTAGAAGATAATGGGTATTCAGGTTCAATACATCATGACATTATGCAAGACAAATTTATTAGTAGAATGGCAGTAGTACTTCAAAACTATAATTCTTCATTATTTTCAAACTTTGATAACTATAAATTATTAGCTTTACAATGGGGGTTTGAAATGACACATTCTCAAAAAGAGGAATTAAAAAATACACAAAACATAGCTAGAAGTAATGATACTGACTGTAATTAAAAAATATAAATACTCAACATTAATTTTAACAATAGTACTTATCATATCTATTTCACTATTTTTAATAGAAAAGAAAGATAAAATTTATATCCTGTATAAAAACAAACCAAATAATTGTTATAAAGTAACTAATTTTGATATTGAAAAATATTATACTTTTTGCAGTAAAAATAAAAGTCTATTTTTTTTAAAAGATGGAAAAGGGAAAATGATAAACTCTTCTAACATTAATTTGATTTCTGAAGAAAGATTATTTGAGAAATTTGAAGAGTTTGGTTCTGGTAATAATGTGCAATTTTTTATTGTTATAAAGCAAAAAAACAGTGAAAAAGTAATGGTTTATCCTACAAAAAAAATTGAATTTTGGTATTGAATTAAAAATTTTTAAAACTAAGTTTTCTACTAACATTATTTTTTATGAATTGTTCAACAAATCATAAAATAATTAATAATAAATCATTTTCGATAAAAAAATTAAAAACTAAAAGTGGTTTTACTAAATTATTAATATATCCATTTGATGAATATAAAAAATAGGTACCAGCCATTTTTAAAATTAATAATATTTTATTTCAAACAAAAAAGAATAAAAACAAACTTACTCAAATAGAGGTCTTAGTTAACCCCAATAGTAAACTTAACATTGAAATTCTGAGTATTATGAAACATACAATAAAAGTTAGAGAATTTGTTATAAGAAAAGGAGATTCAATAATAATAAAAGCATATTTAAAAGAGGATATACCACCTACAAATCACTAACATATAAAACAGATAATAGTATAACCTTTTTGATTTGTGATTTTTAATTCTTAACAACATTCGCTTAACTTAATTATGGTTTAAAATGTATTTAGTTATGAAAAAATATTTGTTTGTTCTAATTATACTCATTATAGGAATAATATTCTTTTATAAAGATGTTTTAAATATTCCAGATAAGGTATATATTGTATATCAAAAAAATCAAGATTTTTATAAAAATAAGTATAAAGATATTTTTTATTACAAAAAATCAAAAAATATATTACAATTAGCAAGTCTTAAAAATGTAAAAAAAACTCAAAAAAAATTAATAATTTAAATATAATTACAATTGATAGTTTAAGTAAATTACTGCCTTTTTCTCTTTATCAAACACATCTAAAAAGCAAAAAAAATCAGATAATTTAAGAATATTTTTAATCGAGATTGATTCCACAAAAAACAAATTAAACATTCAAGAAGTTTATCAATCTTTTATTGAATATGATTAGTTCGTTTTCTTTGAATAAAATAAACTTTTAAGAAATAAAATTGTAACATATGAATAAATATAAAATAATAACTGTTGTATCATTTTTTTATTTTTTCAAGTAGCAATAACAGAAAAAATGAAGAGTCTTATCAAAAAATAAACTTACTGATAAGAGACTTTAAAATAAAAACATTAAAACCTTGTAATTAAAATGAAAAAAATTAGATATATTATCATCATCTTTTTTTTAATTTCTTGTTCTATTGATAAAGACCAGAAAAATATAGAAATTAATGATTTTACTAAAATCAGAAAAGATACTTTAATCCCACAAAAAAACAAATCATATTACACATCTTTTATTAAAATTAGAGGATATGTCAATGATACAATTTTAATTAATGGTTTTTATGATGTTAAGCTTACTGGTAAAATAGATACAGTTATTAGAAAGGATTATTATGGTAATCATAAAGTTATAATTATATTTAATCCATATTTAGCTAGAGAAGGTTATTTAGAACTTAAATATTCATTATAATAATAAAAGAATTTTAGGGCTAATATAAAATCTTAAAGTATTTTTGTTTTTATAAATAATTCTTTAGGAAGATATTCTTAATTTTAGAATTAAGAATTTAAAAAAAGCATATCAAGAAAAAAAGAATATAAAAGTAGAATTGTTTTTTCTAATAACAACGCTATTAATTATAGCAATAACCTTCTATTTTTTGAGTGTAGATGATTATTAATTGTTAAAGAAAACAGCTTCATAAAAACCTTTTATGAAGCTGTTTTTAAATCATTTATAACCTTTAAAAGATAACTTTGCTTGCCTATCATACATAACAATACTTCCAGCTACAGAAACGTTTAAACTTAAATCCGATTTAAATTTTACTAAATAATGCGACTTTTCTATTGCAATTTTAGGCAAACCATGATCTTCTGCACCAAGTAGATACACACAACGTTTAGGATGCACAAAAGTTTCTAATTGCACAGCTTTTTCATCTAACTCTACACCCACTAACAGAGCGCCTTTTGGCAAGTTTTTATAGAAATCATCAAAAGTTTCATAATGGAAATAAGGCATAGCACCAGTGGCTTTATGTGTATCACAAGCTTGTTTTGCATATCTGTTGCCTATGGTAAAAATAAAACTAGCGCCCATATTTTGTGCAGACCTCCAAAGTACACCTAGATTTTCGGGTGTTTTACCATTCTGAATTCCAATTCCGAAAAAACCTTGTTCTAAATTATTAATCATTACTTTTTGTTGTATGAACAATAAAAATTCATTTTTTCATTTCGCATGAAACGAAGTGGAATTGAGAAATCTCTACACTTACTCATTTTAGGTTTCTCCACAAGTTCGAAATGAAAGTATATTACTTCTTCACCAACATTCGCTTAATTTCGTTCAATTTCATTAACGCTTCAATTGGCGTTAGCGTATCAATATTTGTTGATAAAATTTCATCGCGAATATTTTCTAACAAAGGATCGTCTAATTGAAAAAAGCTCAACTGCATTTCTTCATGTTGCGTTTGTTTTAAAACATCTTTAACTTCTGCATTTTTGTTGTTTTTTTCTAACTGCGCCAATATTTTATTCGCTCTGTGGATGACCATATTTGGCATTCCAGCTAATTTTGCTACATGAATACCAAAACTGTGGTTAGAACCCCCAGAAACGAGCTTACGCAAGAAAATAATAGTGTCTTCCAATTCTTTCACAGACACATTAAAGTTTTTAATGCGTTCGAAAGTGGAAGTCATTTCGTTTAATTCGTGATAATGCGTAGCAAATAATGTTTTTGCTCTAGAAGGATGCTCGTGCAGAAATTCAGAAATTGCCCAAGCAATCGAAATTCCATCATAAGTAGAAGTTCCTCGTCCAATTTCATCTAATAAAATTAAACTTCGCTCAGAAACATTATTTAGAATAGAAGCAGTCTCATTCATTTCTACCATAAAAGTAGATTCTCCCATAGAAATATTATCACTGGCACCAACTCGTGTAAAAATCTTGTCTACAATTCCAATTTTTGCATTTTGTGCAGGCACATAACTTCCCATTTGAGCGAGTAAAACAATTAATGCAGTTTGCCTTAAAATGGCAGATTTACCAGACATATTTGGTCCAGTAATCATAATTATTTGTTGCTGATTTCTGTTAAGAACAACATCATTTGCAATATACGTTTGATCTATTGGTAACTGCTTTTCAATAACAGGATGCCTTCCATTTTTGATGTCTAAATCTGTGCTTTCGTCCATAATCGGACGTACATAATTGTTATCAATAGCTAAAACAGAAAAACCTAATAAACAGTCTATTTTTGCAATAATTTGCGCATTTTCCTGCACTTTTTGAACAAAACCGATAATATATTGCAATAATTTAGAAAAAATTTCTTGTTCTAAAACTTGAATTTTTTCTTCTGCACCTAAAATTTTTGTTTCGTATTCTTTTAGCTCTTCAGTAATGTACCTTTCTGCAGAAACTAAGGTTTGTTTACGAATCCATTCTCCAGGAACTTTGTCTTTATGTGTATTTCTAACTTCAATATAATAACCAAAAACGTTATTAAAAGCAATTTTTAAACTCGTAATTCCTGTGGCTTCAGTTTCACGAGCCAACATATCATCTAAATATTGTTTTCCTGAAGACGAAATAGCGCGTAAATCGTCTAATTCTTGATGAACTCCATTTGCAATTGCATTTCCTTTATTGATGTTTACAGGAGCATCATCAAACAAGGTTTCCGTAATTTTTTCAATTAAAACATTACAAGAATGTAACTGTTTTCCTAAGTTTTGTACTGCATTATTTTTACTTTTTTCAGATGCTAATTTTATAGGTAAAATTGCTTTTAAAGAATCTTTTAACAAAACAATTTCTCTAGGAGATGCTTTGCCAGTGGCAACTTTAGAAATTAATCTTTCTAAATCGGAAATTTGCTTTAGTTGATAGGTTACAGTTTTAGAAAAATCATCAGAATCTATAAAAAACTTTACCAATTCCTGACGATTTTTAATTTCGTCAAGATTCTTTAAAGGCAATGCCAACCAACGTTTTAACAAACGTCCACCCATAGGTGAAATGGTTTTATCAATAACATCTAAAAGTGTTACTGCATTTACAGAATTCGGATTGTAAAGTTCTAAGTTTCTAACTGTAAACCTATCCATCCAAACATAATTGTCTTCTGTAATTCTACTGATATTTTGAATGTGTTTTAGTTGATTGTGCTGTGTTTCTGATAAATAATACAACACTGCTCCAGCAGCTACAATTCCGTTTTTTACATCCTGAATTCCAAAGCCTTTTAAGCTCTTTACCTCAAAATGGTTTTGCAAAGTTTCGTTGGCATACTCTTTTTGAAAAACCCAATCATCTAAATAAAACGTATAATACCTGTTTTCAAAAAGCTCTAAAAACTGTTGTTTGTGTTGTTTTTGAACCAAAACTTCACTAGGAGAGAAATTCTGTAGTAACTTATCTATGTATTCAGCATTTCCTTGTGCCACTAAATATTCACCTGTAGAAACATCTAAAAATGAAATTCCTAGTTGTTTTTTTGTTGCTGAGCGTGACGAAGTATCAAAATGAACAGCAGCTAAAAAGTTGTTTTTTTTGGTTTGTAAAACTTCGTCATTTAAAGAAACCCCAGGAGTAACCAATTCTGTAACACCACGTTTTACAATGGTTTTGGTCATTTTTGGGTCTTCTAATTGATCGCAAATTGCCACACGCATTCCTGCTTTTACCAACTTTGGTAAATAGGTGTTTAAAGAATGATGTGGGAAACCTGCCAACGCAGTTTCAGAATCGCTTCCTGCACCTCTTTTTGTAAGCGTAATTCCTAAAACACCAGCTGCTTTTATAGCGTCATCACCAAACGTTTCGTAAAAATCTCCAACACGAAAAAGCAACATAGCATCAGGATATTTATTCTTGATGGTATTGTACTGTTTCATTAAAGGAGTTACCTTTTTTACTTTGGATTTTGCCAAGGTTTTGGAAATTTTCAATTAGTTTTGCGAAGTTACAAAAAGTAGGCAGTATTCAGTATTCAGTATTCAGTTTTTTACTGTTGACTGCTACTACTAACTGAAAACTGAATTATGAGAAAACTTAAAAATAATGAGTTAGGTAGGATTTCTGTAGATGAATTTAAATCTACTCCAAAAACACCATTAATTGTTGTTTTAGATAATGTTAGAAGTTTAAATAATATTGGCTCCGTTTTTAGAACTAGTGATGCTTTTTTGATTGAAAAAATTTATCTGTGTGGCATTTCTGCAACACCTCCCAACAAAGACATTCATAAAACTGCTTTAGGAGCAACAGATTCTGTAGCTTGGGAATATGCAGAAAGCACGCTTTCTGTAGTTAAAAGTTTAAAAGATTTAAAAATCAAAGTTTTGGCTATAGAGCAAGCAGAAAACTCTACAAAACTAAATACTTTTTATCCTAAAAAGGGAGAAAAATATGCAATTGTTATGGGAAATGAAGTAAAAGGTGTGCAACAAGAAGTTGTAAATGCATCTGATTTATGTATTGAAATTCCGCAGTTAGGCACAAAACACTCTTTAAATATATCTGTAACAACTGGTGTAGTTTTATGGGATTTATTTCAAAAAATGCAATAAAACAATTGGTTTTTAAATCTAAAACTATATTTTTAGAGGGTTAATATAAAAAAAGAGAAAAATGAATGAAAAAAAAAACGTAGACGTATGGTCTTTAAAGTTAAATCCAGGTGGTGATGGAGAAACTGGAACTGATACAGGAGGATCTGGTTCTGGTAATACAGGAGGTGAAGGAGAAACAACGAATACTTAAAATTTGAAGCATCTTTTTAGGTGCTTTTTTATGTAATGAAAAAACAAATAACCCTACTTTATTGTTTTACAGTACTTGTAACTTTTTCACAAGAAAAACAAGACTCTATCTCTTTTTATATAAAAAATGCTAAAGGTAAAAACAGGCATTCTTACTTAAAAAAAGCGGTTTTAATTTCTAACGAATTAAAGATAGATTCTCTTATAAAAAAAACAAATATCGCTTTCGGTATTCAATGTTATTTTGATAAAGACACAATTGGTTTAGAAGAATCTAAAGAAAATTTATTAAACCATTTTTTAAAAACTAAAGACTCTTTGTCTCTTGCAAAAGTGTATCATTTTAAAGCATTAATTCATAGAATTAAGTTTAACATAGACAGTTCTTTTTACTATTATCACAAATCTAAAAACATATCTATAATGTTAAAAGATTCTCTAGAAACTGGTAGAAGATTACTTTCTATGGCCAATATGCAGCGTTATGAATTAGACTATTTAGGAAGTGAAATTACAACCATAGAAGGGATAAAATATTTAGAGCCAATAAAAAATTATGTTTATTTAAACCCTCTGTATATTAATTTAGGAATAGTTTTATCTCAGTTAAAAAGATATGAAGAATCTAGAGCATATTTTACTAAGGCTAAAAACAACTTAAAACTTAACCCTAACAAAAGTAGAAGAATGCAAGACTCTTTGCATATTGTTGCTAACTATGGTAGAACATTTTTTTTTGAAGAAAAATATAAAAAAGCAAATTTATGGTTTACAGAAAGTTTAAAACAAGATAGTTTAGCAATTAAATACCCTTATCAATATATATTACTTTTAGAAAATTTAGCAGTTGTATATTATGGACAAAAAAAGTATTTAGAATCTATTGAAATACACAAAAAGATTTTAAAAAGTAGAGAAAAGAATAATGATATCCTAAACCAAAGTGTGACACATACTTTATTATCAGACACTTATCTTAAAATAAAAAATTATTCATTAGCAAAATATCATGCAGAAAGAGGTTTGGTTTTGGCCAAGAAGTCTAGAAATACACCTAGAGTTTTAAGTTGTTTAATTAATTTATCTAAACTTACAAAACCAGATAGAGCAAAAAAGTATTTAACGGAGTATATAGATCTAAAAGATAGTTTAGTTACAAGAGAACGAAATTTAAAAAATCAGTTTGCAAAAGTAAGGTATGAAACAGAGAAAAAGGAAAAAGAAAACACTACTTTAAAAAAGGAAAAAGAAAAACAACAATTAGAATTAGAGAGCGAAGAACAACAAAAGTTAATTGGTTGGTTACTAGCAGGAGTAAGTATTTTGTTTCTAGCCTTTGGTTTTACAATTGCAGCTAACAGAAGAAAAAAATTGTTATTCGAATCTAAGTTACAACAAGTAGCAGCAAGAGAAAAAGAAAGACAACAAATTGCAAAATCTTTGCATGATGAAGTAGCTGGAGATATAAGAATGCTGCATTTAAAACTGGCAAAAACAAATCAATTAGAAGAGGCTAAAAGTCTTGAGAGTATCAAAGAAAACGTAAGAAATTTATCACATCAATTAAGTAGTGAGAGTTTTGATAAAGTGTCTTTTAAAGATCAAATCATCAATCTGATTTCTGATTATTTTGAGCCAAATTTTAGAATTAAAGTAAACGAAATAGATGTTATTAACTGGAAAGAAATTAACAACTCTATAAAAAGAACGTTATTTTTATCAATAAGAGAAACGATTCAAAATGCAAAAAAACATGCAAAGGCTTCTGAAGTTATTTTAAGTTTTAAAGAAACTAAAAAAGCAATAACTTTGGTTATTACAGATAATGGACAAGGTTTTAATGTAAATACAAAGAAAAAAGGTATTGGTTTAAAAAACCTAAAAGAAAGAATAGAAGAAATTAATGGTGTTTTTACAATAGAGAGCGAAATTAACAAAGGAACAACAACTAAAATTGAAACCCCTAAAAATGGAAAATAAAACAAAAATATTAATTGTAGACGATCATCAATTGGTAATACAGGGTATTTTATGTTCCTTAAAAGAAGTTGGTAATTTTGATATAGTAACTGCAAATACTTGTGATAAAGCTTTTCAGTTGATAAAAACGCACCAAAAAACAAATCCTTTTCATTTATTATTTACTGATTTGAGTTTTGATAATACTACAGAAGACTCTCTTTTAGATGGAGGAGAAGAGTTGATAAAAGCCATTAGAAATAACGATTTTGATATTAAAACAGCTGTAATAACAGGTCATACAGAAACAAATAGAGTGTATAATGTAATTAGTAATTTAAACCCCAATGCGTATTTACTTAAAAGCAAATGCGATGCTACAGAAATTGGCTTTGCTGTTCAAAAAATGTTAACGAACGATTATTATTATACACACGAAATTCATCAAAAAATAATGC
Source organism: Polaribacter sp. 2305UL8-11 (assembly GCF_058147165.1). NCBI lineage: Bacteria > Pseudomonadati > Bacteroidota > Flavobacteriia > Flavobacteriales > Flavobacteriaceae > Polaribacter > Polaribacter sp. 2305UL8-11. Next base: position 118,739 of record NZ_JBYVJW010000001.1, on the reverse strand, counting down.
GTAGAAATATCATTCAAATCCAAATGGATGATGTTGCCATTCAAATTTTAAAAGAATTACCCAATCATCCAAAGATTTCTAATTTAGAAGGTATCATAAAAAAAAGTGATGGTTCTGATTTAAAACTTCGTTCAATAGAAACCAAATTAGGTAATTTACGCGCAGATTTAAACGCAAACAATAACACAGATTTGGTTTTAAAAGCCAAAGAACTGGGTATTATTGATTAGTTTTTTTCTTCTTGCGGAAATCCACATTTTAAACTACGGACTTTTACATGCTTACCTTTTTAATCTAATGTACTTTTGTAGTGTAGCTGTTTAACCAAACAAATACAAAATTAAAGAGGGGTTAATTGCAAATATGAGGTTAGGGGCTCATATTTAAAATTAAAAAGAAAAAGGTAAAGTCTTTCTGCGCTATCAGAAAGACTTTTTTATATACCTAAAATAAGTTTGGCAATTAAGAAATAGATTAAAATTCCAAAAATATCATTAGAAGTAGTAATAAAGGGACCAGTTGCAATTGCTGGATCTATGCCCCTTTTGTTTAAAAATAATGGGACAAATGTGCCAATTAAACCAGCTACAATAATTACAATTATTAAAGATACAGAAATAGCTAAAGCTAGATCTATTTTACCTTCGTAAACCCAAACAAAAAGAAATAAAAATATCGCTAAGACAGCACCATTTAAAGCAGCTAAGAGCATTTCTTTAAAAAGACGGCTATTAATACTCCCTTTTACATCATCATTGGCTAAACCTTGTACAATAATTGCAGAAGATTGTACACCAACATTTCCAGCCATTGCTGCAATTAATGGAGTAAAAAAGAAAAGAGCTGCATATTTTGCAAAAACACCTTGAAAACCTTCCATAATTATAAAAGCGCCAACACCACCTAACAAACCTAAAAATAGCCAAGGCAAACGTGCTTTGGTTAATTGTAAAATACTATCATCAGAGTCTACATCTTGTGTTAAACCTGCTGCCATTTGATAATCTTTTTCTGCTTCTTCTTTTAAAACATCTACAATATCATCAATGGTAATTCTTCCTACTAAAGTGTTGTTATCATCTACAACTGGTATGGCTTCTAAATCGTATTTTGCCATAATTTTAGCAACCTCTTCATCATCTTCATTTACATTTACCCAATCTACTTTTGGTTTAGAAATATCTGCAATTTTTTGGTCTGATTTTGCAATAATTAAATCTTTTAAAGACAATCTTCCCACCAATTTGTCTTCTTTATCTACCACATAAATAGAGTGTACTCTAGTAACTTCTTTGGCTTGCCCTCTAATTCTTCTCATACAGCCAGCAACTGTCCAAGTTTCATAAACTTTTACCAGTTCTTTTGCCATTAAAGCACCAGCAGTATTATCATCATAAGAAAGTAGTTCTTTAATATCTGCAGCTAGTTCATCATCATCTAAAGCATCTATAACACGTTCTTGTCGCTCTTCAGAAAGTTCTCCAATAATATCTGCAGCATCATCAGAGTCCATTTCACCAACTTCTTCTGCAATTTCTTTTGCAGATAAGTTTTCAAGAATTTTCTCACGAGTATCATCATCTAATTCTGTAAGAATTTCTGATGTTTTTTCGCTGTCTAAAAGTTTAATAATATAAACTGCTTCATCAAAATTAACTTCATCTAAAACATCTGCAATATCTGCAAAGTGAACTTCAGAAAACAGGGCAGTTATTGTTTTATCATCATTAGAAATGATAAGTTCAGATAAGTTGTCTAGAAATTCATCAGTAATCTCAAATGCCATTTTCTGCGAGTTTTTGCGTGAGTGAAATAAATTCTGAAACAGATAATTGTTCAGGACGTCTCGCAAATATAGGCTCTTCTTTTAAAGAATCCGAAAGTTTGAAAGATTTTAAACTAGAACGCAACATTTTTCTACGCTGATTAAACGCAGTTTTAACCACCCTAAAAAACAATTTTTCATCCACAGGAAGTGTATAATTTTCTTTTCTAACCAATCTAATCACTCCAGAATCTACTTTTGGAGGTGGATTAAAAACAGTTGGAGGTACTGTAAATAAATATTCTGCATCGTAAAAAGCTTGGGTTAAAACAGATAAAATTCCGTAAACTTTAGAGCCTTCTTTTTCAGCAATTCTTAGAGCTACTTCTTTTTGAAACATGCCTGAAAATTCAGGAACAAATTCTCTATTTTCTATAGCTTTAAAAACAATTTGTGTAGAGATATTATAAGGAAAATTACCAATGATGGCAACTTGTTTTTTATTGAAAATTTCTTGTAGGTTTTTCTTTAAAAAATCACCTTCTATAATTTCGAAATTTTCTTTAGATGTACTTAAGTTGAGGTGTTCTATTGGAAAAGTTTCATTTAAATAAGCCACAGATTCTCTGTCTAACTCCATTACAGTAACCTTTGGTTTTTTTTGTAATAAATACTTGGTTAAAACCCCCATTCCTGGGCCTATTTCTAAGACATTATCATAACCATTTCCTGTTAAAGAGTCTGCAATTTTTTTTGCAATGCTTTCATCTGTTAAAAAATGCTGACCTAAATGTTTCTTTGCTTTTACAGACATAACTTTAGTGTTTCTTATACTAAAAAAGTTTAGCATAAGTAACAAAGATACAGTTAAAATCGGCATAATTATTGGTGATGTTAGAAATTTAAAATCAACCAAAATGCTAAAAAAATTATTGTTCCTCGTTTTTACTTTTTTTGCCATCTCTTTTCATACTTTTTCTCAAGAAGGAAAGCTAAAAGAAGGAAAAGAAAGTCTAAAAAGCACCTCTTCATCGTCAACCACTACTACATCTACTTCAAAGAAAAGTTCAATAAGATCAAATAATAGTAATGATGATTTTTCTTTTGGTTCTTTTTTTGCAGAAATTTTTATCAAACTTTTTGCATATACTGCTTATGGTGTAGCCATAGAATCTCCTTTTGAAAATGAGGGCAGAATGCACGATGCAGAAATTGCACATTTTCCTTATGAATCTCCTGCTCATGGAAACTTTATTTATACAGATTCAATAAATTACAATGTTACAAGGTTTGATATTTACAATCGTTTTTTAGTAGAAAACAAGCATTTATATGGTACTAATTTTGGTGTAGATTTTCGCTTTTTAAAACGGTTTTCTTTAGAAGCAGATTATTTGATTTTTACTGAAAAAATAAAAGGAAAAAGAGATTCTTTTACCATGTTTTCTGCACTTTTAAAATATCATAGAATTAGAACACAACGTTTTGATGCTTGGTTTGGATTGGGTTTAACGCATCTTGGAAGTGATGTAGATGAGACCAAATTTTTAATGGGTTTTGGAGGCGAAATTTTTATAAAAAAACCAATTAGTTTGGCAATTTCTCACAAATGGGCAACTGTAAATTCAGAATCTGTGAACAACACAAAATTGCTTTTAAAATATCATATTAAAAATTATAGAATAGCAACTGGTTATGAACATTACAAAATAGGTGTTTCTAAAATTAATACTTTTTCTTTAGGTGTTGAAGTTAGTTTTTAGTTTATTGTTTACCAATCCAAGGTTTTAGTTCCTTTCTTAACTCTTTTTCCAGATTAGTTATAACAAATTGAAGTACTTCTTTATTTTCTTTAAAATCGTTAATATCTTTTAAAACGAAATATGTCACTGAAATCTTAGAGCCTTGTAAAACAGTATTTTCTTTTAGTTTTAGGCCATAAGTAGATTTCTTAAAATCATGAATACAATGTTCTTTAATTCTTGAAAAGAGTTTTTCACTTTTTCCTAAATAGAAGTTATATTCACTACCAAAATCAAATTTAACACAATTACCTTTTATAATGCTTGGTCGTTTTAAACCACTTTTTTTAGGTTTCCAAAGGTGTTTAAATTTTGTAAGTTTAAAATCTCTGTTTGGTGTAATTTTGAATAAGTAAACACCAAATGTATTAGGTATTTTATCAAAGTTTAGATTTGAAAAATCTAAATCAATTTTATTCTTAATAAAATCTAATTTAGTTTGATTAACTAAACTTTTTAATATTCCATCCCAATTTTCTGTTAGAGTTTTAAGAAAACTATTTATATCCATTAATTTCCTACACTTGTTGGGTAAAACTCTTTGATTAATCTTAACTCAGTTCTAAAAGCTAGCATTTTATCTCCAAATTTTTTCAATCCTTCTAATCGTAAATTATTAGCATCTTCTCTATAATAATCTTCTAAATCTTCTCTTGTGTTTGCAGTGTATTGCACAGAATAGGTTTTCCCTCCCATTTCTTCATCTACCAAAACTTCTGTTAGTTTTGCAGAGATAAATTTACCTGTGTTTAGTACTTCTAAAATGTGAGTTTCCATCCAAGTTAGCCATTCGTTATGAAGGCTTTCATCAATATTTATAGTTACGTTGTATATGTACATAGTTGGTTTTTAGTTAATAGTTTTTTGGCAGTTGGTTTAAGTTGCTATTTTAAAACTCAGACTAAAAACAAACAACTAAAAACCACAAATTAAATTGTATCTCCTCTTATCTTGCGATATTTTTTTCTGGCATCTACTAAATAAATACTAGAAGAATAGTCAAAAATAATCTTTTGGTAGTATTCAGAAGCTTTTTCTTTATTATTTAAATGATTATTATATAGTTCTGCAATGGTATAATATACATCATCAGCCAAAACACCTTGATTATCTGCAGCAACAATTTTTTCTAAGCTAGCAATAGCCTTTATATATTTTGTTTGTTTGATAAACGTTTTTGCTTGTAAAAAAAGGGCATCATCATAAACAACATCTCCAGGTCTTAACGTAACATTTTCTAGTTGTATCCCTTTAATAAATAACTCTTTTTTGATGTTTTTTTTATCTAAAAATAAATTGTTTAAGATTGCTAATGCATCTTCATCTTTATTTTGATAGGATAATAACTCTGCTTTTGCCAAATGTGTTAACCCAGAAGGAATAGAATCTACAGGTTCATTATCGGTAATTTTTAAAAATAATTCTACTGCATCATTGGCAATTAATTGTGTAGTAGAGCCTTTTAATACTTTTAGCTGTGCTTTTGCCCATGTAAAATCGCCTTTAAAATAGCTGGTTTGCGCTACTTTAAAACGTGCTTGTTGTGCCAATTCAGAACCTTTTAATTGTGTCTGAATTTGCGAGAAATAAATTAACGCCTTGTTATATTTTCCTGTAAAAACTAAAATATCGCCCAATTTTAATTTTATTCTTGCTTTGTCAAATTTAGAACGCGAAAAAGTCAATGCTTTTTCTAGTACTTGTTTTGCCTCTTCTGGTTTATTTTGCTGAAAAGTTAAAAAATCTGCGTATTCAATTTGTAATTTTATGGTAATTGTATTTTTACCAAACTCTTTAAATAAAGATTGAAAAAGCTGCTCTGTCTCTGGGTTTTTTGTTGCAACTGCAATTTTTGTTATATACAAATGGGCACTAATTTTTTCTTCTTTTAAGGTTGAATTTTGAGTAATAAATTCAAACGAAGATTTTGCAGCATCATAATCTTTATTTTCAAAAGCAATTTTACCCAAATTAAAGATAGCAGCTAAATCTTCTGGTTTTCTTTTGTAGAGTGCTTTTTCTTGAATTAGCGCTTTTCCATAATCTTTTTGTTGAGTAAATAACCAGCTTAATAGTACATTCCAAACATCTTTTGGTTTGCTTGCAGATTTTTTTAAGAGTGTTTTTCTAAATAAAATATTCGCTTCGTTTTCTGCATCATCTGTAATGTATCTGCTTGCATATCTTTGTACTAAACTGTAGTAGTTTATGTTTTTATCAACCAAATTAATGTAAGATTCAAACATTTTTTTGAATTCTCCTTTTTCTCCGTAAATCTGTGCAATTTGAAAGCTATAATTGACGTTTTCATTCAACTCCATGGCTTTTTCATAAGTTAAAATAGCTTTATCTAGCAAATTGTAGTCTTTAAAAACACGACCAATTATGCCCCCATAAGCTCCTTTTTTACCAATGTTTTTTATGGCTAAATTATAGTTGATTTGTGCTAGCTCATTTTGTTTTTGACGCTCATAATTGTACCCTAAATAAACATATAAATAACCCAAATTTGGATTTTGTTTTATTTTAGATTTTACCAGCGTTTCTACTTCTGTAAATTTTTCTATTTCTTGATAGCAAGAAATTAATCGCCCTAAATAAGTAGTATTAAAAGTGCTTTTTGTGTAGAGTTTTTTAAATATTTGAATTGCTTTTTCATACTCTCCTTCTCTGTAATAATTTTCTGCTAACAAATAATCACTTTGAGAGAAGCTAGTACTGCTAATGATTAAAAAAAAGAGGAAGATAATTTTTTTCATTGAGCTCAAAGATAATCAACATAAATGTTAAAATTTTACTAAACCAATAGTTTTTGAGTGCTTCTTTTGTAACGTTTTGGCACGAAAGTTGTCTATACTGTAAATAACCAATCAAATTTTATAGTTATGAATACATTTTCAAGACAATACGAAATCGCAAAAAACAACTCAATAGAGTTTATGAAAAATGGTCAAATAAGTGCTTATTTAAATGCGCTTTTAGAAATGAATAAGTACAAAAGACTAATGGTTGCAGTTGTAGCAAATTAGTTTTTTGTTGATGGTTTTTAGTTAAAAAAGATTGACTAAAAAAGAACAACAATAGACTATGACCCAATAAAATCAAATCCAGTATAAGGAATCAAGACTTCCGGAACTTGAATTCCATTTTCGGTTTGATAATTCTCTAAAATTCCAGCCAAGACACGAGGTAAAGCCAAAGAGCTTCCATTAAGTGTGTGTGCCAATTCACTTTTTCCTTCCTTGTTTTTAAAACGTAGTTTTAATCTATTTGCTTGAAAAGTCTCAAAATTTGATGCAGAACTAATTTCTAGCCACCTATCTTGAGCTGTAGAAAACACTTCAAAATCGAAAGTTAAAGCAGCTGTAAAACCTGTATCTCCCCCACACAAACGTAAAATTCTATAAGGTAATTTTAATTCTCTTAAAATATCTTTAATGTGCTCAACCATTCCATTTAAAGCATTATAAGAGTTATTTGGATGCTCAATTCTAACAATTTCTACTTTATCAAATTGATGCAATCTGTTTAGACCACGAACATGTGCACCATAACTTCCAGCTTCGCGTCTAAAGCAAGGTGTGTAGCCTGTAGCAGTAATTGGAAAATCTGATTCTTGCATTAAATTATCACGAAACATATTGGTAATAGGTACTTCTGCAGTAGGTATTAAAAATAAATCATCTTCTGTTGCATGATACATTTGTCCGTCTTTATCTGGCAATTGCCCAGTTGCAGTTGCAGAAGCAGTATTTACCAAATGCGGAACTTGATATTCTTTGTAACCAGCCTCAACATTTTTATCTATAAAATAATTGATTAAAGCTCTTTGTAATCTTGCTCCTTTTCCTTTATAAACTGGAAAACCAGCACCCGTAATTTTGTTTCCTAACTCAAAATCGATGATGTCGTATTTCTTAGCTAACTCCCAATGAGGTAAAGCATTTTCACCTAAAACAGGAATGGTACCTTCGCTAAAAATAATCTCATTATCTTCTTCAGAAGTTCCAGCTTTTACAGAAGCATGAGGAATATTTGGAATTTGATATAACAAGTTTTGCAAGTCATCAGCAAAAGTATTTAAACTTTCTGCCAACTCTTTAGATTGTGTTTTTAACTGACCTGTTTTTTCTTTTAAAAGGTTTGCTTTTTGTATGTCTCCAGATTTGTAAAGGCCTCCAATTTCTTTAGATATTTTATTAGATTCAGCCAACACATTATCTAACTCAACTTGAGTTTTTCTTCTATTTTCATCAGCAGTTAAAACTTCCTCAATAATTGTTTCAGCATCCGCAAAATTACGTTTTGCTAAACCTTCTAAAACAATTTGCTTGTTGTCTCTAATAAATTGTACTTGTAACATTTTCTATGCTTTTAAAGCAGCAAAGATACAGTAAGCTTAAGACTTAAACAACGCAGATTTAGAGATTGTTTTTTATATAATCTCTTGCAGTTTTTTCGTCTTTTTTTATCTGATGAATTAACGCATCTATTGAGTCAAATTTTTGTTCATCACGTAAAAAATAGAGGAGTTCAATAGTTAAGTTTTTTCCATACAAATCTTGATTAAAATCAAAAAAATGGACTTCTATGGTTTGGTAACTCCCATCTACAGTGGGTCTGTTCCCAATATTCATAACACCAAAAATTATGTTTTTATCAATTGTAGATTTTACTAAATAAACACCAGTTTTAGGAATAAGCTTGTAAGACTCTTTAATATCAATATTTGCTGTTGGATATCCAATTTTACCACCTAATTTTTTACCATTTACAACTTTGCCATTCAATGTAAAATTATAACCTAAATATTTATTTGCAGTTTTTAAATTTCCAGAATGCAAAGCATGTCTAATTTTTGTAGAACTTACAGAAACATCGTCAATATCTTGTGCAGGAATTTCTTCGACATTAAAATCATATAAATGACTATATTCAGTTAATTGCACAATGTTTCCTTCTCTATTTTTACCAAAGTGATGGTCATAACCAATAATTAGTTTAGAAATGTTTAGTTGATTTACCAATATATTTCGAACAAACTCTAAAGCAGACATCCTTGAAAAATCTTTGCTAAAAGGATGAATAATTAAGAAATCTAACCCTGTTTTTTTTAACAGTAATTTTTTCTCTTCAATGGTGTTAATCAACTCAATATTGCTGCCTTTTTGTAAGACCATTCTTGGATGAGGAAAAAAAGTTAATAAAACCGATTTTTTATGTTCCTTTTTAGCTTCTATAACCAACTTTTCTATTATTTTCTGATGGCCAAAATGTACGCCATCAAAAGTACCAATAGTAACAAATGTTTTTTCTTTGGATGAAAAGTTAGAAATATCTTGAATTGTTTTCAACAAAAAGTAATTTTAAACCGCAAATGTACAATATCTAAATTGTTTAAAAAGACATAAACAGAATCGATTAAACAAATCTAATACGATATAAAAAAGTCTTTTATTTTATTAAAAACATAAATTTTATAGGATAATAATATCAAATTCAAAAAAAATTGTATTTTGCATCTTAGTTAACAAATAATTCAAATTATGATAAAAAAGATTTTACTTTTAGCATTTATAGCTTTTGGTAGTGTAACAATGGTAGCTCAAACCACTGTAACAGGTACAGTTAAAGATGCAAAAACAGGAGAAACACTTCCTGGTGCAAACATTAAAATTTCTAGAAAAGCTGTTGGAACAACAACAGATTTTGATGGAAAATTTGTTTTAAACGTGTCAGACAACCCACCTTTTACACTAGAAATTTCTATGTTAGGTTTTCAAACAGAAAAAATAGAAATAACAAAAAACAATCAAAAAGTAGAAGTTAGCCTAAAAGAAAATGAAACTTCTTTAGATGAGATTGTAGTTTCTGCTTCTAGAACTCCAGAACGTATTATGGAGTCTCCTGTAACTATAGAAAGGATGGATAGTAGAGCTATTAAAAATACTTCTGCACCTTCATTTTATGATGGTTTAGAAAATTTAAAAGGAGTAGATATTAATACCAACAGTTTAACCTTTAAATCTGTAAATACACGTGGATTTGCAACATTTGCAAATACAAGATTTATGCAACTGGTAGATGGTATGGATAACTCATCACCAGCTTTAAACTTTGCAATTGGTAACTTGTTAGGAATGTCTGAATTAGATGTAAAAACAGTAGAGTTACTTCCTGGTGCTTCTTCTGCATTATATGGAGCAAATGCCTTTAATGGTATTATGTTTATGACTAGTAAAAATCCTTTTGATGATCAAGGAATAAGCGTTTCTTTAAAAGGTGGAGTTACTTCTCAAGAAGCTGCTGGTACAAATGAATATTACGATCTTAATATTAGAATGGCGTATGCTTTTTCTGATAAGTTTGCAGCAAAAGCAACACTATCTTATTTAGATGGTACAGAGTGGTTTGCAACTGACTATAGAAATACTAGAAATAGAGAGTTTATTGCTGGAGACAGACAATCTGATAAAAATTATGATGGTTTAAATGTTTATGGAGATGAGGTTTCTACCAATTTAGGAGGAGCTATTGGAAACGTAAGTAGAACAGGTTATGAAGAAAGAGATTTAATGAACTACGAAGCTAAAAGCGTAAAGTTTGGTGGGTCTTTAAACTATAGACCTTTTGGAGATGATCGTTTAGAAGTAATTTGGAACTCTAAGTTTGGTGTAGGAAATACTATTTACCAAGGTACCAATAGATATAATATTCAAGACTTTTTGTTAGAACAACACAAGTTAGAGTTTAGAGGTAAAAACTTTTTTGTAAGAGGATATGTAACTAGCGAAGATGCAGGTAATTCTTACGATACTCGTTTTGCAGCCATTAATATTAACAGACAATGGAAAAGCGATACCCAATGGTTTACAGAATATGCAGGAACTTTCTTTGCAACAGGTTCTCATGCAACTGCAAGAGCTATAGCAGACACAGGAAGATTTCTTCCAGGAACACCAGAGTTTAAAGCTGCTTTTGATAAAGTAACTTCAGATCCAGATTTGGTAACAGGATCTAAATTTCAAGACAATACAAAATTGTATCATGCAGATGCAAACTATAATTTTCAAGACGTTATAGATTGGGCAGAATTTCAAATAGGAGGTTCTTATAGATTGTATTCTTTAAATTCTCAAGGAAGTATTTTTACAGATAATGATGGACCTATAGATTATGATGAATTTGGAGTTTACACTCAAATGCAGAAAAAGTTTTTAGAAGATGATCGTTTAAAGTTAACTGCTTCTATACGTTATGATAAAGCACAAAATTTTGACGGGAACTATTCTCCAAGAGTATCATTTGCGTATGCAGCAGGAGAAAATAAAAACCAAAACTTTAGAGCTTCTTTTCAAACAGGATTTAGAAATCCAACTACACAAGATCAATACATTGGTTTAAATGCAGGTAGAGGTTTCTTAGTGGGTTCTGCTCCAGACAATTTAGACAGGTATAATACACAACCTTTATTAGTTAGTACTATTGGTCAAAACTTTACAGGTGGTGCTTCAACAATATCTGTATCTGGAAGGTCTGCTTATGAAAACGCATTTTCTCAAGCTTCTGTTGTAGCTTTTGCAGCAGATAATACAAAGTTACCAACAAGTGCAGATGTAGCTTTAGTAAAACCAGAAAGAGTAACTGCTTATGAAGTAGGATATAGAGGTTTAGTAGCAGCAGGAGAATCTAATGTAACTATAGATTTAAGTGTTTATTACAATCAATATGAAGATTTTATTGCGAACAAAAATGTTGTTGTTCCATTTTATGGAGATGTTGCCTTAACACAAACAGCTCCTGTTGGGCCAGGAGGTGCTCAAGTACCATTAGCTTTGGTTGCTTTAGGAAATAACGATTTTACAGCGTTTCAAACTTATACAAACTCAGCAGCAGACATCAGTTCTTATGGTGCTACAATTGGTATAAATACAAAAATCTTAAATGGATTTAACTTGGGAGCAAACTATACGTATGCAAAATTTGATTTTGACCAAGCAAGTGATCCAGATTTTCAAGCAGGATTTAATACACCAGAACACAAAGTAAAATTACAATTCGGAAACCCAAATCTATTTGAAAATTTTGGCTTTAACATTAATGCAAGATGGCAAGATAAATACAGATGGGAAGCTACTTTTCACGAGTCTACTGTAACTGCTAGAACAGTTTTAGATGCACAAATTAATTATACAGTACCAAGCTTAAAATCTGTATTTAAATTAGGAGGAGCAAACTTAACAGGTAATGAATATGTTAGTGCTCCAGGTGTTGGTGCTATTGGTTCTCAATACTACTTATCTTGGACAATTAATAACTAAAAAAACAAATCATTTATGAAAAATTATAAATATATAGGCTTATTTCTTTTATCTATTGGCTTTGCCTCTTGTGAAGAAAGTAGTGACTTTGACCCAATTTTAGAAAAAGAGGCTGAAGTAGTACAATTAAATAAAGGCGATTTAGACTTTTCCAAATATGTAGCTGTTGGTGCTTCTTTTACTGCAGGTTTCACAGATGGAGGATTGTTTATTGCTGCTCAAGAAAACTCTTTTCCAAACATTTTAGCAAGTAAATTTGCAATGGCTGGTGGAGGAGAATTTAAACAACCTTTAATGAATGATAATATTGGAGGTCTGTTATTTTTAGGAAATGTAATTCAAGGCCCACGATTAGTTTTTAAAGGAGCAGGACCAGCACCTTTAAGTGCAGTACCAACTACAGAAGTTACTTCTTCTGTTAGTGGTAATTTAAACAACTTTGGTATTCCAGGCGCAAAAAGCTTTCATATAATTGCTCCAAATTATGGAAATCCAGCAGGAGTTCCAGTAGGAGCTGCCAACCCATATTATGCAAGAATGGCATCAAGCCCAGCAGCTACAGTATTAGGAGATGCAATGGCTCAAAGCCCAACTTTTTTTACGTTAAGTGAAATGGGAGGTAATGATGTTTTAAGTTATGCTACTTCTGGAGGTTCTGGTGTAGACCAATCTCCATCAGCTACAAACCCTACAGGAAATTTAGATCCAAGAACTTATGGGTCTAATGATATTACAAACCCACTTGTATTTAAACAAGCATTTTCAGGTATGGTTGCTACCTTAACTTCTGGAGGAGCAAAAGGCGTTGTAGCTAATGTACCATACATTACTTCTTTGGCACATTTTACAACTGTACCTTATAATCCGATTCCTATGAGTGATGCTCTTGCAACACAAGTAAATGGAGCTTACGCTGCTTATAATGCAGGTATTAAACAAGCTTTTGCAGGTTTAGTTCAATTAAAAGTAGTAACACAAGCACAAGCAGATGCAGAAATAGCTAAAAGAACAATTAGTTTTTCTGCAGGACAAAATGCTGTTGTTATTGTAGATGAAGATTTAACAGATTTAGAAGCATTAAATCCAGCTTTTGCAGGTTTAAAACAGTTTAGACAAGCAACAAAAGATGATTTATTTGTGTTACCAGCTTCTTCTTTTATTGGTACTTTAGCAGATCCTAACAACCCTTTAAGTGTAAATGGTGTAGGTGTAGCTTTAGCAGATAAATGGGTATTAACTCCACAAGAGCAAGCAAAAATTAAAAAAGCTACAGACGCTTATAACACTGCTATTGATGAAGTAGTGGCTGCGAATCAAAATATTGCTTTGGTAGACTTTAAAAATATTTTAATTGAAGCATCTTCAGGAATTATGTTTGGAGAGTATGTAATGAACACAAGTTTAGTTAGAGGAGGTTTAATAAGTTTAGATGGTGTACACCTAACAGCTAGAGGTTATGCATTATTGGCAAATAAGATGTTAGAAGCAATCGATAAAAAATTCGGCTCTAATTTTACTGCTGCTACAAATGGCTTAGCAAAAGCAGATGATTATTCTACAAACTACTCTGCATCTTTAAGATAATAGATTTTTAATTAAATTTAGTACTAAAAAGAGGCTGTCTGAAAAGTCAAAAAATTAACTACTTGTCATATTGAGCCTGTCTTGAGCGAAGACGAAAGGCTCAGTTTGACATACTTAACTACTTTTCAGACAGCCTCTTTTTGTTTTATTTAGATTTTAAAAAGAATTAAGAAAGCATCATTACTGCTCTTTTAACACCTTTTACTAAAACATCTATTTCTTCTTTGGTGTTGTAAAATGAAAACGAAGCTCTAATTGTTCCAGGAATTTTATAGAAATCCATAATGGGTTGTGCACAATGATGTCCAGTTCTTACTGCAATGCCTAATTTGTCTAAAATAGAACCAATGTCATAAGGATGAATTTCATCAACATTAAAAGAAATTACAGCTGTTTTTTTTGCAGTTGTTCCGTAAATTTTTAAGCCTTCTATTTTTAATAATTCTTGGGTTGCATATTGTAAAAGTGTGTCTTCATACTTTGCAATTTCATTAAAACCAATTGTATTCATATAATCTATTGCTGCTCCAAAAGCGATTCCACCACAGATGTTTGGTGTTCCAGCTTCAAATTTATGAGGCAAACCAGCATAAGTTGTTTTTTCAAAAGAAACGGTTTCTATCATTTCTCCTCCTCCTTGATATGGAGGTAATTTCTGCAACCATTCTTCTTTACCATATAAGATTCCAACTCCTGTTGGTCCACACAATTTATGAGCAGAAGCCACATAAAAATCTACATTTAAAGCTTGTACATCTGGTTTTATATGTGGTGTTGCTTGGGCACCATCTATTAAAACAGCAGCACCAAAATTATGAGCAATCTCAATGATTTTTTCAATAGGATTTATGGTTCCTAAAGCATTAGAAACATGATTGCAAAAAACTAATTTTGTTTTTTTATTTACTAATTTATGATAGATTTCCATGTCTAAAGAACCATCCAATTTCATTGGAATAACCTTTAAAACTGCACCAGTTTTTTCGCACAACATTTGCCAAGGCACAATGTTAGAATGATGTTCTAAAGCAGAAACAATAATTTCATCACCTTCTTTTAAAAGAGCAGCAAAACCAGAAGCAACCATATTAATACTATGAGTTGTACCAGATGTTAAAATAATTTCGTAAGCTTTTTTTGCATTAAAATGTTGTTGAATTTTAATACGAGCTTCTTCATATTTATCTGTAGCTTCTTGGCTTAAAGTATGTACACCTCTATGAATATTTGCATTATAATTACTATAATAATCTACAATAGTATCTATAACCACTTGAGGTGTTTGTGAGGTTGCAGCATTATCAAAATACACCAAAGGTTTTCCGTGAACTGTTCTTTTTAGAATAGGAAAGTCTTTTCTAATTTTATCAACATGAATCATACAAATCATTTTAAAACACAAAGATAAACCTTGATTTTTTAAACTTATAGAAATGATGATAAGATTTTGTTATTACACTACTTTCGAAACTAATTTTACTAAAAACCCAACTCCATTTTTAATGTTAGAGATAGAATTTGCTTTTTCGTTATTAGACAATGCAGCATTATTAATTTCTTTTAAAACCGATAAAGCGTCTTTATTACTAATATTACTTTCAGAAATAAACGTATCAATTTCAGAGGTTTTTAAGCTTGTTAAACCAGCTAATTGGGTTTTAAATTCGGCATCTGTTTGAGAAGCTGCTTTTTCTGCTAAAGCATTCCAATCGATATCACTCATCGTTTTTATTTTATAATTTGTTCGACTTTTAATAATTTTCCCATTCCTAAACCTGTTTTGTTTAGTAAACTATCCATTTTGCTTTCTATTTGTTTAAAATTCAATTTATTTCCTGTTAGTTGATTGATAGCAGATAAAGCATTCTCTTCTGCATCTTTTACTTTTACAGCAGAATTAATAATGTTTTGTAACGAAGAAGTTGCTTTAGCATAAGTAATAAAATTTGTGTTTAAACTTGAAACTATTTTTTGCTGTTGATTCAATAATAAATCTTGTAAAGAGTCTCTTTTTCTATTGATAACAGGAATAATCGCTTCAATAATATTTGGCAACTCCTTTTTATAATCTACATCTGCAGGTAATAAATTTTGATATTTTTTAATAACAGCAGGTGTGTATTTGGTGGTGATAAAATTGTTTAAACGCGCTCTTCTTTCTGTAAATAATTGATTGACCAAAGAGATGTTTAATTGATGCATTGCATCACCCTCATCAATCACACTTTTAGAGAGTTTTGCTGTAGAGTTGGGCAAACCTGCACAAGACAAGAAAAAAACTGTTATAAACAATAAAATTAGGTTTTTATACATTAGTTGGATGGATTAGAAATTAGAAAAATATTTTTAATTCTGTTGATGATTCCTTGTAAAATACTAAAAATTGCATCCGAAGAAAAACCACCCACTAAAGCCAAAACACTTTTATTAAACAAATTAATTTTTTGAGGATCTGTAGTATAAAAAGCAATAATTTCTGACATAATTAAACCTGCAATAATCCCTAAAATGATTTGAGATAAGTAAGAAATTGCATTCTCTGGTATTAAAGAACCATTTTTTAAGGAGGTACTTACATCTTTTAGCAAATAAAATAATACTCCCAAGCCAGCAATAGAACTTAAATAAACAATGTTTAATAAAAGTGGAATCCCACTATTTTCCATTATTCCTTTGTCTAAAGAATCGTTATTCACCTCTGTTGTCATTCCTGTTGCGATGTATGCAACTAAAAAAAATAATGCCAATAAAATTAAATTTCTAAGTAAGGGAAGCTTGTTAAAAATGGACTTTTCATTACTTTCTTGATTGAGTTGTTTTGTAAAACGAATAGATTTTGGAGTAGCAGGCGCAACATTTTTACACAACAAATTGTGTGCGTTAATCAAATCATCAACATTACTGTTTTGAATTAAAGCATTTACATCAGTATTCACTGTAATTCCGTTATAAACCGCAAACGAAAGCATGCTATTAATTTCTTTGCTTAGTTCTGTAATAACCTCTTCAGAAATTCCAGGAATCAACTTTTTTGTAGCAGTTTTTTTAGTTGTTGTTGCGTTTGTTGTTGATTTTGAGTTGGGAGATGTTGTTGCCATAATTTTTAGTTGATTAAAAACGATTTATAAAACTATTAAAATCAGAGGTTTATGATTAGAGAAGAAAACCGTGATTTTAGAATCAAGTAATTTTACGTACTTAAAAAGAATGATATTTAAATTGATTATTTTTACTGAACTAAATATGTTTCTATGAAAATTTTTAAACGAATTTTACTGTTATTATTGGTTCTAATTATTGTAGTAGTAGCTTACAATTATCCAAAACTGAATATTTTATCAGGCTATTCTGCAAAAAACACTGCATCTTCTGTATTTGTTGCAGGGAGAACTTTAGAATTTACAGATACCACAGATAATAATTTTTCTCCTGTTAACTTGGCTTCAGATGAAGTAGATTTAAAAAAGAAAATAGCAACATCATCAGCTTTTGGTTTACTTACCAGAAAAGCAGTTTTTAGAAAAGGTTTGGGCAGTGTTTTAACCTTAACAGACGAAGATGAAACTGCTAATTATTTAGTTCCTAAAAGATTAAAGCCAGATAATTCTACACCTTTTCCTTATGGAAATGGCCCTCAAAAAGATACTGTTTTTGCAAATATCAATTATAATCAACTAAAAACGGCTATAGATACTTTGTTTCGAAAAAGAAACAAATCAAGAGCAGTTGTTGTTATTTACAAGGATCAAATTATTGCAGAAAAATATGCTGATGGTTTTCATAAAGAATCTAAAATATTAGGTTGGTCCATGACCAAAAGCATTTTAAGTACCGTTTTTGGAGTTTTACAACATCAAGGAAAATTAAATGTAAATAACAAAGCTCCCATTGAATCTTGGCAAAATGATGAACGAAAAAACATCACCATTAATAATTTATTGCAAATGAATTCTGGTTTAGAATGGGATGAAAATTATGACGAAATTTCTGATGCTACAAAAATGCTCTTTTTAGAAAGAGATATGACCAAAATGCAAGAAAATAAACCTTTGGTTGGCAAGCCTAATGAAACTTTTAATTACTCTTCAGGAACCACAAATTTATTATCAGGAATTTTAAGAAAACAGTTTACAACACACCAAGAATACTTAGATTTTTGGTATACTAATTTTATTGATAAAATAGGAATGAACTCTATGGTCTTAGAAGCCGATTTAAGCGGAAATTACGTAGGTTCTTCCTACTCTTGGGCAACAGCAAGAGATTGGGCAAAATTTGGGCTTTTATACCTACATAATGGAAATTGGAATGGAACACAACTTTTTACAAAAGATTGGGTAGATTATGTAACTACTCCAACACCAACTTCTAATGGAACTTATGGAGCGCAATTTTGGTTAAATGCAGAACAACAGTTTAAAGATGTACCTAAAAGCATGTATTTTGCAGATGGCTATCAAGGACAAAGAGTTTATATTTTACCAGACCAAGAAATGGTTATTGTACGTTTTGGTTTGTCTTGGTTTAAAGAAAATGAGTTTTTAAGAGCGGCTATTGCTGCTGTTGAGTAAAGTTTTTTTACGTTGTTGTATAAGAAAAGTAGCAGATAAAAAATGCTTTTATTTTTAGTGAGGGAAAAAATGTCCATTCTAAAGAAAAAAAATAATGGACACAAAAAAACCTCTCAAAAAGAGAGGTTTTAAAATAGTAGTTTTTTGTCTATTAACTTTTTCCTTTCACTAAGCCTAAAGCTAAAGCAACAACACCTATTGCAATAGTAATATAAGAATTTGTGTTGTCTTGTGCTTTTACCAAATCTACATCTCCAATAGAAACTTGTGCTTCTGGTTGAATCATAGTGTAAATTCCGTAAATTATTAATACAATTCCTGCAATTAATAATACTGTTTTGATAGTTTTGTTCATAATGTTAGTTTTTATAAAGTTAGTGATTTTTAACAAAACTAAAAAAATGAGACAATTTGCTTTAACTCTTATCACAAAAGAGTTAACTTATTTACCTACAAATCAAACCCAATATTTACACCTAATTTATTGGCAATAATTTTTGCAATTCTTTGTTTTACTTCTGGTATTTTAACACTTTCTAAAACCGTATTTGCAAAAGCAAACATTAATAGTGCTTTTCCTTCTTTTTCTGGAATTCCACGTTGTTGCATGTAAAATAATGCATCATCATCTAATTGACCAATGGTACAACCATGAGAACATTTTACATCATCAGCAAAAATTTCTAGTTGAGGCTTTGCATTAATGGTAGCTTTATCACTAATTAAAACATTGTTGTTTTGTTGATATGCATTTGTTTTCTGTGCCTCTTTTTCTACAATAACTTTACCATTAAAAACTCCTGTAGAACGTGCATCGTAAATACCTTTATAATCTTGATGAGACTCACAATTTGGAGTAATATGATGCACTAAAGTATGATGGTCTACATGCTGTTTACCCTCAATAATGGTAATTCCTTTTAAGATAGAATCTATGTATTCTCCTTTCTGATAAAAGTTTAAATTATTTCTGGTGATATTTCCTCCAAAAGAAAAAGTATGTACAGAAACAACACTGTTAGATTGTTGTTCTATATAAGAATTATCTACTAAAGATGCATTAATATCATCATTCTGAATTTTATAATAATCTACAAAAGCTCTTTTATCTGCAAAGATTTCTGTAACAGCATTTGTTAGCACAGGATTGTTATTTAAACTTTGATGACGCTCTATAATTTGCACATGAGAATTCTCATCAACAACAACTAAACTTCTAGGTTGCAACATGGTTGCAGTTTCAGAACCTGTTGTAAAATGAAGAATTTGAATTGGCTTTTCTACTTCAGTATTTTTAGGAATATGAATGTAAGCTCCTTCTGATGCAAATGCCGTGTTTAAGGATGTTAAATTATCTTGATTTGCAATTTTATTGAAGTAATTGTCAATTACAGCTTTGTATTTAGATTTTGTTAAAGCAGAAGACATTAAACAAACATCTATTTTATCATGCGTAGTTTCAGATAAAAAAGAACTGTATTTACCATCTATAAAAACAATTTTATAGGTATCTATATCATGAATAAAATACTTTTTTACATCTGCTAATTCTATAGCATTTTCTTTATTTGGAAAAATACTATAATCTTGCTTTAAAACTGAGTTTAAAGAAGTGTATTTCCAAGCTTCTAATTTTTTGGTAGGAAAACCTAACTCCTCGAAGTTTTGAAGTGCTTTTGAACGAATTTCATGAATATCTGAATTTGTATCTACACGATTTTCAAAAGCTACATAAGAGGATACTAATTTATCTTTTAATTCCATTTTTTTTTTAGTCTTCAGTACTCAGTCTTCAGTTGGCAGTCATTAGCATTATGCTTGTATAACTTATAAGGAAAGAATACTTTTTAAAATTTGAGTTATTTAATCTTGAGTGAGCTACTGCCTACTGTAGACTGAATACTGCCTACTATTTTAAACAAGCTCTTGCTTAATCCAATCATACCCTTTTGCTTCTAACTCTAAAGCTAAAGAAGCATCACCAGATTTTACAATTTTACCATCATGTAAAACGTGCACAAAATCTGGAACGATATAATCTAATAAACGTTGATAATGTGTAATTACAATAACTGCATTATCTTTCGATTTTAGTTTGTTTACTCCGTTTGCAACAATTCTTAAAGCATCTATATCTAAACCAGAATCAGTTTCATCTAAAATGGCTAATTTTGGCTCTAACATTGCCATTTGAAAGATTTCGTTACGCTTTTTTTCTCCACCTGAAAAACCTTCGTTTAAAGAACGCGATAAAAATTTACGGTCTATTTCTAGTAATTCTGATTTTTCACGAATTTTCTTTAACATATCCTTAGCAGGCATATCTTCTAAACCTTTTGCTTTACGAGTTTCGTTAATGGCAGTTTTTATAAAGTTGGTTACAGAAACTCCAGGGATTTCTACAGGATACTGGAAAGATAAGAAAACTCCATTATGTGCTCTTTCTTCTGGAGCTAACTCACTAATATCTTCACCATTTAATTCTATAATTCCGTCAGTAACCTCATACTCTTCTTTACCAGCAATAATGTTAGCAAGTGTGCTTTTTCCTGCTCCATTAGGCCCCATAATTGCATGAACTTCTCCAGCATTTACTTCTATATTCAATCCTTTTAAGATTGCTTTCCCGTCAATTTCTGCGTTTAAATTTTCTATTTTTAACATTGTTTTTAAGCTATTTGCTTTAAGCTTTATGCTATAAGCTATTTAGTAATTTCTTTAATTTTTCGTAATCTTTTGGAGAATGTTGTATGATAACTTCTGCATTTTTTTCTTTGGCAAAAGCCTCAAACTTATCCATACTTTCTAAGGTTTGTTTTACATCATAATTGAAAGAAGGAACTCCTTTATTTGTTCTGTTTTCTTCAAAGTGATATAAATCTCCTGTTAATAAAATTGGTTTTTCTAAACCAGAAACTTCAACATATAAAACTTGATGACCAATGGTATGACCTGGCATGTATTTGATAACTACTGTTCCATCATCAAAAACATCATAATCTCCATTTATTTTTTTTACATTTTTTAACTCAGCAACTGCAGGATTTTTAGTTTTTAAAGTGTCTCCTAAAACCGAATTGTATTCGTTTTCTTGCACAATCCAAGTTGCATTTTTCATGTAATTTGCATGTCCTGTATGATCAAAATGCGAATGAGACATTGCAAAATATTTAAAATCTTCAATTTTAAAACCAATCGATTTTAATTGATTTGCCAAAGAATCTGGTCTTTGAATTCTAAAAACGCCACTTGGCTCATCAAAAGGTTCTGGTACTACCAATTGTTCTGGTAAACCTGCATCCCACATTAAGTTTCCTTTTGGATGAGAAATTACATAGTATGCATCTGTAAATTGCTTTGTTTGTCCTGTATAAGTAGTGTCTTGAGAAAAAACTTCTAATTTTTTTACAAAAATTGAACCTCCCACTAATTGGTGTAATTTTACTTTTGGTTTCGAAGTTTCTTCAACCTTTTTTTCTGTTTTTTTACAGCTTACAATGCTAATTGCAAGGAATAAGAAGAATATTTTTTTCATTTACTTTACTTTATTCCTGCAAGGTCTTTTTTTTGACCTTGTAGGTATTTCATTTCTTTTTTTACCTACAAGGTTTTTAAAACCTTGCAGAAAGATTTTTTATCCTACAGAACCTTCTAAAGAAATTTCCAATAATTTTTGAGCTTCAACAGCAAATTCCATTGGTAATTTATTTAGTACTTCTTTGCTAAAACCATTTACAATTAAAGCGATTGCTTTTTCGGTATCAATTCCACGTTGATTACAGTAAAATAATTGGTCTTCACCAATTTTACTGGTAGTTGCTTCGTGTTCTATTTGAGCCGATTTATTTTTTACTTCGATATATGGAAACGTGTGTGCTCCACATGCATTTCCCATCAACAAAGAATCGCATTGAGAGAAATTACGCGCATTTTCTGCTCTCGAATTAATCTGAACCAAACCTCTGTAAGAATTTTGAGATTGACCTGCAGAAATTCCTTTAGAAATAATGGTTGACTTGGTGTTTTTACCCAAATGAATCATTTTAGTTCCAGTATCTGCTTGTTGATGATTATTAGTTACTGCAATCGAGTAAAATTCGCCCACAGAATTGTTTCCTTTTAACACACAAGAAGGATACTTCCAAGTTACAGCAGAACCAGTTTCTACTTGTGTCCAAGAAATTTTTGCATTGTTTTCGCACAAACCTCTTTTGGTCACAAAATTATAAACACCACCTTTTCCTTCTTTATTTCCAGGATACCAGTTTTGTACAGTTGAGTATTTAATTTCTGCATCGTCCATTGCAATCAATTCTACAACAGCTGCATGTAATTGATTTTCGTCTCTACTTGGTGCTGTACAACCTTCTAAATAAGAAACATAACTGCCTTTATCTGCAACTACTAAAGTTCTTTCAAATTGTCCTGTTCCACCTTCGTTAATTCTAAAATAAGTAGATAATTCCATTGGACATTTTACGCCTTTTGGAATGTAACAGAAAGATCCGTCAGAAAAAACTGCCGAATTTAACGCTGCATAAAAATTGTCTGTAGTTGGAACTACTGTTCCTAAATACTTTCTCACCAATTCTGGGTGTTCTTGAATTGCTTCCGAAATTGGCATAAAAATAATACCTTTTTCGCCTAATGTTTTCTTAAAAGTTGTAGCAACAGAAACAGAATCCATTACAATATCTACAGCAACATTGGCTAGTTTTTTTTGTTCGTCAATAGAAATTCCTAAACGCTTAAAAGTGTCTAGTAATTCTGGATCTACCTCATCTAAAGAGTTTAATTTAGGTTTCTTTTTAGGAGCAGAATAGTAAGCAATATCTTGGAAATTAGGTTTTTCATAATTCACATTTGCCCAATCTGGTTCTTCCATTTGCTCCCAAACTCTGTAAGCTTCTAAACGCCATTCAGTCATCCATTCTGGTTCGTTTTTCTTTTTAGAAATTGCGCGAACAACATCTTCATTTAAACCAACAGGAAATGTATCACTTTCTATATCTGTATAAAACCCATATTTATATTCTTGGGTTTTTAATTCTTCTTCTAATTGTTCTTCAGTATATTTACTCATAAGTTTTTTTCTTTTTTGCTTTTTCCTTTGGGAATGTTGGGATACAATTTAGAGTGAAAATGATTCTCCACAACCACATGTTCTATTAGCATTTGGGTTGTTAAAAACAAATCCTTTTCCGTTTAAACCACCAGAATATTCTAAAGTAGTTCCTACTAAATATAAAAAGCTCTTTTTATCTACGATGATTTTTACATCATTTTCTTCAAAAACTTTATCATTTTCTTCTTTCTTGTTATCAAAAGTCAAATCATAAGATAAGCCTGAACAACCACCACTTTTAACGCCAACTCTTACAAAATCTTTTGTAACGTCAAAACCGTCATCAGACATTAATTCTGTGACTTTCTTTTTTGCTGTGTCTGAAACTTTTATCATAATTTTAAATAGATTAAATCTAAATTGTGTGCAAATATACGACATAAGTCGAAGATAAACAGTAAACTTTCATTATGAAACCTAATAAAACAATTGGTTTTATCGATTATTCTTGAAAAGTAGGATTGTTAACAAAATCGAAATCTGAAAGAGATAATAAAAAGGCTTTTAAATCGGCTTTGTCTTTTGCAGATAGTTTTATTCCTCCCTGATTTACTTTCTTCATTAAAGGGTCTATTGTTGAGGATGATTTTAGCCCTTCTGAATAATGATTGATAACCTCTTCTATAGTTGCAAAACGACCATCATGCATATAGGGTGCTGTAAAAGCTAAATTTCTAATTGATGGCGACTTGAATTTTCCATTATCATTTGGGTCTCCAGTAATTTTTCCTAAACCGAGGTCTGTAAAAGTGGCATCTAAACCATTGTTATGAAACTTATTATCTGTCCAAAGTGGATTGTTGTCACTACCATGACAATGGAAACAATCGCCTTTTGCTTCGTCCATAAAAACGTTGAATCCGTTTTCTTCTTCTTGGGTTAAAGTTGCTTTTCCTAAAAGGAATTTATCAAATTTAGAATTGCCAGATATTAATGTTCTTTCAAATTGAGCAATTGCTTTTGTTACGAGTGTAGAGTCTATTTTTTGGGTTCCAAAAGCTTGCATAAAAAGTGTTGGATATTCTGGATGGTTTTGTAGTTTTTTCTCAACATCAACCCATTTAGAATGCATTTCAATTGGATTTGAAACTGGTTCAAACGCTTGTTTTTCTAAACTAAAATCTTTTCCATCCCAAGTAAAACGTTCATCGAAATTCCAAGTTAAGTTGAATAAAGGCATTGCATTTCTTGTTCCAAAATTACCATTAATACCATCACTAAATTGCTGACTATCTGTAAATGCATTTTTAGGATTGTGACAAGTTGCACAAGATTGAGTTCCATTTCCAGAAAGAATTTTATCAAAAAATAGTTTTTTTCCGAGTGCAACACCTTCAACTGTTAATGGATTGTTGGTTGGAATTAATGGTGCAATTAATTTATCAGCAAAAAGTTGTGGAATTTCTATATTATATGGAATTGGTTTATAGACTTCCTCTTCTTTTGATGCACAATTCATCAGAAGGATAAAAGAGAGAAGAAAGATTGATATTTGCTTCATATTTAAGATTTCTCCATAAAGTCGAAATAACAAATTAGCTTACTGATTTATTTCACCCAAAGAAAAAACCGATTTACCATTTGCATTCATCATTTTTTGAGCTTCAAAATTTGGCATTAAAACTGTATTTAATTTATTTAAATCCCAAGTATTTGGGTTTTTAAACCATTCTGCAATATTTACTTTAACTGTAATTTCTGCACTGTTAATAATACCTAAAGTGCCTAAATCAACTTCAAAAGAAGTGTCTTGAAATTTTAAGTTATTAGGATTAGAATTGTCTACAGCTCTAATTGCATGGTAATTAAAATTTGCATCTTGGTTGTTTGTATTTTTGTATTTTCCATCAAATTGCATATAATGATAACCACCACCTAACATTCCAGGAACTCCAAAATTTGCAGTATTTAAATCTTGATAAATTCCATCTTGGTTATCTACATTCGTAAAACCAAATGTAAATTTTAATTGATAACTGCCAGCTGTAATTTTTGCTGGTAAATCTAAAGTTAACCCTTTTTCTTCTCCAATATTAATGAGGTTATAATCAGTAAAAGTAAAAACTTCATCACCATTTACAAGCATGATATTAGAGAGTACATACCTTAAACGAACGATGCTTATTGTTTCTCCATTTAGATTGGTAAACTTAAAATTATTAAAGTCTGAGGATGATATAGGAACTTTGTCCCAATGATGTGTAAATTTTAATTTTATCTGAATATTTTTATCTATCTCTGTACCATCGTTACAAGAAAGAAAAGAGATTAAAACAATAAGGATATAGATATATTTTTTCATTTTTCTTTCAATTTTATAATTAAGGCATCTGTAAAACCTTTGTTTTCTTGTATATCTTTATCTGCACTGCTACTCTCTCCTACTGTTATTATTGAGTTGTTTGTTATTTCTGCAATGCTGTATAGAAAATCAATTTGAGAGCCTCCAATGGTTTTTTGCCATAATAATTTTCCATTGGCATCAATTTTTAAAATTAAGGCGTCATTTTGTCCTTTGCTATTAAAACCATTATCTAAACTTCTAGAACTACCTGCAATTAAAAAGCTATTGTCTTGTGTTTTGGTAATAGCTCTTGCCACATCAAAACTTGCTCCACCATACGTTTTTTCCCAAATAACATCTCCATTTGGACTTATTTTTACAACCCAAACATCTGCAGCACCAAAATTTAATGCAATGTCTTTATCTGAGCTTCTAGTGTCTCCAACCACAATAAAATTACCATCATTTGTTGTGGTTATTGCTCTTGCTTCATCAATTTCTGAACCACCAAAGTTTTTTTCCCAAACCAAACTACCATTAGCAGCAATTTTTATCAGCCAAAAATCATACGTGCCTTTATTGTTTTTTATATTAAAATCTTTACTGTCTGATGAACCTGCAATTATAAATTTGTTTGTTGATGTTTCTACTATTCCCAAAGGTGTGTCTGTAAATGAACCCCCAAAATATTTACTCCATTCTAAATTACCTTTATGATCTGTTTTAATTGCCCAATAATCGCCTCCTGCGTGTTTTGTAGCTGTAGTTTTTGCATTTCCTTGTCCACCAGAAGCAGAAACATCTAAGACACCAGTTAAGAGAAATCCACCATTTTTAGTTTCTATTAAAGATGTACCATAATCTAATCCAGAAAAACCAAAAGTTTTCTCCCAAATAAGATTACCATTTGTATCAATTTTTATCAACCAAAAATCTTGAGAACCTGCATTTAAAGAAACGTCTAAATCGTTGCTTGTTGTATGACCTAATATCGCATAATTGCCATCATTGGTTTGTATAATAGCATTGGCTTTATCGTCTTTAGAACCTCCATACGTTTTTTGCCATTCTAAAGTGTTTTCCGAAGAAAATTTTGCCACCCAAAAATCGAAAGAAACATTTGTTTTAGTTACAATATCTCCATCATTGCTTTGTGTAAAACCAGCTGTGATATAACCTCCATCTTTAGTTTTTATTACACTGTTAAAAGCATCGTTTTTAGAACCTCCAAGTGTTTTAATAGATGTTGTTAATTTGACATCATCCATGTTTAAAAGAGGGATATTTAAGGTGTTTTCTTTGCTACAGTTTATGAAAAAAAATAGCCCAAAAAGAAGCCCATAATTTTTCATACAGATGTTAAGATTTGCTTTTTCTTATTACAAAAAAACCATTGTTAATATCACTAATAATGATATTTCCACTTGGAAAATATGGATATACATTCCAAGCACCATTAAAAGCTGTATTGTCATTTTTTGGATAAGTATCAAAAAAACCAACTTCTGTAAATTGTTTATTTTCTATGTTAGAAATATCAATAATTTTTACACCTGCTGTGTAATTTGCTTGGTAAAATAAGTTGCCTTTTACATAGCCATTATGATCTATAGCAGCTGTATTTCCTTCATAATCAAAATGATGAACTGGGTTGTCTAGGTCTGTAAAATCGAAAATGATGGTTCTTGTATTTACACCTTTGTCTCTTTCATCTAGCTCATCACCTAAAATAAAGTATTTAAAATCTTCAGTAAACCAACCTTGATGTGTATAACCAATATTGGTGTAAGAAATTGAAGATATTTTTTTGGGGTTATCTTTATCAGTTACATCTACAATAACAACTTCATTTTCGTTACTACCTATTAGAATTTCTTTATCTACATAATCTGTGTCTGGCCCTTTATAAGTTACTACTTGTGCATCGTGTGAATAAGCGCTCTCTGCATAACCACCAGCTTCTTTAGGTTTAAAAGGTGTATTTATGTCTACAAAATGAGGGCCACCAGAAAAGGTTTTTGTACCTACTACATAGGCAAAACCACTTTCTTCGTTAATTACAATATTGTGTGCGCTACCAAAACCTATATATTCTCTGTCAGAAACAAATTCTACAGGCGGGTTATTTACTTCTCTTAATTTAACCAGATTAAATAGCTGCATTCCATGACCATCAGCCTCACTAACTATATATGCAATTGAGTTGTGCACTTTTACATCTCTCCATGAACTGTTTACAGTTCTTGTTTTTAGTGTGCCTAAAATAACAGCTTCCTTTGGGTTGGTAATATCTATAAAAGTTACACCTTGGTTAGTACCCATTAAAGCATATTCTTTTTTTGTTATTGGATCTACCCAACCCCAGCAATCATTACCTCTAGTATCTGCGTTGCCAATTTCTTCTAAAGAAAAATGCGTTAGTAAATCATAATCTTTACAAGGGTATTCTCCTGCAAAACCGTTTTCACATTTTGCAATTGGATCTATAATTATTTGATTACCAGTATCAAAAACGTCGTTTTTAGAACAGCTAACCATTATTAAAACCAATAAAAAAAGACTCTTTTTAAACATAGAATTCTATTTTAAACTTACAGAAGTTACTTGTATAACGAATTTATTGATTTTTATTATGAGAACTACTTTATCAAAAATACTATTTTAATCGTAAAATAAATAAATATCTGTGTTAAAGTAATTCTGTATTTTTTTAGAATGTACCTATCTTTGCCAAATGTTAGAAGATAAAAATCAACAAAAAACGTCGTTGGCTGAACTTGGTGAGTTCGGTTTGATTAACCATATTACTCAATATTTTAAATTAAATCATACCAGTTCTATAAAAGGAGTTGGAGATGATGCAGCAGTTATAGATGCATCAGAAAAACAGACTTTAGTTACTACAGATTTGCTTATAGAAGGTGTGCATTTTGATTTAAGTTACATGCCACTAAAACATTTAGGTTACAAAGCTGTGATGGTAAATTTATCTGATGTGTATGCCATGAATGGAACAGCAGAACAAATTACAGTTTCTATTGCAGTTTCTAATCGTTTTCCTTTGGAAGCTATTGAAGAATTGTATGCAGGAATTCAGTTAGCTTGCAATACTTATAAAGTTGATTTAATTGGTGGAGATACAACCTCTTCTACAAAAGGAATGTTAATTTCTGTAACTGCAATTGGTAAAGCAGATAAAGCAGATGTTGTTTATAGAAATGGCGCAAAAGAAACCGATTTAATTGTAGTTTCTGGAGATTTAGGAGCTGCATATTTAGGTTTACAAGTTTTAGAAAGAGAGAAACAAGTTTTTAAAGTAGACCCAAATAATCAGCCAGATTTAGACAATTACACCTATTTAATTGAACGTCAATTAAAGCCTGAAGCTCGTAAAGATGTTGCTGGCATTTTAAAAGAATTAGAAGTGAAACCCACTGCTATGATTGATATTTCTGATGGACTTTCTTCAGAACTTTTTCATATTTGTACACAAAGCAAAGTAGGTTGTAAAATTTACGAAGATAAATTGCCTTTAGACCCACAAGTAATATCTACTTGTGAAGAATTTGAACTAGATTCTACTATGGTTGCTTTAAGTGGAGGTGAAGATTATGAGCTTTTATTTACAGTGCCAATTGCAGATTTTGACAAAGTAAAAGACAATCCTAATTTTTCTATTGTAGGGCATATAACTGCTGAAAATCAAGGATTAAATTTAGTAACTAGAGCTAACCAAGAAATTGAGTTGAAAGCTCAGGGTTGGAATAGTTTGAAAGAAGATTAACAGAAATATATAAACTTATAAGAAGAGGCTGTCTGAAAAGTCAAAAAATTAACTATTTGTCATGTTAAGATTATCAGTTTGACATACTTACCTACTTTTCAGACGGCCTCTTTATTTTTTAGAATGGTTCATTTAATGTTTAAAATCAAAAGTTAAGAGAAGTTAGCTTTTTTACAGAAAGTCAAGTACAACAACTCTTCAAAAAACTTTTTAAAGCTAAAATCAACTCCTCTTTATTTTCAATATGGCTCATGTGTCCTTGAGAAAGTAAGGCATAACTTATATTGTTATTTTTAGCGTAAGAAATCATTTTATCAGCATTAACAATCCAATCTTTTTTGCCAAGAATTATCATCTTTTTAAAAGTAGCTTTTGTAAAAAATGACTCATAATTATCACGAAGAATCATGCCTTCATTTGCTGCTATATAGCCTTGAACAGGTGTTTTTAATGCTTCTTTTATAGCTATTTCAATTTCATCTTTAAAAAGGGTGTTACTTTCTTTACTAAATAAATTTATAAAAGACATTCTTACCAAATTTTGGTAATTATTTTGCGCCATTTTGTTGGCTCTTTTACGCAGTTGTTTTCGCTCATTATCATCTTGCTCAAAAGTTGAATTTAATAAACACAACCCTTTAATATTTTTGGTAAAAAGTTTCGCAAAAGCCAAGGCAACATAACCACCCATAGAATGACCAATTAAGCAGTATTTTCTTAAACGTAAGCTTCTCAAAACAAAGTAAACCATTTCTGCTTGCTCTTTCATTGTATGAGTGTAACCCAAACAATCCGTTTTTCCATGACCTAATAAATCAATAGAAATTATTCTGTTTCTTTTAGAAATTTCTGGTATGATGTCTTTCCACATTGTAGCGTTTTCTAAAAAACCGTGAATTAAAACCACAGCAGTTCCTTTTCCAACATCAGAAAAAGAAATATTTGCATTTTTAAAAGTGATTGATTTTTGCATCGCACAAAAATATGTATATTTCAAGAATAAAAATCAACCAATTAATGAACAAAACAAAAGAAATTTGGATTGCAGGTTTTGCACTCTTTTCACTCTTTTTTGGAGCAGGAAATCTAATTTTACCACCAAGTTTAGGTGCAAAAGCAGGGTTAGATTGGTGGATTGTAGTGTTGGGTTTTGTAACCACAGCAGTAACCATACCTATTTTGGCAATTTTTGCGCATGCTAAATTACAAGGAACTTTATACGATTTTGGTAAAAAAGTATCACCGCTTTTTAGTACAGTTTATTGTTTGTTAATTTATGTAATTGCTATAGCCATTCCATCACCTAGAACAGCAGCAGTAACTCATGAAATGACTGTGCAACCTTTCTTTGACACAGAACCAATAATAACCAGCATTATTTACTTTGTGTTGGTCTTTCTGTTCGCCATAAACAGGTCTAGAGTAATTGGTTTAATAGGTAAGTTTTTAACACCAATTATTGTGTTAATTTTATTGATAATTATAGGAATTGCAACGTTTACTTCATCTGGTACTATAACTCCATCAACTTTTGCAACTCCTTTTGTAGATGGTATTTTAGAAGGCTATCAAACGTTTGATGCTATTGGAGGTGTTGTAGTTGGTGCTGTAATTATCATTTCATTAAATTATAGCAGCCACACCACTTTTGATGCCAAGAGAAACCTAATTCGAAAAGCAGGATTAATTGCAGGAACAGGTTTGTTATTAATTTATGGAGGATTAATTTTAAGTGGATCATTATTAGCATCCACATTTACAGAAGAAGCCTCAAGAACAGAAATTCTAACAAGTTTAAGTACACAAACTTTAGGTAATTTAGGAACCTCTTTTTTAAGTGTTTTAGTAGCTTTAGCGTGTTTTACAACTGCAGTTGGTATTGTAACAGGAACCGCAGATTATATTAAAGGAGTTTGTAAAGAATCACAAAAAGCATACATTATTACTGCAGCAATAGCATCTATTATTGGAATTATTGTAGGAAGTTATCAAGTAGATTTTATCATTACACTAGCAGTACCAGCTTTAATGTTTTTGTACCCAATAACTATTGTGTTGATTTTGTTAAATATTGTACCTGAAAAATATGCATCAAAAACGGTTTTTAGAACAGTGGTTTTGGTCACTTTTGTATTTAGCATTCCAGATTTTTTAGGCTTTATTATTCCTAGAGAAAACTTGACAGGAATTAAAAATATAATTCCATTGGCTAATTCTAGTTTAGGTTGGGTTTTACCTGCATTATTAACTTTTTTACTTGCTAATGCTAACGTTTTTTCTAATAAAAAACATCAGTAAATTAATTTAAAAGCCTTAAAATAAAAAAAGCGCAAGTAAACACTTACGCTTTTCTGCATAATTAATATGCTAGTATTGGGGGGTCATAAATTTTTAAAAGGGAGAATTTTAATTTAATTACAAACTTAAATTATTATCCACGAAAAAAAATTGATGTATGGTAAGAAATCTATTCTATAGAGGTGGTTTTGCGAATTCTACTCAAACTTTCTGTAGTAATTCCTAAATAAGAAGCAATGTGGTAGTTTTTAATACATTTTTCTATTTCTGGATAACTTGTTACAAATTTTATATATCTTTCTTTTGCAGGTTGGGATAAATAATCGAGAATTCTTTTTTGAAAACTAGCAAATGCTCTTTCCATTTTCTTTTTAAAAAAGGTTTCTATTTTTGGTATAGCTTCACAAAGGTAATCTGTATCTTTTTTAGAAAGTTTATATACAATTGCATCTTGAAGGCATTCAATACTCATTACAGATTTTTGGAAAGTGAAGAAAGAAATATAATCGCAAATCCACCAATCTTTAATAGCAAATTGGGTTGTATGGTCTTTGCCTAAATCGTTTACAAAAAACGATCTTAAACAACCACTATGCACATAATATTGATGATCAGCAAAAACTCCAGGAACCAAAATAACGTCTCCTTTTTTTAGTGACACTTTTTCAAACTTACTATTAATAAGTTGAATCTCTTTTTCTGAAAAAGAAATGTCTTTAAAAATTTCAGCTGCTATAGATGTTTCAGTATTCATTGTAAACTATCTAACATGATAACCACATTAGTTATTTGCTTTAAAGATAATCAAAAAGAAATGAAACCTTTTTGTAAGTTAATTTATAGGCTTGTAATTTCTGTTTTTTGGGGTTAGAATTTGATTTATAATAAAGTATTACAAATCTAAAATCCCAAAAGTCTCTGTGAAAGGTATAATTCTAATTATTTCGAATTTCTATGTCTCCTATTTTTTCCAAAATTCAAAGATGCAATTTATTTAATTTTGAAAAATATCATTTCTTTAATACATTAAAGGTTTTATTTATTTTTACGACCAACAAAGAAAAACCACACACAATTTGGCAGTCCAAGACATTACAAAATATTCTTTTAAAGACACTTTTTCAGTAAGTACAGTTCAGTTTGATAAAGCCTGTACCATAGATCATTCTGTGCAACAAAATGCGTACTCTATTTATTGGATTCAAGAAGGAAAAGGAACTTATAATATTGATTTTGAGCAATATAATTTTGAAGACAATGTGCTTTTTTTTCTATCTCCAGGACAAGTGTTTACAGTAGATTCTGAACAGATTAAAACTGCTTATAAACTTACTTTTGTAAGAGATTTTTACTGCATACAAACGCATGATAAAGAAGTGGCTTGTAATGGAATTCTCTTTAATAATATTTACGAAACGCCATTTGTAAAACCTTGCAAAAAAGACACTCAAAAACTACAATTTATTTTAGAGAGTTTAATTGAAGAATTTCAACAAAACGAAACAGCACAATATGATATGTTGCAGTCTTATTTAAAGCAATTTATTATTAATTCTGTTCGTGTTAAAAAGGAAAATCACGTTGTAAAAGAAGACACAGAAACCCGTCTTTTTAAAGATTTTAGTTTGTTGGTAGAGCAAAATTTTAAAACGCTACATGCAGTCACAGATTACGCAAATAGGCTAGGAGTATCACCAAAATCGATTACCAAACATTTTCAAAAAATGGGTACAAAAACACCTTCAGATTTTATTAAAAACCGTATTTTATTAGAAGCAAAACGCTTATTGATTTATACTGATAAAACAGTAAAAGAAATTGCTTTTGAACTCGGTTTTAACGATCCTGCATATTTTACGCGCTTTTTTACCAAAGCTATTTCAAAATCTCCATTGCAGTTTAAAAAAGAGTATTAAGCAACCATTTGCCAATGCTAAGCGTCTTTTAGGTTAGTACTAACCTTTAAAACCAACGAATCATGATTTTAATTAAAAAAATAAGCAAAATAAGTGGTTTTTTATTACTGTTTGTTTTTGTTTCTGGAGTAGCTATTTTTCAATTTTTACAAGGACCTTTTCTTTTTTCAGATAACTTTCTGACCTTAGCTTCAGAAAATTCAACTAGTATCATTTCTTCTACTATACTTGGAGTTTTTAACGGAATAGCCACAATAATAATAGCAGTAATTTTATTTCCTATTTTTAAAAAACAGCACGTTAATTTGGCTTATTTGTATCTCGCTTTTTGCTTGGTAAACTTTATTATGATGATGATTGATAATGTAAGTGTTTTATCTATGCTAGACATTAGTAAAGAGTATGTGAAAAATAAAGTTGCAGCCTCTAGTTACTTAAAAGTGATGGGAGTTTTAGCTTCTCAAAAACATTGGTGGACACATTATTTTTACCTTCTCATCTCTTGTTTTCCAGTTTTTGTGCTTTATGTTACTTTATATGTTTCAAAGTTAATTCCAAGAATTATATCAGGTTTTGGAATTTTTGCAGTTCTTTTGATGTTTGTACAGGTAATGTCTTCAATTTTTGGACATAGCATTAGTATAGATTTGCTATTACCTATGGGCTTAATTCAATTAACACTTCCTATTTGGTTATTGGTTAAAGGTTTAAAAACACCTAAGTCAGTGCTAGTTTAATTAATAATACTTTTTTATTAAAATTTATAAGAGGCTGTCTAAAAAGTAGTTAAGTGTGTCAAACTGAGCTTTTCGTCTTCGCTCAAGACAGGCTCAATATGACAAGTAATTAATTTCTTGACTTTTCAGACAGCCTCTTTTGTTTTCTATATTTTTTAAAACACCTAACAATATATCCTGTCCAAACAGTAGGAACTTTTGTCCATTTTTAAAGGTTGATGTTGGTTGCATCTTTGCAGTATCAAAAAAAAACAATAACGCTTTTACAGCATTAAAACAATAAAAAATGGAAACACAATTAGAACAAATAGATATAAAAAACATTATTGAAAACAACAATAATGTAATGTTAGATTTTTATGCAGATTGGTGTGGCCCTTGCCAAACTTTATTGCCAACTATTAACAAATTGGCAGATGAATTAAAAGAGGAGGTTATCATCAAAAAAGTAAATGTTGATGATTATCAAGAACTGGCTGCAGAATTTAGCATTAGAAATATACCAACACTTATTTTCTTTAAAGACGGAAAAGCAGTAGATAGACACACAGGATTACTATCAGAAAGAAATCTAAGACAAAAAATAGATAGATTAAAGTAAGTTTTTACACTGTCCAAACCAAAGGAACTTTTGTCCATTTTTAAAGGTCAAAGTCGGTTGCATCTTTGCAGAGTCAAACAGAATAAGTTATTTAATCAAAATATAAAATAAGAATTATGAAAACAATAGCAGAAACACAATGTCCAAACTGTTGGGGTTACCAAACTTATGATGAGCAAAACCCAGAACAACAAATTTGCACTTGTAAAAATTAGAAGTTATATAAAAAGAAAATGTAATTATCATTTTGAGCGCAGTCGAGAAATCTCAACTTCTTAAAACGATGATTCAAAAAAAGAAAATAAGTAAACAATAGTTAATAATAAGATGCTGAAAACAAGTTCAGCACAATTAAAAAAGTCCTGTTTGCAGCAGGCATTACAATTATGAGCACATTTAATGTACCAACAAAAAACGAAGTATCAGAAAACAATCAAGCAATTTTTAACCAACTAGAAAAAGGATTAGGTTTTGTACCTAATTTATATGCATCTTTTGCGCATAGCGAAACTGCATTGGGTAATTTTTTAGCTTTTGGAAACGCAAAAACAAGCTTTTCAGCAAAAGAAAAAGAAGTAATTAATTTAGCAGTAAGTCAAGTAAACGAATGCGTATACTGTTTGTCTGCACACACTGCAATTGGTAAAATGAATGGTTTTACAGAAGATCAAATTTTAGAATTAAGAACAGGAAATGCTTCTTTCGATTCAAAGTTAGACGCTTTAGCAAAATTTGCAAGAAGTGTTGCAGTAAATAGAGGAGCAGCAACACCAGAAACTGTTGAAAATTTTTATGCAGCTGGTT
The DNA here is from genome assembly GCF_058147165.1 of Polaribacter sp. 2305UL8-11. Taxonomy (NCBI): domain Bacteria; kingdom Pseudomonadati; phylum Bacteroidota; class Flavobacteriia; order Flavobacteriales; family Flavobacteriaceae; genus Polaribacter; species Polaribacter sp. 2305UL8-11. Next base: position 83,147 of record NZ_JBYVJW010000001.1, on the reverse strand, counting down.
ATACCAAAGGAAGCTTAGCAGATGCTATTTTATTAATTGGCGAAATTACCATTACCAATTATTTTCATAGAACAACAGAAGTACCTGTAGATTTTCCTGTAGCAAAAGTTGTAGAAGTAGCAACAGTATAAAAAGGTTTCTCGACTGCGCTCGAAATAACAAATTAATATATAAACATAAAACAATAGAAATAATGAAAAAAGTAATCGCAATTTTAGTAGTAGTAATGGGTTTTGCATTTAACGCAAATGCACAAGATAAAATGATGAAAAAAGAAAATGTAAAAACAGTTTCTTTAGAACAAACAAAAGGTGAGTTTACGCAGAAGCAAATCACTTTATCTGAAGGAACATACATTTTTGAAGTATCTAACAACAATGCTGCTCCAGAAGTAGGTTTGGTTTTAATAAAAGAAGGAAAAGACGGAGCCAATCCTAAAAACCATATAAAAAACGCTTATGTTTCTAAAATGGTAAAACATGGTAAAAAAGAATCTTCTAAAGAAGTAACACTAAAAAAAGGAACTTATAAATACTTTTGTCCTTTTAACAAAACACCAGAATATACTTTAATTGTAGAGTAGTTTTTAAATTTAGTTAGTTGTTAAAAAAGACGAACAGAATTGTTCGTCTTTTTTTATGCTTTTATTTCTCACAAAAGGCTTTGTCAAGTTCAATTTCTTCCAAGGTTTTCCAAATTTTATAATTCATGTTTTTTGGAGATAAACGAAAAACAATAACGTTTTTTTGCTTTTTTTTACAAAAGAACTGATCCCCTTTTATATGTACAGTAATTACTTTTCCTGTATGAAAACCGTCAAAAAAAGTCATTTCTCCTGTAAAGTTAGTTTTTGAGATTTTTTTAAATTTTACTTTTGGATCTGGAAAATCTTTAGCCCAATGATTTGGTTTCATTAAACCATTAAAATAATTTTTAATATTATTTTGTGTTTCTTTTATGTTAAATATAGATGTTGCATTTATTTTCCAAGCCATTACTAAAGACCAAAACTCATCACTTTTAGCATCTGACCATTTTGGAGAAAAACGAAGTTCTTCAAAACCTGTAACCTTTAAATCTGGAGCCCAATCTATGGGAAATTTAATAATTTCTTTTTTCCAGTTTTTGGTATTTTTTAGAATTGAAAGTTCTTTGGGTTCTTGAGATAAAATAATTGATGAAAAGAAACAAAAGATTATTAAATAGATACTTTTCATGCTCTTAATTTTTACAAAATTTATTTACCAATTCAATTTTATTTAAAGTTTTCCAAGTTTTATGATTGAATTCTTTTGGAGAAAAGGTAAACAATAAAACTGTTTTTTGTGATTTTTTACAATAATTACTTTCAATTTTCACATTTAAAACCAGCATTTTCTGAGTTGCAAAACGATCGAAAATAGTTGCTTTTCCTTCAAAAAAAGTGGTTGATTTTCTTGTTTTAATTTTCTTAACGAATGCTAATGATTTTTTAGGATTGCTAGAATCATTCATATCAATCTTATTTAAGCTATTAAAATATTTTATTAAATTAATAGACAATTCGTCTGCTTTTATTTTTCTATTTACATTTATGCTCCAAGCATATGTATAAGACCAAAAATTAGGATGCTCTGGTTTGATCCATCCTTTTGGCGGAAACCTTACTTCTCCTACACCAAGATAATCCATATTTCTGGCAGGAAAACGCAGCACTTCTTGCCCCCAAGTGGAATCTAGTTTTATTAAATTAAATTCATTTTTTTGTCCAAAAGAAATATTAGACCAAATTGTGAAGAGTATAATTAGGATATTCTTTTTCATCATTTTATAATTTTATTGAAACTTCAAAACCAATAGCATCAGAAATTGCACCGTCTTTAAACTTACTTTCATAATTAACATTCCATTTTTTTCTATCAATTTTAAAACGTGTTTTCATTTCTTTTTCTTTATAATCAAACTTTGCTTGAAAGTTAATTGATTTTGTAATTCCTTTCATCGTTAAATCTGCCTCTAATCTTGCACTTGTTTTATTATGATATTCAACTTTTGTTATTTTTAAAGTTGACAAAGGAAATTTCTGAACATCAAAAAAATCTTCTTTCTTTAAATGGTCTACTAAATTATCTTTACCTACTTTTTCTTCAATATCTGTATTTGTAATCGAATTCATGTCGATAATAAATTCCCCACCAGTAATTACGTTATTTTCTTTGATAAAATAACCTTTTTTAAAATTGATAAATCCATCATGTCCACCAAAATAAAAGGTGTATTCTCCAATCCATTTTATACTACTTTTTTGAATGTTGATTGGTAATTTTTCTTGGGAAAAAGAAACGTTGATAGATAGAATTGTGATTGCAATTAATATTTTTTTCATTTTTTTTAGTTTTAATGATTATTGAGTAAAACTATTTTTAGTGCTTGAAAAAAGTGTCAAAAAAATGTAAAAGAAGTGTCAACGCTTGTAAAAATTGATGAAATTGGTCGTTATTTGTATCAATATGAATAAAAAGAAAGTTTTTACAGGATTAGTTTTTATGATTTTGGTATTTGTTTTCTGGAGTTTTTATCCTCAGGAAATTGATAAAAATGACTTTTCAGAAAAAATAAAAATCACATTAAGACAAGTTGGAAATCAATTGTTATTAAGTGGTAAAGATGCTACTTCATTAATTTTACCTGTTAAAGAAATTGAAGAGAAGAAATATCAAATTTCATTTGAAAAACAGTTAAGTTTTGAACCCAATGTATTGGTTAAAATTATAAAATCTAATATTAAAAAATCTGAAATACGTGAAAATTACAGAGTAGAAGTTTTACAATGTTCAGACAATGAAGTAGCTTATAGTTATGAAATAAATGAATTAAAAGAAAAGACAATTATTCCTTGTGCAGGTAGAGTTTTGCCAAAAAGGTGTTATACAATTCAAGTAAAATTTTTAAATTCAAAATCATCAAATAATTGGTTCTATTACCTATTTATTCCGATAATTTTAGGAATTTGTTATAGACTATTTATACATGAAAACAAAGAAAAAACTAGTAATGAGAAAGTCATAGAAGAACATTCTAAATTCGGAAGCTTTCGGTTTTACCCAAATCAGAATAAATTAATTAAAGAAGCTAAAGAGATTACCTTATCTAAAAAAGAGTGTGAGTTGTTAGCAATTTTTGTATCAAACCCAAATCAGATTATTAAGAGAGAAGAATTAACCAAAAAAGTTTGGGAAGATAATGGTGTTTTTGTGGGCAGGAGTTTAGATACCTATATTTCTAAACTTAGAAAAATTTTAAAAGAAGACAACTCTATAAAATTGATAAATGTGCATGGAGTTGGTTATAAATTGGAAATTAAAAATTGACTGTAATTGGTAATTTTATGCTTAAAATTAAAAGCCTTATTTTTGATGATTAATCTTAATAAAATCATTTGCTAAATTATTATTCATATTCTCATACAACTTCTAAAGAATGGGTAACTTTTGTGCATGGAGCAGGAGGAAGCAGCTCTATTTGGTACAAACAAGTGCGTGATTTTAAGAAGCATTTTAATGTTTTGATTTTAGATTTAAGAGGTCATGGAAATAGCAAACCAACTTTAAAAGACACCTTTAACCCTAAATACACTTTTGATTCGATTACCAATGATATTGTAGAGGTTATTGAGCATTTAAAAATTAAACAATCGCATTTTATTGGTATCTCTTTAGGAACTATTCTTATTAGAAATTTAGCTGAAAAAAGACCAGAATTGGTACAAAGTATGATTATGGGTGGTGCCATTATTAAGTTGAATTTTCGTTCGCAAATTTTGATGAAGTTAGGCGTTATTTTTAAATCTGTGGTGCCTTATATGTTATTATATAAGTTCTTTGCATTTATTATTATGCCAAAGAAAAACCATAAAAAATCTAGATTATTGTTTGTTAATGAAGCAAAGAAATTATATCAGAAAGAGTTTATACGTTGGTTTAAGTTAACGTCAGAAATTAATCCTTTATTGCGTTTTTTTAGAACTAAAGACATAAAAATTCCTACTTTATATGTGATGGGTGCAGAAGATCATTTGTTTTTGCCTTCTATTAAAAATATTGTTGCTAAACACATTTCTTCTTCATTGCATATAATTGATAATTGTGGGCATGTAGTTAATGTAGAGCAGCCAGAGAATTTTAATAACAAAACTATAGGTTTTATTAATTCGCTAGCTTAAAATGCCATTAAAAGGTTTTTAAATGTTATAGACTAAGTCGTTTTTAAAATAGAAAAAGCCAGTGAAATTTTCACTGGCTTTTTTATGCTATTTGCCATTTACTGGCAATATAATTTTTATTACTCTACAATTAATGTAAAAGGAATACTATATTTTACACCTACTGGTTTTCCTCTTTGTCTTCCAGGTTTCATTTTAGGTAATTTTTTCATTACGCTAATTACTTCGCTTTTAATTTTTGGGTGAGGTGCTCTAGCATTTACATCAACAATATTTCCGTTTTTATCAATTTTAAAACCAATAAAAACTCTTTTTTTACCTGGATCTAAACCTAACTGATTTGGTAAATCTGTATCAAATTTTCTAGAAAAATGCTTTTGAACCATCTTACTAAAACAAGCTTTTAGCTCATTTTTATTTCCTTTACAACCAGGAAAAACAGGTACATCTTCAATAATCATAAAACTTACATCTTCTACAACTTCTTCTACCTCTTGTATTTCTACGATTTCCTCAACTTCTACAGCTTCAGTTTCATCAGTTTCTGTAGACTCTATAACAGTTTCTTCAACCTCTTTTTCATCTTCTACAACTTCAATTTTTTCTGGAGTTGGTGGTGGTGGTGTTTTTGGTTGAACAGGCTCTATTCTTTCTGTAATAGGAATTTCTTCTTCCATTTCAGCATTCATATTTACAACACCTAAATCTCCGATATTTCTATCGTAAGTCTTTTTTTCGATTGCAGCGTACGTTACAAAAAGAGCCAAAACAAGACCAATTTGCATAAAGATTTTGCTGTAATTCTCTAAGTTTGACTTTGGGTTTTTCTTAATTTCCATTGTTAAAGAGTTTTAATAGTTCGCTAATTTAATTAAATTATTGGTTTATTCGCAAGTATTCGTATCAATTAACGCTAATTTTTTTTAAAAAAAGGTTAAAAACGAGTAATCCTAACAAAATACCAACAGTATTTGCAATGACATCTTTATAATCTCCTGTTCTATATACAGTTAAGATGCTTTGAAGTATCTCAATAACTATGCCATAAATAATACAACCAATAACTATAAAGTATTTTGCTTTGGGTCTTTTATAAAAGCTAAATAACCAACAAAGTGCTAATGTAAAATAAGCGAATGTATGATATATTTTATCTGTATTTTTAAAACCAATATTTGTTTTTGGCATTTGCATAAGGCTTAAATATGCAATTGCAAAAGTTATACATACTGCAATAATAAAGAGATTATCCTTGAATAAGTTCTTTATAAGCTTCTGCATCTATAAGTTGTTCTATTTGAGATTCATCTGCAATAGTTAGTTTTATCATCCAGCCTTTTCCATAAGGGTCTGAGTTTACCAATTCTGGTTCGTCTTCTAATGCTTCGTTAAATTCAATTACTTCTCCAGTTAATGGCATAAATAAGTCAGATACTGTTTTTACAGCTTCTACAGAGCCAAAAACTTCTCCTTCTTCTACAGTATCGTCTAAAGTATCTACGTCTACATATACAATATCTCCTAATTCGCCTTGCGCAAAATCTGTAATACCTACTGTTGCTGTTGTGCCTTCAATTTTAATCCACTCGTGGTCTTTTGTGTACTTTAATTCTGATGGAATGTTCATTTTAATTTAATTTTTTAATTACCTCCTAAGTTATAAATGATATTAAATCCGCCATTAATAGCCTGTCTTGGGAACGTTGTAGAAATTGCGTATTTAGAATTTTGATGATTATAGTAAAAAGAAGCTGTTAAACTATTACTTAATCTATAATCGGCTGTAAATTTAATAGAAAAAATGTTTTGACCACCACTTATTTGATTATTATCTTCATCTACAGCTCTAATTTGTGTTAAATTATCTCTTAAAGAAACATCTGCTCTTAAATTTATATCACCTTTTAAGGTTTGTTTTTTACCTGTAAAACGTGTGCTAAACTTTACATCTTTAAATACATAGCCTAAACCAAAGATATATTCTGTACCATTAATGTCTGTTAAAGTGCTATTATTAAAGTTCATAGTTAATGTTCTGTCTCTTTTAACCTCACCTCTTAAAGAAAACGAATTTTTCATTTTCATATCTACTTTTATCAATGGCGAAAATTCATCAACCAATGTAACTGCAGACACTAATAATTGAGGTTCAAAATTACCAGCTACATTTTTAGCTCCAGTTGTATTTCCATCAAATAATAAATTATTGGTAAAACTAGAAACAGTGTAAGAAGATTTATAACCGTGAGAAACTACAAAGTTGCTAAAATTCTTTTTAAAGAATTTGTATTTCATAAACCCATTGTAACGTAAAGTCCAATTAGGTATTGGAATGTTTCTAAACAATCCTGTATTAACTGTATTGGCACTTTTACCAGAATATGCTGCCATAAAAGAAGGTAATAAAACTTGTTGACTTTCGCCTCCAAAACCTTCTACAGTTCCATCTGGGTTAAAAACTGTTGCAGGGTCATTTAAATCGATACCATTTTGAGAAGCGATTCTTCTTGATACAGCAACTCTATTGTTTCTTAAGTTTTGAAATAAAACATCGCCATTTGTAAAAGCTGTAGCAATCATAGAATGACTTGTGCTAAAGTTACCAGTTTCAAAAGTACTTATAGAAGTATCTAAAGCCCCAAATTCTGAACCATCATTAATAACATCTAATTGTTGAGAAATATCTCTTGTTTGTATTTTATTACCTCTTACATCTATATTTAAATCTTTAAAAGGTTTTAAAGTAAAGGTGTAATCTAATTTGTTGTAATGTGTTTTGCTATAGGTTTTGTTATAGTATTCGCTATTAGCTGGATCTCTTGGGTTTACTAACCAACCATTAATTAACGCTTTGTTTCTAATGTCTACTTGGCTACCAAAAGCAAAAGAGGTTGTTGGCCCACCTAAAAAACCAAAATCTTCTGTAAAACCTGGTAATAATTGTCCGTTATTTTCTGTATAACTAATTTTTGCTTGTTTTACAGAGGTCAATACATCAAAAGTACCTTTTATGATTTTTTTACCTAAAGATAATTTTTTCTTTTGGTTAATTCTTCCTGGTGCAGGAGGTAATCCACTTCCTTTTAATCCTTTAGAGTTTTTACGTTGTGATTTTGAAAGTAACAACCTTTCAAAACCTAAACCTTTGTAAAAACGATCTAAATTAAAAGTGGTATTTAAGTTGTGTGTATTTGCATTCTGAATTACGTTTCCAATAAGATTTACAGAAGGTACTTGAGCACCATTAACATCTATAGAACCTTGAGGTGCAGCTTGCCAATTAAAATCTGCTGTGTAGGCATAATCTGCTTTTATAAATTTTAAAAATGGAATTTTATCTATAGGAAGATTGTAAGTAGCATTTAATTTTTGACTGTATTGGTTGGGTCTTCCTGTGTTAAAGAAATCATCAAAAATTTCTAATTCTTCTCCACTACCAAATGCATCGTAAATGTAACTATTGGTTGCATTAAAGTTTAATTGAAGCGATTTTGTTAAGTCGAAACCAACTGTATAATCCCAATCAAACAAAAAGCGACGTTGTTTTAATTCTGGTTGAGGAGATAATCCTGCAACTAAATTTCTAGATTGTTGCTCACTATAATTTCTATTTACGCTAGAGTTTATAGCTAACGTTTTTGGGATTGGATTAAAGTTAATGTCTTTAATTAATTGTAAATATTTACTTTTAAATAAGCTCGAGTTTTTAAAAGGCTCTATAGGTTTAGAAGTAAAAGTGTGGTTGTAAGAAGCAGAAGCTCTTACGTTTTCATTAATGTATTTTTGAATGTTATAATCTCTATGAAACTCTTTATTGTGTGCATAAGAAACTGCTAAATTTTCTACATCATAAAATTTAGGTTTTTTAGTAGAATTTGGGTTTCTATTCTTTTTTACATTGGTAAAACTAATGCTTGTTCTTTTGGTATAATCTCTAGAAAACTCACTATTTGGATTTTGTTCTAATGCGTCTTTTAAAGTTACATCTTGATATTGAGGATCAAATTTTGGGTCTATAAATTTTTCTCCAACACTATAAGTCATTGGCAATTGAATACCCCATTTTTTAGGCGTTAATACTTTACCTAAATTAACGGTTGTAGCAATATCATACTCTTTGGTTTCATCTAAAGAACGTTGGTTTACTCTATCTTCTACATTACCAAAACCTATGGTAGACACACTACCAGCTAAAGAAACATTGGCAACATCTGCAAAATTAGCGTCTGCATTTACAACAGCAGCCCAACCACCTTTGTTATCAAAACCTGCAGCACGTAATTCGTTAAACCAAATTTCTCCACTTTTTGATGTAAGTGCTGTGTTTTTTATACCCAACATGATGGTTCTTAATTTGGCTAAAGTTGGGTTTCCTTTTACACTTAATGTATAAGGTAAACTTGGGTCTTGTTGTGTAGAGGTGTAGATTTGGTTAGGTAAAACACCCATTCCATCTCTTTCTAATTTTACTTTACCAAATTCTTCTAAAAATGCATCTAAATTATTTGCTTCTGGCCAAATATCTAGAGCTGTAGAAAAGGAAGTACTTACTTTTAAAGGAATTTCTATTTGATAAAAGTTTTCGTTTAAATCGGTTCCTAAACGAATTATACCCAACATTTCATCATTATTTAAATCATCTGTAGGATTATTTTTCTGCAGATGCATAAACATTTTTAAATTTTTAAAACGACGTAGGTCTACACTTATGTTTTTATAAATAGCTCTAACTGCATTAGAAGGAATGTTATTTACTTTTAATGATACAGATTGTTCGTTTTGCAATTGTACTGTAGTGCTACCTTGCAAACGCTCACGTTCTATTCCTGGTGGCTGAATGTATGTACCTTCATTTTGTTCTATACTTACAACTCCAACTTCAAAATCGTTTAATTCGTTTTGTGTTAATTCTCTATCAGGATCTATAGTTGGGTCTAACGTTCTTACATAACGTCTCCAATCTCCACGAACCAAATCTAACTCACCAAAACGTACAACAACAGGCATTTTAAAGTTGGTTAAATACATTCTAATAAAACGAATACTGTTAAAATCTTGAATATCATTAATAGCAGTTCCACTTCTTACAGGCACTCTAAACTGATACCATGTTGTTTTTTGTGTAGATCCGTTTTCTAAAGTTACAGTAGTTACTTTTTCATCAACAATAAAATTTCTTCCTTTTACCAAATCATTTTTATTCATAGAGATTTTATATTCAAAATAACTCTCTATAGAATTCATAGTTTGGTCTCTATTGATATCTTCTACATCTGGATAGGTTGTAGAAGAAGTAGGAAAAGGTTCTGGAGATTGATTTAGCGTTGGTGAGTTGCCTTGTGTGTTATTAAAATCTTTATATCTTGACAGGAGAGAAGCATTTGCAGCATCTAATTGACTTCCTCTAAAAAACTGAAAGTTATCTGCAGCAGGATCTGCTAAATTTGCGTAGTTACCAATTCCTGGCAACAATTTTTCATCAGCATCATTAATACCATCAAAACCAACATCTTGGTTAGTTCTTGCTGCGTCAGTTTCATTAAATGCATAAATAATAGATGGGTTTGTTGGCACTCTACCCCAAACTGTAGCATTGGTATTTACATCTGTATCTTCTTCTGGCAAACCGTTTTCATACATTTTTCGATTGTCCTTTAAAATATCTTCAGATACGTTACCTAAGTTAATATATAAATCTCCTACTTGGTTATTTGCATCTGCAGGATTTACACCTTGAGGCAAACCTTCTTCATTGGTAATAGAATAATTTTCGTAAGGATCCATGATCCAGAATTGCATGTATTCTACATTGGCAACATCAAAATTATTGGTATTTAAGGCACGCATAATTCCACCCCAATTTGCTTGCGGATTTAATAAAGTAACTCTATTGTCTGGAACATCTATATTTACTTCATTAGGGTTTTGGTTGTAGTTGTAAGACCCTCTTTCTGAAGGAAAGTAAGCTAAATCTAGAGTTCTTATTTGTGCATTTTGAGTGATGTCTAGTTGTTGATTTGGAAAAAGTTCGCTAAAATTAATTTGTCTTGTTTCTGCTCTAGATAACTCGTCTGCATCTATACTTGCTGGGGTTTCTCCAAATCCGTAAAAAATTTGATCTACACTGTACCAAGCCAATTTTGCTCTTTTGTCATTGTATTTTAATTCTTCTCCAGCCATAGGTTTAGCATTAAACATAGGAAAAGTTGGTGTGTCTGGAGTACTAGCTTCATACCAATCTAAAGGCGAAATTAAACTAATTGGTATTTGAGAAGCTTCAAAATCATCTATATAAGAAGTTGCAGCACCAGCTACATCAATTCCACTTGGTGTTCCAGGCAATAAATAAGCCATATCTCCTCGAATTGAAAAATTAGATGGTACTTCTGTTTCTACAAAAGGTAATTTGTTAATTAATTTGGTAAAATAGGGTACTTCTGTAGAGTAGTCAAAATTTAGACCAAACATGGTATTGTTTATAGGGTCTGAACCAAAGTTAACCTTAGGAGTTAAGGGTCTTTCTACCACATTTAAAACGGTACCACCCAATGTAAATTTATCAGAAAATTTATGCTCAACATCTATTCCCATAAAGGTTTTTCTTTGTTGATTAAAAACAGCATTATTTTCTGTAGATACACTAATTGGAACCCCAGATGCCTTTAAACCTGGATCTATAATTTGCACTCTACCTAAAGGATAATCTACCACAAAATCTACACCTTCTACCAATTGTCTTCCACCAGCAGTTACTCTTACAGAACCTCTTGGAACATTGAATGCGCCTATAGGAATTCCGCCAGAACTTTCTGATCTAAAATACCCTCTTAAAAAGTATTTATCTTTATTTTGGAAGTTATTTTGGATGTTTATTTTGGTATTTAAATACAATTCTTTAAAAAGGAAGTTTCCATCTACACTCTCATCCAAACCAAAATTATCACTTGGGCCATTTTTTACTAAATCATTTCCAAAAGGTTCTGGTTCTGGGAAAAAGATATATCCGTTTTGAGAGTTTACAGTTACACCTTCTACATAATCAAAAAAACCATCAGGAGTTCTAAACTGTGTTTGGTCTAATTGGTCTAATCTTAAAACTTGAATTAAAGGTGTTGTAGAAATACCTGCTGTTTGGGCATTTTGTAGAGTGTTAGAAGGGATTCCTGTTTGGTCATCTCTGTACTGAATTTCAAAACGAAAACCTTTTCTAGTTAAAGGAAAAGCGCCTAAAGCATAAACGTTTTTCATCATTAACCTCCAAGTTGGGAAAGCTTCTTCACCACCATTTCCATCTGGTCTTTTGGTTTGTAGAATTTCGCTACGTAATAATTTTACAGCCAAATTATTTGGAGCTTGCACACCATCATTAGAAAACTCTCCTACTTTATAAGATTTTTGCGAAACCCCATTTACAGAACCTGCAACTGTATACTCGTAAGCTACTGCTAAAACCTCACCATCATTTAATCTTCTATTTAAAGAAATAAACCCCAATTGCGGATTTAAAGTAAACTCATTAGCATCTAATTTTCTTGCATTTTCTAGCATAGAATAGTCAGTACCAGGTTCCATACCAAACGTATTTCTTAAGGAGGTTTCTGTTGTAGAAACATCTCTAATACCAGCCAAAACACTAGGTTGATAAATGTTATTAGCTTCGTTAAATGTTAAATTACCTCCTGTAACCACTGCTTGAGGTCTAGCAGGGTTTAGTACACCACCCATATCATCTACCACATTTTTTTGGATAGATTCTCCTAAATCTGCAAAGGCTACAATGCTCCTAAAATCTTCTGTACTTGCATTTCTGTTGGTAATCCAAACTTCGATTCTAGTAATATTTACTTGACTGTTTATTAGCGGATAATTTTTTAAAGAATTGGCATAATTATCTATAAAATATTGTGATAAGAAAAAGTGACGATCATTGTCATAATCTGTAGCTCTTAACTCAAAAGGCTCTATAGAAGCACCAGCTTCTGCAACAACAGTTTTACTTTCTGAGTTTTGCTGAGAAAATACGGCTGTAACCTTGGTATTACCAAATTGTAATTGTGTTTTTACACCAAACAAACTCTGGGCACCATTTATTAAAGAATTTTTAATTGGCATAGAAATATTACCAGCTTCTATACCTTGTAAAATATCGTCTTCTGTAGGCGTGTAATCTATTTTTACCAAATTTTGAAAATCGAAAGTAGATTGTGTATCATAATTTGCAGTAAACTCTAATCGTTCTCCAACTTTAGCTCTTAAACTGGCATTTATTTGTTGATCAAAATCAAAGGTAAAACTACTTCTGTTTTCTTCTGATAATTGTGGATTGTCTGTATTTTGATAAATAAAACCAAGCTTTAAATTTAAACTACCAGTTGGTGTTACTTTTATAGTGTTTCCTCCAAAAATAGTTTCGAAAAAGTCTGAATTTACATAATACGTAGGTAGTAAATCTTTTTGTGCAGCTTTTGCCCCTTTTTTCTTGCTGTTGGTTGCGCTTACCTTGTCTTTAAAATACTGTAACATGTCTCTTTTTAAAACATATTGTTGGTATTCTTTTCTAGTTAAATAAATGGGTGTTCTTGTATAGTATTCGCCAATTTTTTCTATAATTACATACTTGTTTAATGCTTTGTCAAAAACAACGGTTTTTTTTGCCAAATCATCTAGAAAAAGACCTCCTTTTTGAGTTCTTTTAAAGTTGTATCTTAACTTAACTGTATCTTTTTTAACTTGGGCAGTACTATCTTTTTGGGTAGTTTTTTGTGAAAATGAAACAACATTTACAAATACTGTAAACGTTGTTAGTAAGAATATTTTTTTAAAAAAAGGATTCAATGTGTTATAAACTTTTTAAGGCTAATTTTATCAGTTTTTCTACGCTTGCATCAGGATTTTCTTTTAAAATAGCTGAAACAATTTTATCAGATTGTTTTTTATTAAAACCTAAAACATCTAAAGCAGATAACGCTTCTTCTTTGTTTGTATTGCTTGTGGTTACAGAAACTTCATCAATATTAAAAGTCTTTAAGATTTTATCTTTTAAATCTACAATAACTCTTTGTGCTGTTTTGGCTCCAATTCCTTTTACAGATTGTATCAAAGCAACATTTTCACTTGCAATTGCATTTTGAATTTCTTCTGCAGTCATAGAAGAACACATGGTTCTTGCAATACTTGGCCCAACTCCAGAAACGGATATTAATAACTTAAAAACTTCTCTTTCTGTTTTGTTTATAAAACCAAAAAGCGTGTGTGCATCTTCTCTAATAGATAAATATGTATATAAAACAACAGCTTCATCTTCTGGTAAATTAGAAAAAGTATTTAAAGAAATATGCAGTAAATACCCAACACCATTGCAATCTACAACAACTTCTGTCGGATTTTTTTCTACAAGTCTTCCTCTAATTTGAGTAATCATAGGTTTATTTTTCTGGCTTCTAAAGTAACACTTTTATTTGTTGTTGCACTAAGATTTTAAATTTTGATAAATTCTACTAAGAAACTGTTTTAAAAATTGAAGATAAAAACCATAAAAGAATACCAATTCATTCTTTTATGGATTATTTTTTATGCTACTATCTGTAAAATTAAAAAGACTTTTATTTTTGACTTCTTTTTTCTTTTTCTTGTGCATCTACTACAGCTAATGCAGCCATATTTACCATTTCGTCTACACTAGAACCCAATTGTAAAATATGTACAGGTTTACTTAACCCTAAAATTACAGGTCCAATAGATTCTGCTTCATCTACTTGTTTTAATAATTTGTAAGTGATATTTGCAGACTCTAAATTTGGGAAAATTAACACATTCACTTTTTTTCCATTCAATTTAGAAAAAGGAAATTCTTTAGCCAACATATCTGGGTTTAGTGCAAAATCTGCTTGTAATTCTCCATCTACCACTGTTTCTGGAAAATGACGATGCAAGTAAGAAACAGCTTGGCTTATTTTTTTTGAGGTTTCTGTATTAGAAGATCCAAAGTTTGAAAAAGAAATCATGGCCATGTTTGGTTTCATACCAAACATTTTTACAAAATTAGCTGTCATTTGTGTAATTTTAACCAAATCTTTTGCAGATGGGTTTACATTTATAGTTGTATCTGCTAAAAATAAAGGGCCTTGTTTGGTTAACATTAAATTACTTGCAGCAATTTTTGTAACACCTTTGTCTTTTTCTATCAACTCTAAAATTGGTTTTACAACAGTTGGGTAAGGTCTAGAATATCCTGTAATTAAAGCATCTGCTTCGCCTTCATTCACCATCATTGCAGCAAAATAGTTGCGTTCTCGCATTAATTTTTTTGCTTCAGATAGGGTTCTTCCTTTGCGTTGTCTATTTTTCCAATAAGATGTTCCAAAACGATTTCTACGTTCTGTTTCTTCGTCTGTTTTTGGGTCTAAAATAGGTACATTTGCATCAAAACCAATTTCTTCCATTAAAGCTAGAATTACTTCTTTTCTTCCTAATAAAATAGGTTTGCCTAACTTTTCTTCATGTACTCTTTGTGCTGCTTTTAGTACATCTAAATGGTCTGCTTCTGCAAAAACAATGCGTTTTGGATTGCTTCTGGCTCTATTGTGTAAAATTCTAATTTCTTTACTTCCAGACCCAGAACGTTCCATAAGCTGCTCTCTGTAACCATTCCAATCTTCTATAGGTTCTAAAGCTACTCCAGAATCCATTGCTGCTTTTGCAATTGCAGGTGGAATTTCATAAATTAATCTTGGGTCAAAAGGTTTTGGTATAATGTATTCTCTACCAAAAGATAGGCTTACTTCATCATACACAATATTTACTTGTTCTGGAACGGTTTTTTTAGCCAACTCTGCTAACGCTAAAACTGCTGCCATTTTCATTTCTTCATTTATTTTGGTGGCTCTAACATCTAAAGCACCTCTAAAAATAAAAGGAAAACCAAGTACATTATTTACTTGATTAGGATGGTCTGATCTACCAGTAGCCATAATAATGTCTTTTCTGGTAGCTATGGCTAAATCGTAATTAATTTCTGGAACAGGGTTTGCCATTGCAAATACAATAGGGTCTTTTGCCATAGAAAGCAACATTGCTGGTGTTACTATATCTCCCATAGATAAACCTATAAAAACATCTGCATTTTGCATAGCTTCATCAAGTGTACTTATATCTGTATCTGTAGCGAATTCTGCTTTTTGAGAACTAAGGTTTTCTCTGTCTTTTCTGATGACTCCTTTACTGTCACACATGACCACATTTTCTCTTTTTACCCCTAATTTAAGGTATAATCTTGTACAAGAAATTGCGGCTGCTCCAGCACCATTTACGACTACTTTTACTTTACTGATGTCTTTTTCTGTAATTTCGATGGCATTTTTTAAAGCAGCTGCAGAAATAATCGCAGTTCCATGTTGGTCATCATGCATTACAGGAATGTCTAACTCCTCTTTTAAACGTCTTTCTATTTCAAAAGCTTCAGGGGCTTTAATATCTTCTAGATTAATACCTCCAAAAGTGGGTGCAATTGCTTTTACAGTTGCTATAAAATGATCTACATCTGTAGCATCTACTTCAATATCAAAAACATCTATATCTGCAAATATTTTAAAAAGCAAACCTTTACCTTCCATTACTGGTTTAGAGGCTTCAGGACCAATATCACCCAAACCTAAAACTGCAGTTCCGTTAGAAATTACTGCTACTAAATTACCTTTTGCAGTGTATTTATAAGCGTTATTTTTATCTTTTGCAATTTCTAAACAAGGCTCTGCAACTCCTGGTGAATAAGCCAAAGCCAAATCATGTTGAGTGGCATATTTTTTTGTAGGAACTACTGCAATTTTACCTGGTTTTGGCTTTGCATGATATACCAAAGCTTCGTGTCTTTTTCTGGAATTACTCATAAAAATCTACTATTTGTTTTGAGCCTACAAATATAGAACTTTAAGATGAAGCGTTTTACAAAGATGGTCATCTTTTATATTGGATGTTTATATTATCTTAACAAAAAAATAAAGACTTTAGATAATTAAAAAACGCATATAAAAAGGAGTAAAAAAGAATTCTTTATAATCTTTCGTGCATTTATTGCACTTTAAAAATTAAGAAACTATTATAGCTTGTTTAACAAAATTTAAAGATTTGCTAGTAACATATCCACTATGTTTGCGTCTATTAACAAATCCAACTTATGAAAAAAATTACTTTTTTATCCCTACTTTTTTTATCAACCCTAATCACAGCTCAAGTAAAAGGTAAAATTACAGACACTAAAGGAGAAGCACTTTCTTTTGT
This sequence comes from Polaribacter sp. 2305UL8-11, assembly GCF_058147165.1. Classification (NCBI taxonomy): domain Bacteria; kingdom Pseudomonadati; phylum Bacteroidota; class Flavobacteriia; order Flavobacteriales; family Flavobacteriaceae; genus Polaribacter; species Polaribacter sp. 2305UL8-11. The sequence continues at coordinate 66,670 of NZ_JBYVJW010000001.1, read as the reverse complement.
AAGTGTGTATTTAGATAAAACAGTTACAGGAACTACTTCTAATGATAGTGGTATTTATGTTTTAAATTTAAAAAAGAAAGGAAAATATACCATTGTTTTTCAAATTTTAGGATACGAAACCTTAAAAAAAGAAGTGAGTATTAGTTCTTTTCCTTATAATTTAGATGTTGTTTTAAAAGAAGAGAAAGTACAGTTAAATGAAATTTCAATCTCTACAAAAGACAATCCTGCTAATAGAATTATTAGAAATGTAATTGCAAACAAAGACAAGAATACAGATAAATATTCTAACTACACTGCTAAATTCTATTCTAGAGGATTGACAAGAATTAAAGATGCACCAGAAAAATTTTTCGGACAAAGTACTGGCGATTTTGGAGGTGGTTTAGACTCTACAAGAACAGGAATAATCTATTTATCTGAAACGTTTTCTAACATTTCTTATCAAAAAAAGCCAAAACGATTTAAAGAAGTAATTTCTGCTTCTAAAGTTTCTGGGCAAGATAATGGGGTTAGTTTTAATAGAGCAGAAGAGTCTACTTTAGACTTATATGAAAATAGTTTGGCGGTTTTTAACGATTTGGTTTCGCCAATTTCTACCAATGCTTTTAGTTATTATAATTATAAGTTGGTAGGAACTTTCTATGATAAAAACGGAAAACTCATCAACAAAATAAAATTAATCCCAAAACGTAAAAATGATCGTGTTTTTGATGGTTTTATTTATATTGTAGAAGATGATTGGGCATTGTATGGAGTAGATGTTACCACAACAGGAGCTCAAGTAAACATACCTATTGTAAATTCTTTGGGCTTAAAGCAAGGTTATAATTATTCTGAAGAAATACAAGGCTGGGTTTTAATAAGTCAAGTTATAGATTTTGATATTTCTATTTTTGGTTTTAAACCAAGTGGAACTTTCTCATACGCATATTCAGATTACAATTTTAATCCAAAATTTTCAGAAGATACTTTTACAAACGAAGTACTTTCTTTTGAAGAAGGGGCTACAAAAAAAGATACTGTTTTTTGGAACAAACTAAGACCAGTACCACTAACAAAAGAAGAGGTAACAGATTATAAAGTAAAAGATAGTATTAAAGTTATTAGAAAATCTAAAAAATATTTAGATTCTATAGATGCTAAAGGCAATAAATTTGGTTGGTCAGATCCTTTATTGGGTTATTCTCACAGAAATTCTTACGAAAACAAATCTTTTTCTTACAATGGACCTCTATTAAGAACAGGTTTTAATACTGTGCAAGGCGTTTATACTTCTGCTGGTTTTAGTTATTTTAAACAATTGAATAAAAAAGGAAAATGGTGGAATGCTGGAGTTAATTTTAATTATGGTTTTTCTGATAAACGTTTAAGACCTACGTTTTATTTTTCTAAAAAATGGAACAATATTTCTAGACCAAGAATGTATATTTCTGGAGGTACTGTTACACCTCAATTTAATGGTAGAAACCCTATTTTTAAATTAAATAATACCATTACTTCTCTTTTTTACAGAGATAATTACATGAAAATCTACGAAAAAACATTTGGTAGAATTGGCTATTCTGAAGAAATTAGAAATGGTATTTATTTTTCTTCATCCTTAGAGTATGCCAACAGAAAACCCTTATTTAATACTACAAATTATTCTTTTGCAAAACAAAGTACAAATGGGTATACTTCTAACAACCCTTTAGACCCAACAGACTTTACAAATGGCGCTTTTAAAGAACATAGTATTGCAACTTTAAACTTAGGAGCTACTTTTGTTTTTGGTCAAAAATATGCTTCATATCCAGACAGAAAAGAGAACCAAGGCAATGATAAATATCCAACATTAAGACTTAATTATATAAAACGATTTGGAGCAAGTAATTCTGAATTAAATTCTGATGTTTTTATTGCAAATGTGCAGCAAGACGTAAATATTGGTAATTACGGAAATTTTGAATATCAATTAAGAGGAGGTGCTTTTTTAAAGAAAAAAAACATTGCTTTTATGGATAATTTACAAGTAAATGGTAATAAACTTTTGTTTCCAATAGACAGAGATTTAAATAGTTTTAACCTGCTAGATTATTATCAATATTACACTAACGATAAATATGCAGAGGTTCATGTAGAACATAATTTTAAAGGATTTTTACTAGGTAAAGTTCCGTTGATAAACAAACTGAACTTCCATTTAATTGCAGGAGGAAAAGCAATGTTTATGGCAGATAAAAACCCATATACAGAATATTCTGTTGGATTGGCAAATTTAGGATATGGTAAATGGCGTTTTTTAAGAGTAGAATATGTAAGTGCTAGATATGGAAACATAAAAGAAAACGGATTTGTCTTTAGGATGAGTTTATTTTAATAGTTTTGTTTTATGAAAATTGAAGTTTTATTTTTTGGGATTACTACAGATTTAGTAGCAACAAATAGCATAGATTTAGATGTTTCTAAAAATACATCTTTAGAAAATTTTAAATCGTTGTTGATGAAAACGTATCCGCAGTTAAAAAATTTAAATTCGTATGCAATTGCTGTTAACGAAAGTTACGCAACAGGTGATTTAATTTTAAAAGAAAATGATATAGTAGCAATCATTCCACCAGTTAGTGGAGGCTAGCATTTAATGGTTAAGCCTGTTTGAAAAGTATTTGAGTATGTCAAACTGAGCTTATTAAATATTTTTAACACATTGATTTTTAGTTAAATAGACTCAATATTACAAATAATTATTTTTTGATTTTTTAAGACAACCTCCTCACTTCAAAAAGGTTAAATAAATAGAAGTTATGTTTTCTATATTAGCTATATGGTTAACTTTTTATCGTAAATACTTCTTATCAATATAAAAAGTACCAAAAGGCAAAATAGAAGCTAATAAAATAATACCTAACGTTTTATTGTCCCAATTCATTTCTTTTTTTAGCATTACAGCTAAGATAATATATAGCATAAAAAGAATTCCATGAGGCATTCCCAACATTTTCACATAAGATTCATCACCCTGAAAATATTTTATAGGAACAGCTATAAAAAGTAAGAGTAGGTAAGAAATCCCTTCTAAAAAGCTAATAATTCTAAAGATGTTTTTCATTTATTTTTTGAGTAATGTCTGTTCGAGTAATTTCGATTTTTTTCATCGAAATTATATCGAGAACTTTTGGTTTTAAACTTTGATGCAAAAATACAATTTTGTTTTCCTATTTTTGCCCAAGTATTGAACTTGTTTCAATATCTAATAAAATGAAAAGAACTTCCATAAAAATATTATCCCAAAAATTAAATTTACAAGAGTGTTACAATTTTGTAGAAGATGATTCTTGTGGAGGAATTGCTGCCTTTGTTGGTACTGTAAGAAATGATACACAAGGAAAAGAAGTTACTCAGTTAGATTTTTCTACATACAAACCCATGGCTATTAAAGAAATGCAAAAAATTGCAGATTTGGCATTAGAAAAATTTGCAATAAAAAAAATGGCCATACATCATGCAGAAGGGATGTTACAAATTGGAGCAGTTCCTGTAATAATTACAGCATCTGCAAAACATAGAAAAGCAGCTTTTGAGGCTTGTGAGTTTGCTATAGATACACTAAAAGAAACAGTGCCAATTTGGAAAAAAGAACATTTTAAAGATGGAGAAGTTTGGGTAAATGCACATCCGTGATTTTTTAGTTGGCAGTTTTTTAATCTTCAGTTTGCAGTCAGTTTTTTATTATTTAGTTTCAAAGTTTGTCATTTCGAGTGATTTGGGTTTTTCATCGAAATTGTATCTATAAACATCTGTGGAACAATTGATTACTGCTTACTTTAGTGATGACTGCCTACTCAAAAGTCTTTCTGCTTTGAAGCCACAAATAAAACTGCAATCCAAATAAAATCGCGCCAGATAATAAATGTGTGGCTTGTGTACCTAAAGGAAACTCTGCATAATACATTAAAATACCAGTAATGGTTTCTAAAAAGATTAAAAATACAATCCAATTGACCAATTTATACCCTAAACCTTTTGCTTGATTTAAATAAAACAAAGCTAAGTTTACCAAAACAATGGCAATGGTAAATGATCTATGAAAGTAAAATTTAAAATTAGGTTCCATTAAACTATAATTCTTGTTTTCAAAACCTAATAGTTTTACTTGTTCATCAATAAATTGTCTTACTTGTGTGCCCATTGCAATTTGTATCAGTGAAAATAGCACAGAAACAATTAATAGTTTATTAAAAAGCGAATTATATTGATACGTTTTGTTATCTGAAACAATAAATTTTAACCATAATAAAAGTGCTATAATTATTAAACCAACCACCATGTGAATGGTAATAATAGTTGGTGTAAGGTTAGAGTCTACCACTGTTTTTCCTAACCATGCTTCAAACATCATTAAAAAGAAAGCACCAAAAGCTAGATATGGAATTCGTTTATCTGTTTTCCAAAATTTTGTTGCTCCATAAATTAAAAATAAGAACACAAAACCTGCTAAAACAGAAACCAATCTATTTATATATTCTGTCCAAGTATGGTATTTGTTGAATTTATTATAATCGTGTTTGGTGTATTTAGACCAGTTTTTAATATTAAATTCTGATGCAGTTTTAAGATCTTTTTCTGCAACAAATAAAACTTCATCTTTAATAATGATAAATCCTTTTTTAAACTCGGTATTTGGTTTCCAAGTAATTTGGTCTTCAGAAGTTGGCGGAATTAAATATCCAAAACATTTGGGCCAATCAGGACAACCCATTCCAGAACCTGTCATTCTAACTACAGCCCCAGCTAAAAAAATTAAATACACAGAAATAATTGAAATCTGAACAATTTTTGGAAATCTGCTTTTCATCAAAAAAAATATTTTTACAAAAATACGCCAAAAAAAAGTTGCTTAAAATTAATTATGCAACTAGTTCTTATGTAAAAAAAATCTAAATAAGAATTTTAACAAAAACGCATAAAAAAACCCGATAATTCAAAAATTAACGGGTTTGTAAAAAATTTAAGAATATAATTAGATAACTCTAACGTCTACTGCGTTTAAACCTTTTCTACCTTCTTTCAAGTCAAATTCTACTGCATCACCTTCTCTAATTTCGTCAATTAAACCTGATACGTGTACAAAATACTCTGTTTTTGAATCGTCTTCTACTACAAATCCAAATCCTTTAGATTCGTTGAAGAATTTTACTGTTCCGTTTTTCACTTTGATAAATAATAAATGTTAATAATATTACAAAGATAATATTATAAGTGGTTGGTTTTACAAAAGTTATGGTTTTAACAAATTTGTTTGATTTTTCTGATGATTTAAAAATGAAAAAATAATTTATCAATTAGAAAAAATGATGAAAATTTTTTCAAAAAACATTTTTTTAAGAATGTCAATAAAAATGGTAGTTGTAGCGATTTTTAAAATTTAAATAATTGATAATGAAATTGTTAAAAAATAATTGATAAGCGGTTAAAAACAGATAAATTTATTCATTTGTTAAAAACTTCAAGGGTTTTGTGAATAAGTATGACTTTCTTTTTGGAACAAAAAAAGCAATCTTTGTAAGGGTCAATATCCGACTAAAATTAACATTAACTTAATATTCGAATCTCGTGGAAATTACGCACATCATAAAAAGAGACTATCAAACAACTCCTTTTGAGTTAGACAAAATTACAAGAGCCATAGAAAAAGCGATGGATTCTGTTAATAATGGAACAAGAAGTGATGCTGTTGCCATTTCAAATATTGTAAACGGAGCTCTTTTAGAAAGAAAGTTAAACGAGCCACATTATACACCAACTGTAGAGCAAGTACAAGATTTGGTTGAGATTAAGTTAATGGATAGTCCTTTTAGAGACGTTGCCAAAGCATATATTTTATATAGAGATGAGCAAGCTAGAAGCAGACAAACCAATATTTTCGAAAAAAGATTAAATCTTAAACCTTATGAGTATCCTAATTTGTACGAATATGTAGATGCAATTAGACACTCTTACTGGATTCATACAGAATTTAATTTTACAAGTGATATACAAGATTTTAAAACCCATCTTTCTGAAGTAGAAAGAAGTTCTATAAAAAATACAATGTTGGCAATTTCTCAAATAGAAGTTGCTGTAAAATCTTTCTGGGGAGATATTTACAAAAGAATGCCAAAACCAGAAATTGGTTCTGTTGGAGCTACTTTTGCAGAAAGTGAAGTAAGACATCATGATGCATATTCACATTTATTAGAAATTCTAGGTTTAAACAACGAATTCGAATCGTTAAAAAAGAACCCAGTAATGATGCGTCGTGTAAATTATTTAGAAACTGCTTTAAAAAGCGCAGGTAGTGATGATGATAAAGAATATGCAGAATCTATTTTACTGTTTTCATTATTTATAGAGCACGTTTCATTATTCTCTCAGTTCTTAATCATTATGGCATTTAACAAATTTAAGAATGCCTTAAAAGGGATTTCTAATGTTGTAGAAGCAACTTCTAAAGAAGAGCAAATTCATGGAGATTTTGGTATTGATATCATCAAAATTATAAAAAATGAAAACCCAGAGTGGTTTAATGAAGAGCATACATTAATGGTACAAGAAATGTGTAGAGAAGCCTTTTACGCAGAAAGCAAAATTGTGGATTGGATTTTTGAGAAAGGAGAATTAGACTTCTTACCCAAAAATGTAATCAATGAATTTATCAAAAACAGATTTAATAAATCTTTAGAAAGTATAGATGTACCTCAGGTTTTTGATATTGATGAAGAATTACTATCTCAAACAGAATGGTTTGATGATGAAATTATAGGAACAAAACACGGAGATTTCTTTGTAAAAAGATCTATCAACTACAGTAAAAGAACAAAAAGTATAACAAGCGACGATTTATTTTAAACTATGAACCAAACAGAACAAACAGCAAAGTCAACCTTAGTATCAGACCACGAAAAACTAATTGAAGCAAGAAATTCTTCTAGAAAAGAAATTCTTGAAAAAATGAAAACACCAGAAATTAAATGGTTAACAGAAAATAGTCGTAAATTTTTAGAATCGGGTTATTTAACAGAAGGTGTAACACCAGAAGCAAGAATAAGAGCTATTGCAGAAAATGCAGAAAAGATTTTAAAGAAGCCAGGTTTTGCAGATAAGTTTGAAAATTATATGGCAGAAGGGTTTTACTCTTTAGCCTCTCCTGTTTGGTCTAACTTTGGTAAAAGAAGAGGTTTGCCAATTAGCTGTTTTGGTAGTCATGTAGCAGATGATATGGGAGATATTTTGTTCTCTCAATCAGAAGTAGGTATGATGTCTAAATTAGGAGGTGGTACTTCTGGTTATTTTGGAAAATTGCGTGCAAGAGGAGCAGAAGTAAAAAATAATGGTTCATCTTCTGGTTCTGTACACATTATGCAGTTGTTCGAAAAAATGGTAGATGTTGTAAGTCAAGGTTCTGTTAGAAGAGGTCGTTTTTCACCATATTTACCAATAGATCATCCAGATATTAAAGAGTTTTTAGAAATTGGTACAGAAGGTAATCCAATTCAAGAATTAACGCATGGAGTTACAGTAAGTAACCAATGGATGCAAGAAATGATAGATGGCGATAATGACAAAAGAAGTATTTGGGCAAAAGTTTTACAATGTAGAGGAGAAATAGGATATCCTTATATCTTATTTAGAGACAACGCAAATAATGGTACAGTAGATGTTTATAAAGACAAAAATTTAGAGATTTACGCAAGTAATTTATGTACAGAAATCATGCTACCTTCTAATGATGAATGGTCTTTTGTATGTTGCTTATCATCTATAAACCTATTGCACTATGACAAGTGGAAAGATACAGATGCTGTAGAAACACTTACGTATTTCTTAGATGCAGTAATGCAAGAGTTTATCACAAAATTAGAAGTGTATAGAGATTCTCCAAAAAGAGACGATCAATTTACATTTCGATTCATGGAAAAAGCCTATAATTTTGCAAAAGACAATAGAGCTTTAGGTTTAGGAGCTTTAGGATGGCACTCATTATTACAATCTAAAATGCTACCTTTTGATAGTGCAGAAGCGTATTCTTTAAACAGTGAGATTTTTAAGTTGATTAAAGAAAAATCTTACAAAGCATCAGAAGATATGGCTAAAGAATATGGAGAACCAGCAATTTTAAAAGGTTATGGACGTAGAAATACAACTTTAAATGCAATTGCGCCAACAACATCATCTGCATTTATTTTAGGACAAGTTTCTCAAGGAATTGAACCAATTTGGTCTAACGTGTATGTAAAAGACATTGCAAAAATTAAAACAACGATTAAAAACCCAATTTTAGAAGCTGTTTTAGAAGAAAAAGGAAAAAATACACCAGAAGTTTGGAGAAGTATAAGAGATAATGATGGTTCTGTACAACATTTAGATTTCTTATCTGACCACGAAAAAGACGTGTTTAAAACCTATTCAGAAATTGACCAAAATGTAATTGTATATCAAGCTGCAAACCGTCAAAATCATATAGACCAAGGACAATCTATTAATATTATGGTACATCCAGATATGCCAATTAAAGACGTAAACAAAGTATATGTAAATGCTTGGCAATTGGGAGTAAAATCTATGTACTACCAACACAGTATGAATGCTGCACAAAAATTCAAACAAAAGAAAGAATGCGCTTCTTGTGAAGGGTAATTCATTATTATTCCGAAGATGTCACCTTGAGCGCAGTTGAAAGGTTGCATCAGAGTTTATTTAATTAAAAGTTAAGAAAAAGGGAAACAGTAATGTTTCTCTTTTTTTTTGTCATTTCGAGCGGAGTCGAGAAATCTATTTTGTAGATTTACAAAACATTAATATTATTGCAAATGAACTGGGAACAACTCCTTTCTTTAAAACGCTTTGGCGATATTGAAAAACGCGAAAGAATAGCACAAGACGAAACACGGTTGGGTTTTGATGTAGATTTTGATAGAATTATATTTTCATCCGCATTTAGAAGTTTACAAGACAAAACACAAGTAATTCCACTATCAGAAACAGATTTTGTACATACACGCTTAACACACAGTTTAGAAGTGTCTGTAGTTGGTAGAACTTTAGGAAGAAGAGTTGGTAAAGTGTTGTTAGAACGTCATCCAAATTTAGCAGCATTAGGCTATACTTTTAACGATTTTGGAGCTATTGTAGCTGCAGCAGCTGTAATGCATGATATTGGAAATCCGCCTTTTGGACATTCAGGAGAAAAAGCCATTGGCGAGTACTTTAAAACAGGAAAAGGAGCAAAATACAAAGACCATTTAACAGAAAAAGAATACCAAGACTTAATAGATTTTGAAGGAAATGCAAACGGATTCAAAATTTTAACGGAATCTAGAGAAGGCATTTCTGGAGGTTTACGATTAAGTTATGCAACTTTAGGGGCGTTTTTAAAATACCCAAAAGAGAGTTTGCCTAAAAAACCGACAACTCATATCGCAGACAAAAAATATGGCTTTTTTCAATCAGAAAAAAATGAGTTTTTAGATGTTGTTAATGAATTGGAGATGCAAGAAAAATCTACATCAGCAATTTCTTATTACAGGCATCCACTAGCGTATTTAGTAGAAGCTGCAGATGATATTTGTTACACCATTATAGATTTTGAAGACGGGATAAACTTAGGTTTAATTGATGAAGATTATGCATTAGAATATATGTCTAAATTAATTAAAAACATCAATAGAGATAAATATTACGCATTAAAACATACTACAGATAGAACCGCATATTTAAGAGCGATAGCAATTAGTGCTTTGATAGAAGAAGCTGTAGAAATTTTCTTAGCAAACGAAAAAGCCATTTTAAATGGAGTTTTTGATAAATCTTTGTTAGACAAATGTAAGTATGAAGCACAAATTAACGACATTATTAAAATAAGTGTCGAAAAGATCTATAAAAGTAAAGAAGTTATAGAAAAAGAAGTGGCAGGTTATCGAATTATTGCAGATTTATTAGATGTTTTTGTCACTGCTTTAAACAACAAGTTTGATGGCAACCAATCTAACTTTGACAATTTAGTATTGAATCTGTTACCAAAAGAATATCAAACGGAAACAGCTAATTTATACAATAGAATTATGCAAATATGTAGTTATGTTTCTAGAATGTCAGATAGTTATGCAATAAGAATGCATAAAAAATTAACAGGGAATATTATTTAATTTATAATTATAATCCCTAAATTTGAGAATTCCAAAAATTAAACATAAAAAATGAAGAAAAAATTACTATTTATCCTTACAATTACTTTAGGAGCATGCTTAGCTTATTTTACTTTAGACACAGAGACTAAATTAGAAAAAAGCAGAAAAAATTACGCTAAACTTGTAAATAATCATCGTTTTAATAAAACAATGCATTTATCTAAAAAGGAAAGAAAATCTTTAGGATTACCTCCTAACGCGTATTTTGAGCAAGAATACTTAAATCAAATAAACCCAGTAACAGGTAGAACACATCCAGAAAACATTTTAGCTGTTCAAAAGAAATTAAACTCAGAAAGAATTCAAAGAAGAGTTCCTGGAGATGAAGCAAATAATCCTTGGGTAGAAAGAGGGCCAAATAATGTTGGTGGTAGAACAAGAGCAGTTTTGTTCGACCCAAATGATGCAACACATAAAAGAGTTTTTGCTGGAGGTGTAAGTGGAGGTTTATGGGTAAATAATAACATTACTAGTGAAGAAACTTCTTGGCAACAAGTGGGGATTTCAGAAAATTTAGCAATTACATGTATTACTGTAGACCCAAATAACCCTCAGATTATGTATGTAGGTACAGGAGAGTCTTACACAGGTGATAATGGTTCTGGAAGTGGAGTTTGGAAATCTATAGATGGTGGTAATTCTTGGTCAAACGTTTTCACAGAGACAAGTTCTAACTTATCTAGAAGATTGTTTTTTATTAACGATATTTTAGCTTGGAACAACCCAACAACCAATAAAACAGAGGTTTTTATTGGAGTGGGTGGAGGTTATTATAGCCCAAGTGGTCAAAGTTTGGGTACTTTTAAAACAGGTTTGTATAAAACAACAGACGATGCTGCAACTTGGACTAAATTAACTGTAGATACACCTGCATTAAATTCTTACGAGCCTAATGATTTTGAAGTTGGTGCAGACAATACAATTTGGGTAGGTACAAAAAGAAATAGACTAAACAGTGGAGGAGGTACTGTTTTAAAATCTACAGATGGTACAAACTTTAGTGAAGCACATACAATTTCTATAACAGGATCTACAGTTTATAGAACAGAAATTGCTGTTTCTAAACAAGATCCAAAAAAAATAGTTGTTTTAGCAGAAGTAAGAACATTTTCTGGAGGAGAACAAGTTGCTCCATTTCTATCTTTCTTTAAAACAGATGATTCTTTTGTTACAACAAAAGACATTATTTTACCAAAGGATGCAGATAATGGCATACCAGATGAAGATTTTACTAGAGGTCAAGCTTTTTATGATTTAGTAATAGAAACAGACCCAACTAATGATAATATTTTATATGCAGGAGGTATAGACCTTTTTAGATCTTCAGATAGGGGTTCTTCTTGGACACAAATATCTAAATGGTCAGATAATAATAATTTAGCACGTAAAAAAATACCACCAGTTCATGCAGACCAACATGGTTTTGTTTTTCATCCAACAGATAGTGACAAAGCTATTATAGGTAATGATGGAGGTGTGTATTATGCAATCTCTTTAGAAGAGGCAGGGAAAATACACATCCCAAATAACTTTATTGTCGCAAGAAATAAAGATTATAATACATTACAATTTTATGATGGTGCTATTGGTCAAAATTCTGCATCAGATGATATAATGGCTGGAGCACAAGATAATGGGACACAATTTATTAATGGAGCAGCAAACAACTCATCTAATGCAAGTGTAGATGTTTTTGGAGGAGATGGAGCATACACATTCATAGATAAAGATGGTGAATATATGATTGCTTCTTTTGTGTATAATGTAAAAGGTAGAATAAATTTACCATATACAGGTGCAAGTGCTTCTCTAGACGAAGATCAAGGTTCAGGTAGTTTTATAAATCCACAAGAATTAGATGATAATTTGGATATTTTATATGCTAATGCACATACATCTACAGTTAATGCCATAAGAAGATATAAAGGAATTAAACCAGGAGAAACATTAGAAAAAATAAATTTAACAAACCCTCTTTTAACAGGAAGAGCTACTGAGTTAAAAGTGTCTCCATTTACAACATCTTCTAGTACTCTATTTGTTGGTTTATTTAACGGAGCTTTATTAAAAGTAACCAATACAAATTTTGCAAATCCTACTTGGACAAGTGTTAATACACCAGTTACTGGTGCTATTTCTGCAATTAATTTTGGGAATAGCGAAAACGAAATTTTTCTTACATACCATAATTATGGAGTAAAAAGTATTTGGTATACTGCAGATGGAGGAGCTACTTGGCAAGATAAAGAAGGAGATTTCCCTGATATTCCTGTAAAAGATATTATGATGAATCCTTTAAACAATGATCAAGTAATTATTGCTACAGAATTAGGAATTTGGACAACAGGTAAGTTTGGAGTTGCTTCTCCTAAATGGGTGCAAGCTCAAAACGGAATGTCTAGCGTAAAAGTAAATTCTTTGAGTTTAAGAACTTCAGATAATACAGTATTAGCTACTACTTATGGTAGAGGTATGTTTACAGGTAAATTTACTGCTGCTGTTGCTTCTGTAGATCAAGTTTTATCAGGAAATAAAGCTTTTACAGTTTATCCTACAATATCTAATGGTAACTTTACAATTCAGGCAACAAATCAACTAGGAAAGACAAACATGAATATTTTTGATATTAGTGGTAGACAAGTATATCAAACAAAAGTAAATTTTGCAAGTAATAATAAACAACGTATTTCTACAAAACTAAATGCAGGTGTTTATATTGTAAATCTTATTGATGAGAATAACAAAAAATCTTCTCAAAAGATTATCATAGAATAATTTAGTGTAACATATAGATTATAAACATAAAAAAGACGCTTTTAAGCGTCTTTTTTAGTTGCTATAAATGCAAATTGATTCGCCAAACTTTTTGCGTCCAAACCAATTTTATGTTGTAATTTTTTTATATTACCATGTTCTATAAACACATCTGAGATTCCTAAAACCTTTATAGTTTTTTTATAGTTATTTTCTGATGCAAATTCTAAAACAGCACTTCCAAACCCACCTTTTATAGTACCATCTTCAACAGTAATAATTGTTGTGTGTTCTTCAAAAATTTGATGTAATAACTTTTCATCCAAAGGTTTTACAAAACGCATATCGTAATGAGAAAAATTGTCTTTATTTTTAAGCGATTCTAGAGCCTCATTAACATTTTTTGCAATAGTTCCTATAGATAAGATAGCAATATTTTTACCTTTCTTTAAACAAAGTCCTTTACCAATTTCTATGCTTTTAAAAGGCTTTTGCCAGTTAATTATATTTCCAGATCCTCTTGGATAACGAATTGCAATTGGTTGATTCAACCTTTTTTGAGCAGTAAACAAAATATTTCTGAGTTCAATCTCGTTTCTTGGTGCAAAAACAATTAAATTAGGTATACATCTTAAATACGCCAAATCATAAACACCATGATGAGTGGCCCCATCTTCGCCCACTAAACCAGCTCTATCTAAGCAAAAAATTACAGGCAAATTTTGTAAGGCAACATCATGTATAACTTGGTCGTAAGCTCTTTGTAAAAAAGTTGAATAAATATTGCAAAATGGTACTAAACCTTGTGTAGCCATTCCAGCAGCTAAGGTAACAGCATGCTGTTCTGCAATACCTACATCAAAAGTTCTCTTTGGGTATTTTTCTAGCATAAATTTTAAAGAGCTTCCTGTTAACATTGCAGGTGTAATTCCTATAATTTTATCATTTTTATCCGCTAATTCAACAATCGTTTTGCCAAAAACATCTTGATACTTAGTGTATAAATTAATTTCTTTTTTTTCTCTTTCTCCAGAAATTTTGTCAAATTTTCCTGGAGCATGATAGGTTACTTGGTCTTCTTCTGCTTTTTGCAATCCTTTTCCTTTGGTTGTAATAACATGTAAAAATTTAGGTCCTTTTACAGTTTTTAACCTATTTAATTCGGATAAAAGTTTGGGTAAATTATGACCATCAATAGGTCCAGAATAATCAAAATTTAATGCTTTTATAATGTTGTTTTGTGCAGCTAATTTTTTATCACTTTTTACCTTTGTTAGATATTCTTTTAAAGCCCCTACAGAAGGATCTATTCCAATAGCATTATCATTTAAAATAATGAGTAAATTTACGTTAGAAACTCCAGCATGATTTAAAGCTTCAAATGCCATTCCACTTGCAATAGAAGCATCACCAATAACGGCTATATGCTGTTTTTTTGTTTCACCTTTTAAGTTGGATGCAATTGCCATACCTAAAGTAGCAGAAATAGAAGTAGAAGAATGCCCAACACCAAAAGTATCGTATTTACTTTCTTTTCTAGAAGGAAAACCAGCTATACCTCCAAATTGTCTGTTGGTATGAAAAATATTTTTTCTGCCTGTTAAAATTTTGTGCCCATAAGCTTGGTGTCCAACATCCCAAACTAATAAATCGTTAGGTGTATCAAACAAATAATGTAGGGCAATAGTTAGCTCTACAACCCCTAAACTGGCACCTAAATGACCTTCTTTTGTAGCAACAACATCTATAATAAACTCCCTTAATTCTTTAGCCAATAAAGGCAGTTGTTCAGGATTTAATTTTCGTAAATCTTCGGGATTTAATATGTTATCTAACAAATTCTTCATTCAAAACAAAAATACAACTTCAAATTTTGTGTCCGTAAAACAGACTGTTAAGAATTACAAATCTATCGTAAATATTTTACTTAAATTCGTCATTATTAATCCACTTTAAATATGATACAACCTTTTGACGATACTTATTTTATGAAAAAAGCTTATCAAGAAGCAGAATTTGCTTTTGATAAAGGTGAAATTCCTGTTGGTGCAATTATCGTTTTAAAAAATCAAATTATTGCTAGAGCACATAATTTAACAGAAACTTTAAATGATGTTACAGCTCATGCAGAAATGCAAGCTTTTACAGCTGCTGCAGACTTTTTAGGTGGTAAATATCTAAAAGATTGTACTTTGTATGTGACATTAGAGCCTTGTCAAATGTGTGCAGGAGCTAGTTATTGGGCACAAATTGGTAAAATTGTGTATGGTGCCTCTGAACCAGAAAGAGGTTTTATTAATTTAAAAACAACATTGCATCCTAAGACAAAAGTAGTTGGCGGAATTTTAGAAAACGATTGTTCTCAAATTTTAAAACGTTTTTTTATTGAAAAACGCAATCTGAATTAAGAGGCAGAACTGTTAAAATTTTAACAAACTCTTCTTAAAAAATTTGTAGTGTAGATTGTTTTAATCAACTTTATCATTAAAATTAAACTAAACCAACTTCTATACATGAAAAACTTTATTTTAAGTTTCTTGGTTATTTTTACTGTATCAGTAATTTCTGCACAAGAAACTCCCAAGCCAAACTACAGAGCAGCAGCAAAATACTCACCAAAAAATTTAGCTAAAATGGTGCACTCTACAAGTGTAAGTCCACATTGGCTAAAAAAAGGAAACCGTTTTTGGTATGCTTACAAAACTTCTAATGGTTCTAACCATTACATTGTAGATTTAGATAAAAAAACTAAAAAACCATTGTTTGACAACGTAGAAATGGCAAAATGGTTAACAGAAATCACTAAAGACCCTTATGATGCTAAACATTTACCTCGTTTTCGTTTTAAATTTAATGAAGCTGAAAATGCGATTCGTTTTAGGGTAACATCTACAGAAGAAGTAGAGGTTGTAGATGAGAAGAAGAAAGAAACCAAAAAAGATACAACATCTACTAAAAAACCGAAAAAGAAAAAACCTAAAATGGAGAAAAAAGTCTACCATTTAGAATATAGATTAGGTGGAAATGGGTTAAAAATTATAGATACAAAAAAACCGAAGAAAAAGCCTTGGCAAAAATGGGCAAACATTGCTCCAGACAGTTCTATTGTTTTGTATGGTAAGAATCATAACATTTATTGGATGGATAAAGAAAACTTTAAAAAGTTTATTAAAGATGAAAAAGATAGCACTGTTGTAGAAAATCAATGGACCAAAGATGGCGAAGAAAATTATGGTTACACTTGGGGAGGAAGAGGACAAGATAATGTAGATAAAGAAAAAAATAAAGACAAACGTAAAGGAGTTTGGGGCACTTGGTCTCATGATTCTAAGAAGTTTGTGTTTCAAAAATCAGATTCTAGACATATAAAAGATTTATGGGTGATTAATTCTACAGGTAAAAAAAGACCGACTTTAGAAACTTACAAATATCACATGCCTGGAGAACAGGAATATTACAAATCGGAATTACTAATTTTTGATATTCCAACTAAAACACATATAAAAGTTCCTTTAGATACAGTTCGTCAGCAAAGTATTTCTGTGTATAGAGCTCCAAGAAAACAATCTAGTAGAGATGATGATTTTAAACCATCTTTACTACTTTCTAAGAAAGGCAAAGTGTATTTTAGCGTCATTTCTAGAGACCGAAAAAAGTTAGATATTAATGTAGCTGACATTAATACAGGCGAATATAAAACGTTAATTGAAGAACGGTTTAATACCTATATAGAATCTCGCCCTTTAATTTTATTTAACAACGAAACAGAAATGTTACATTGGGCAGAAAGAGATGGTTGGGCACATTTTTATTTATATGATGCCAATGGAAATTTAAAAAACCAAGTTACAGAAGGAGATTATCATGTAGATGGTTTCCAAGGTTTGGACGAAAAAAGTAGAACTCTATATTTTACTGCAAATGGAGTTAATAAAGAGCAAGATCCTTATTACGCACATACTTATAAAATCAATTTAAATGGTGGTGGAATGCGTACTTTAAATAGTGGAAATTTTACCACAAGAACAAGTATGTCAGATTCTAACAAATACTTTGTAAATAATTTTTCGCGTGTAAATTCAATTCCGAAATCGGATGTTAGAGATGTAAATGGACGTAAAGTGATGGATTTAGAAACAGCAGATTTATCGCAATTATTTGCATCTGGTTATAAATTTCCTGAACCTTTTAAAGTGAAAGCAGATGATGGGATTACAGATATTTACGGAGTTATGTACAAACCTTTTGATATGGATTCTACCAAAGTATACCCGCTTTTAGAATATGTATATCCAGGGCCACAAACAGAAGCTGTAAACAAGTCTTTTTCTTATAGAATGGACAGATTAGATAGAATGGCTCAGGTTGGTTTTGTGGTGATTACTTTAGGAAACAGAGGTGGACATCCAGACAGGTCTAAATGGTACCATAATTATGGTTATGGTAATTTACGTGATTATGGTTTGGCTGATAAAAAATACGTTGCACAACAATTAGCAAACAAACACAAGTTTATAGATATTGAAAAAGTAGGTATTTACGGACATTCAGGAGGAGGTTTCATGTCTACAGCAGCAATGTTGGTATATCCAGACTTTTTTAAAGCAGCTGTTTCATCTGCAGGAAATCATGATAATAATGTGTACAATTCTTGGTGGAGTGAAACACATCATGGAGTGAAAGAAGAAATCGACGCAAAAGGAAAAATTACTCATAAATATAAAATTGATGACAATCAATCTTTGGCAAAAAACCTAAAAGGACATTTAATGTTGATTCATGGAGATATGGACAATAATGTAAACCCAGCAGGAACTATAAGAATGGCAAACGAATTAATTAAAGCTCATAAACGTTTTAAATTTATGATTATGCCTGGGCAAAGACACGGTTTTGGAAATATGACTGAATATTCTTTTTGGTTAAGGGCAGATCATTTTAGTAAATATTTATTAGGTGTAGAAAACACAGATGCAGATTTTCTGTTTATGAATTTGAACAAACCTTTAAAAAGGTAAAACTTATTATTCTGTGTCTGTTCGAGCGCAGTTGAGAACTTATAAAAAAAAGGCTGTCTTAAAAGTATTAAAATTTGTCATTTCGACTGTAATGGAGAAATCTTATTTACTCAAAATCAATTACATAGATTTTTCGACAAAGCCTGTCTTGAGCGAAGACGAAAGGCTCAAAATGACAGATAAATTAACTTTTCAGACAGCCTCTTTATTTAATCTGTATATTCTAATATATCTGCTGGTTGACAATCTAACGCTTTACAAATAGCTTCTAAAGTAGAAAAACGGATTGCTTTTGCTTTCCCAGATTTCAAAATAGATAGGTTTGCAGTAGTAATGCCAATTATTTCTGCCAATTCTTTACTACGCATTTTACGTCTGGCAAGCATTACATCTAAATTTACTATGATTGCTATTGAAGTAAATATAATATTGTGAGGAAATAAAGAAAATTAAAAAACTTAAAAAAAAGTAATAATATTTGACATTAAAATAAACTTTCCTGCTTTGAAAAGATATAATAAAAAGTAATTTTTTACTTTTTATATAGATTGGGAGTTACAGATATTTTCATTACAAATTCTTTATTTTTATCGTAATAAATATAATCCATAGTTATATTATTATTTCTAAAAATCTTTAAACTTGGCTCTTCTTTTACTCCTTTAATAATGTTAGGTTCAAAATAACTTCTTAAGGTATCTAAATTAATTTCAGCTTTTTGGGTTTGTAAAAGAGTGTAGTAGTATATAAAATTTGTTTTTCCAATAGATGCAGCACTATCTAGCCTTGTATATTCATCTATTTGTTGAGGAGATTGTTTGTTTAACTCAATTGCACCTTTTTTTAGTTCTTTAGCTATATCTTTTTTAAAAAGATATTTTACACCAGCAAAAGCAATTGCAAAAACAATTACACCTACAATTGCACCAAAAGATTTTCCTTTCTTTTTTTCTTGATTCATTTATCTAATCTCTAGACATAAATATCTGTAAAACATACCAAAATAAAAGCATTAAAGAAGCAAATAAACCTAAAGAAGCAGGTATATAATCTTCTGTACTGTATTTATTTACCAAGTTAGAAGTTTGGTATAAAATAGAGCCTCCAGCCAATAAACACATAGCTACAGAAAACCATAAACCTAGATTAAAACCAAATAAAGAACCAGCAATTATTAAACCGATTGCAATAAAAAAACCAATAGTTAGCCCTGCTTTTAAGAAAGAAAAATCTTTTTTAGTAATAAAAACAACAGCAGAAATACCTACAAATAATGCAAGTGTTACTACTGCAGCTTGCTGCACTAAAGCTGCACTTTCTGTATAGTAAATAGCAATATATAAAAGAGGTATAAAAATAATAGCTTGTGCAAAAACGTATAATGCATACGCCATATATTGTATGTTTTTGTCTGCAGTTTTTAAAACAGTACTTTCTGCATAGTTGGTAACTAACATAAAGCCACCTAACATTACTAACCAACGCCAACCTTCTGTCATAGACATCATAAAGTTAACAATAACTTCGCTTTGTAATAATAAATATTCAAATAGCACAAATAACAAAACTCCACCACCAACATGTGCATAGGTTTTTTAAAGAAGGGTTTTTATACTTTTTTTATCACATTTGTAACAATGCCCCAAATTACAAAATCGTTGTCTTTTGTTATGTTTATAATAGGATAATCTGGATTTTCTGGTTGCAACCAAATTTCGTTGTTTTGTACACGTAAACGTTTCACTGTAAACTCTCCATCTATAAAACAAACAGCAATTTTTTTATCTGTAGGTTCTAAACTTCTGTCAATTACTAGCAAATCGTCATGATCTAACCCAGCATTAATCATAGATTGTCCTTTAACTTTTGCATAGAAAGTAGTTTCTTTATTTTTAACAAGTGCATTGTCTAAAGAAATTTTCTTACCTTCAACATCTTCTGTCAAAGAAGGAAAACCAGCAGAAATACCAGTGTCTAAAAACACGCCTAGATTATCTGAGTTTGTATCTGGTTTAAAAAATGTAAGTGTTTGTGAACTATTCATAGGTGCAAATTACAATTTTTCTGTAAACTTTTCTGCATATTCTTTAATCACATTTTTATCAAAATAAGGTTCTTCATTTATGCGTCCAATAATTTTTGCCTTTGTCATTTTTTGTATGATGGTTTCAGTAGTTTTATGCTCATTACCAGAAAATATTATAAAAACTTCAAGCCCTTTTTCTTTTAGCAAATTTACAGTTAATAATGTGTGGTTTATACTGCCTAAATAATGGCGAGAAACTACAATAACTTTATAATTAGATTTTATAAGATCTGAAATAGTATCAGAATTATTTAATGGTACTAACAAACCTCCTGCACCTTCTATAACCAAATGATTGTTGGTTTTTGGGGCATTAATATCTTTTAGATTGATGTGAATTCCATCTATTTCTGCAGCTGCATGAGGGCTCATGGGTGTTTTTAAAGCGTATGAATTTTGATGAAATACAGATGTAGAATTAGATATTAAACGTTTCACTTTATGCGTGTCAGAATTGTCTAAATCTCCAGCTTGTACAGGTTTCCAGTAATCTGCTTTTAAAGCTTCTGTTACAATTGCAGCAGCTACTGTTTTACCAACTTCTGTAGAAATACCTGTTATAAAATATGTGTTCATTTTTTTAGTTGCTTTTTGTCAACCTGAACTTGTTTCAGGTTCTCATTTTACATTAATAATCCAATGTTTTTAAGGTAGGATTCACTTTTCTAACTAAATTTAACTTCCACTCTTTATGCCAATTTTTTAATTTTTTTTCTCTTGCAATAGCTTGATTAATATCAGTAAACTCCTCAAAGTATATTAAATCTTTTATGTTATATTTTTTAGTAAATAAAGATGCAGTTTCGTTATAATGTTCATATAATCTTTTTGATAAATTTGCAGTAACTCCAATATAGAAAGTAGTTCTATATGTATTTGTTAATATGTAAACAAAGTTCTTTTTCATTTTCTTGTGCGACCCTGAAACAAGTTCAGGGTGACGTTAATCATTTAGCAAAAATACTCAACAACTCCAACACTTCACTAATTTGTTTTGTAGAATTATAACTATGCAAACAAAAACGCAGACGTTCTTTATTTTTAGGAATGGTTGGAGATAAAATGGCTTTTACTTCAAAACCATTTTGATGTAATTTTTCTGAAATTAATTTTACGTTTTCATTCCCAGGAATCACACAACAATGTATTGCAGAACAACTTGGTATAAAACCCCATTTTCTTTCAGAAATTTTATTATTTTGATTTTCTTTAATAAAGGATTCTGTAAAAACTGGAAAGTTCCTTTTTTTAATTTCTGAATTAAAAAAATCAATATTTTCTTGTAATTTTTTTATATGTTGATGTTGTTTTAGCATTTCTGCGTAAGCAACTTTTATAGTCGCTAAAGAATGAGGAGAAAGTCCAGTAGTATAAATAAAACTACGAGCAAAATTTATCAAATAATTTTGCAGCTTTTTACTCCCTAAAATCGCAGCTCCATGACATCCTAACCCTTTTCCAAAAGTGATGATTCTTGCAAAAACTTCATTTTCTAAGCTAAGGTTCTGTACCAAACCTTTTCTAAAAACGCCAACAGCATGTGCTTCATCAACAATTAAAAAAACATTGTGGTTTTTACAAATTTTAGAAATTTTGACCAAATCAGGAGAATCCCCATCCATAGAAAAAACAGATTCTGTAACTACATAAATTTCTAAAGGCTCAGTTTCATGATTCATGTTATTCTTAGCTTGTCTAAGAATTTTTCTTTCTAAATCCTCTAAATCATTATGTTTAAATTTAAATGATTTGGCATTACTTAATCGAATTCCATCTCGAATAGAAGCATGAATAAACTCGTCATATAAAATAACATCTCCTTTTTGAGGAATAGAAGAGAAAAACCCAACATTGGCATCATATCCAGAATTAAATATGGTTGTAGATTCAGTTAGGTGCAGTTCACTTAAAAATGATTCTACTTCTTCATATAAAAGATGGTTTCCAGACAATAACCTACTTCCTGTTGCACCATTTTGTTTGATATTTCTATCTACTAAAAACTGATGTGTTGCATCAAAAATACTTTCAGATTTTGCAAAACCTAGGTAATCATTCGAATAAAAATCAGCCAAATGAGAAGTAGTTTTTAAGAAGCGCAAAGCATTATTTTCTTCGCGTTCTTTTAATTTTATTGTTAACTTCTTTGGTAGTTTCATCCCTACAAAAATAGGGATTTTTATATACCTTTACAGATAAGTTTTTAGGCTATTTTTATATTTAGATGGCAATAATTTTTGAACAATGACATTACAAGAAAGAGATAAAAAACACCTTTGGCATCCTTTAAAACAACACCAAACACATCCAGAAAGTTTGGCAATTGTAAAAGCAAAAGGTTGTATGATAACAGATGAAAATGGTAACGAATATATAGATGCAATTTCTTCTTGGTACACCTGTATGTTTGGGCATTGTAAAGAGTTTATTACTAATAAAGTTTACGCACAAATGCAAACACTAGACCAAGTAATGTTTAGCGATTTTACGCATGAACCAGCCATAAAACTATCAGAAGAATTAATAAAAATACTACCTAATAATCAAAATAGAATTTTTTTTAATGATAATGGATCAACAGCAGTAGAAGCAGGTATTAAAATGGCTTTGCAATACTATTTTAATTTAGATGAAAAACGAAGTACTTTTATTGCTTTTGAGGATGGTTTTCATGGAGACACATTTGGAGCAATGTCAGTTTCTGGGCTGTCTGTTTACAATGGACCTTTTGAAGATTTTTTGATGGATGTAAAAAGAATTCCTGTTCCAAATGGAGAAAATCATCAAGAAATTTTAGCAATTTTAAAAGAATACTCAAAAAAATATAAAATTGCAGGTTTTATTTATGAGCCTTTGGTGCAAGGAGCTGCAGGAATGAAAATCCATAATTTAGAAGGATTAAATGACATTTTAAAATTCTGTAAAGCCAACAATATTTTAACAATTGCAGATGAGGTAATGACAGGTTTTGGTAAAACTGGTCGCAATTTTGCATCCGATTTTATCCAAACAAAACCCGATATTATTTGTTTAAGTAAAGCGTTAACAGGGGGTTTGGTGCCTTTGGCGATTACTTCTTGCACTGAAAAAATTTACGAAGCTTTTTTAAGCAATGAAATGGCAAAAGGTTTTTTCCATTGTCACACTTATTCTGGTAATCCGTTAGCTTGTACTGCTGCAAATGCAGCAATAGAATTATTACAATCTTCTGAAATTCAAAAAAACATAAAAGATATTTCAGCATCACATAAAAAGTTTCAAGAGCATATTATAAAACATCCAAAAGTAAAAGAGGCACGTTCACAAGGAGTAATTTTTGCGTTAGATTTAGACACAAAAATGCAACGTTATGGAAGTTTACGAGATAAATTACTCAATTTTTTTATGGAAAGAGGTGTTTTTTTACGTCCTTTAGGAAACACCATTTACATTCAACCACCTTATGTGATTTCTGAAAAAGAGCTGCAAAAAGTATATAAAGTTATTGAAGAAAGTTTGGAGATTGTTTAGGGTGTTCAGTGGTTTGCATAAATGCAACAAACCACTGCAGGCTTTCGGCAGTCGCTATTTTTTTTCGCAAACTCAAAAAATGAGCTCCAACAATGCCTCAATCCTTAACGCGAAAGTTTATCTTTGTATCCAGAAATTCTAACGTCACCCTGAACTTGTTTCAGGGTCACACAACAACATGAAAAAAAGTTTTGTTTACATATTAACAAATACCTATAGGACTACTTTTTATATTGGAGTAACAGCAAATTTATCAAAAAGATTATATGAACATTATGATGAAACTGCATCCGTATTTACTAAAAAGTATAATCTAAAAGATTTAATTTATTTTGAAGAGTTTTCAGATATCAATCAAGCAATTGCAAGAGAAAAACAATTAAAGAACTGGCATAAAGAATGGAAACTAAATTTAGTTAGAAAAGTAAATCCAACTTTAAAAACATTAGATTATCAATAATAATGTGATACTGAAACAAGTTCAGTATGACACAAGTTTAATATGAACCAACCCACATCCATAACAGCATTCGCATCACTTTCTGCAATAGGAAGTTCGCAAGAAGAAATCTGGCAAAACTATTTGTTAGACAAACATTTTTTGTCAAAAAAAGAGATTTCTCCACAAGGTCGAAATGACAAAGAAAGTGTTTTTGTAGGGCAATTATCCAAAGAAAATCAACAAAAAATTGAGGAGTTAAGAAAATCAGATTCAAAATACAGAAATTTAGACGACACTGTTTTGTTTGCCATTTATGTTTCTAGAGAAGCTGTAAAAAATGCCAATTGGAAATCAAAAGATAGTTTTGGAGTTAATTTTGGGTCCTCTAGAGGAGCAACAACCTTGTTTGAGAAATATCATAAAGAGTTTTTAGGCACTCAAAAATCATCAACCATAAGTTCTCCAACCACAACTTTGGGTAATATTTCTTCTTGGGTTGCACATCATTTACAAACTTCTGGTCCAGAAATTTCACACTCTATAACCTGTTCTACAGCATTGCACTCTTTGTTAAATGGTGTTGCTTGGCTCAATGCAGGAATGTCAGAAAAGTTTTTAGTGGGTGGTAGTGAAGCTGCTTTGACCCATTTTACAATCGCTCAAATGCAGGCTTTAAAAGTTTATTCTAAAAACGAAATGTCAGATCGAGCGCAGTCGAGATCTATTTTAGAAAAACAAAGACCTTTCGATTGCGCTCAAGGTGATAATCTAGAATTTCCCTGCAAATCTTTCGACCTAAAAAAGAAACAAAACACCATGGTTTTGGGTGAAGGTGCAGCTGCAATTTGTTTAGAAAAAGGAATGGTAGAAAATGCATTGGCAACCATTTCTGGAATTGGTTTTGCGACTGAAGTTTTAAAACACAATACCTCTATTTCTACAAATGCAGTATGTTTTCAAAAATCGATGAAAATGGCTTTAGGTGAGATTTCTCCTGATGAAATTGATGTAATTGTGATGCACGCACCAGGAACCATAAAAGGAGATTCATCAGAATTTAATGCGATTTCTAAAATATTTTGTAACAAAACACCTTTTTTAACTACTAATAAGTGGAAACTCGGACATACTTTTGGAGCCTCAGGAATGTTAAGTCTAGAATTAGCACTCTTAATGTTGCAACATCAAAAAGTAATTAAAGTTCCTTTTGCCAACAACCAACCACATCCTAAATCTTTAAAAAAAATTCTAGTGAACGCTGTAGGTTTTGGCGGAAATGCAGTTTCCGTTTTATTGACGAAATAAGTCCTTTTATTACGTTAAAAAATAGTTATATTTATTCACTTTTTAAATCGAATTGTTATGCTAGAATGGTTTCAAGAATTGACTGCTTTTCAAAAAACGTATTGGATAATTACAGGAATCTCTTCACTCTTTTTTGTATTTGTTTTAGTTTCTACTATAATTGGTGCAGAAGCAGATGATATAGAAGATTTAGATGATGTAGATGCAGATGGTG
Source organism: Polaribacter sp. 2305UL8-11 (assembly GCF_058147165.1). Classification (NCBI taxonomy): domain Bacteria; kingdom Pseudomonadati; phylum Bacteroidota; class Flavobacteriia; order Flavobacteriales; family Flavobacteriaceae; genus Polaribacter; species Polaribacter sp. 2305UL8-11. The sequence continues at coordinate 41,133 of NZ_JBYVJW010000001.1, read as the reverse complement.
GTGTGGGTTTCCAGTTTTTTACCTTTAAAAACTTAGTTGCATTTTTTACCATTTTTGGTTGGAGTGGAATTTCAAGTATAGATTCTGGTAATTCAAAACCAACTACGGTTATTATTTCTATTTTTTGTGGTTTATTAATGATGTTTATAATGGCTTCATTGTTTTATTACATTAGCAAATTAACATCAAGTGGAACTTTAAAAATGAAAAATGCATTAAATGCTGTTGGAGAAGTCTATTTAACTGTTGGAGCAAATAGATCTAGAACAGGAAAAATTCAAATTAAAATCCAAGGATCTTTAAGAGAATTAGAAGCTTTAACAGATTACAGCGAAGATTTAAAACAAGGAAGAATTATTAAAGTGATTGAAGTCACAAATAACGGAGTATTAATTATAGAACCACAAAATAAAACAAAATTACTATGCTAGATTTAATGATTTTACAAATTACCCAATTTTCGGGTTTAATAGGAGTAGGAATTGCAATACTATTCATTTTTATACTAATAATTGCTATGATAAAACGCTACAAAAGATGTCCATCTGACAGGATTTTAGTAGTGTATGGAAAAGTTGGTGGAGGAGAATCTGCCAAATGTATTCATGGTGGAGCTGCTTTTATTTTTCCAGTAATTCAAGATTACGAATATTTAGATTTGACACCTATGTCTATAGAGGTAAACTTAGTAAATGCACTTTCTAAACAAAACATTCGTGTAAACGTACCCAGTAGATTTACAATCGGAGTTTCTACAGAACCAGGAGTGATGCAAAATGCTGCAGAAAGACTGTTAGGTCTTGGCTTACCAGATATACAAGAATTAGCAAAAGAAATTATTTTTGGTCAGTTGCGTTTGGTAGTAGCATCTATGGATATTGAAGAAATTAATAACGATAGAGATAAATTTTTAACCAATATTTCTCAGTCTGTAGAAACAGAATTAAAGAAAGTAGGTTTAAAACTAATTAACGTAAATATTACAGATATTGTTGATGAATCTGGTTATATAGAAGCTCTAGGTAAAGAAGCAGCAGCACACGCAATTAACGCAGCAAGAAAATCGGTTGCAGAAAAAAATAGAGATGGTTCTATTGGAGAAGCAAATGCTGTACAAGATGAAAGAACTCAAGTTGCAGCTGCAAATGCACAAGCTGTAGATGGAGAAAATACTGCAAAAATTGCGGTTGCAAATTCAGATTCTTTGCGTAGACAAAGAGAGGCAGAAGCAGAAAGAGTTGCAATTGCATCAGAAAAAGTACAAGCTGCAAATGCCTTAAAAGAATCTTATGCAGCAGAGCAAGAAGCAGAATTGGCAAGAGCAGAAAGAGAACGTTCCTCTCAATTAGCAGATATTATTGTGCCTGCAGAAATAGATAAAAGAAAGGTAGAAATAGATGCAGAAGCAAGAGCAGAAAATATTAGAAGAATTGCAAAAGGAGAAGCAGATGCAATTTTCTTAAAAGCAGAAGCAGAAGCAAAAGGTTTGTACGAAGTTTTAACAAAACAAGCACAAGGTTTAGACCAAATTGTAAAAGCAGCTGGAAACGATTCTCAAAATGCAGCATTGTTATTAATTGCAGACAAATTGCCAGAATTAGTTAAAACACAGGCAGAAGCAATTAAAAATATCAAGATTGATAAAGTTACGGTTTGGGAAAATGGAGGAGGAAAAGATGGAAAAACATCTACATCTAACTTTATTTCTGGGATGTACAATGCAGTACCACCTTTGCAAGAAATGTTTAACATGGCTGGTATGCAATTGCCAGATTATTTAAAAGGAAAAGAAATTCCTGTAGATGTTGTAGAAGATAAAAAAGAGAACCCAAAAGGAGAAACTAAATAATCGAGTTTAAAATTCCGCTTTAACAGCGGAATTTTTTATATTTTTGAGATATCAAAACAACCCATTTTTATGAGCGCAATAAGACATAATTGGACGAAAGAAGAAATATTAGAAATTTACAACAAACCCTTAATGGAATTGTTGTACGATGCAGCAACCATCCATAGAAAACAACACGATCCAAATGTAGTACAAGTTTCTACTTTGTTATCCATTAAAACTGGTGGATGTTCTGAAGATTGTGGTTATTGCCCACAAGCAGCTCGTTATCACACCAATGTAGAAGGAAATGATTTAATGTCCGTAAACCAAGTAAAAGCTCAAGCTTTGCGTGCAAAAGAAAGTGGAAGTTCTCGTGTTTGTATGGGCGCAGCTTGGAGAAATGTAAAAGACGGTCCAGAATTTGACCAAGTTTTAGAAATGGTTAGAAGCATTAATAAATTAGATATGGAAGTTTGCTGTACATTAGGTATGGTTACAGAAAACCAAGCACAACGTTTAGCAGAAGCAGGTTTGTATGCTTATAATCATAATTTAGATTCATCAGAAGAATATTACAAAGAAGTTATTTCTACAAGAGGTTATCAAGACAGATTAGATACGATTGATAATGTACGTAAAACAAATGTAACTGTTTGTTCTGGTGGAATTATTGGTATGGGAGAATCTGCAGAAGATAGAGCAGGTATGTTAGTGGCTTTATCAACCTTAAATCCACAACCAGAATCTACACCAATTAATGCTTTGGTTGCAGTTGAGGGAACGCCTTTAGAAGATGAAAAACCTGTTGAAATTTGGGACATGATAAGAATGGTGGCAACTACTAGAATTGTATTGCCAGAAACGCAAGTGCGTTTAAGTGCTGGAAGAACTCAAATGTCTAGAGAAGGGCAAGCCATGTGCTTCTTTGCAGGTGCAAACTCTATTTTTGCTGGTGATAAATTATTAACCACACCAAATCCAGATGTAAATGAAGATATGAAAATGTTTGAGTTGTTGGGGTTAAATCCACAAAAACCATTTACTAAAAAAGTACAACCACAAACTGTAGAAGCTAAAGATTCTCAATTTGAAGCATTAGGAGAAAAACCAAAATGGACTCGTCCAGAACATAAAATAGAAAGAAACGAAGCAGCTAAACAGAAAGGAAAAGCAGTAAAAGTTTAACTTTTAAAAACAATATTTGTATAAGAATCCATTGTCTTTTTAGATGATGGATTTCTTTTTTAAAATGAAATTTGATAACATTTTATTAACTTTGCGTTTTTAATTTTTAGCAATATGAGCTTAAATTTATCTCAAATAGATAGGGTAAAAACCATTACCAAAGAAGATTTTATAAAAAACTATTTCAAGCCCCAAAAACCTGTTGTAATAGAAAAATTTATAGAAGATTGGCCAGCCTATAAAAAATGGAATTTAGATTATATGAAAGCAGTAGCAGCAGATAAAACTGTGCCTTTATATGATGATAGACCTGTAGATTATAAAGATGGTTTTAATGAGCCACATGCTACAATGAAAATGAGTGAATATGTAGATTTATTAAAAAGTAAACCTACAAAATTTAGAATTTTTCTTTGGAATATTTTAAAGGAAGTTCCTATTCTACAAAAAGATTTTACTTACCCAGATTTTGGTTTGCGTTTAATGAAAGGATTGCCCATGTTGTTTTTTGGGGGTACAGATTCGTATACTTTTATGCATTATGATATAGATTTGGCAAATATTTTTCATTTTCATTTTGAAGGAAAAAAAGAAGTGATTCTATTTGACCAACAACAGAATGATTACTTGTATAAAATTCCACATTCTTTAATTGTAAGAGAAGATATCGATTTTTCAAATCCAGATTTTAAGAAATGGCCAGCTTTAAAAAAAGCAAAAGGCTATAAAACGTATTTAGAGCATGGGCAAGTTTTGTATATGCCAGAAGGCTATTGGCACTATATGAAATACATTACTCCAGGTTTTTCTATGAGTTTAAGAGCCATTGCACGCAAACCTAAAAATTTATCTAAAGCTATTTATAATGTATTTGTAATGCGTACCATAGACAATGTAATGCGAAGAGTTAAAGGACAAAAATGGATAGATTGGAAAAACGAAAAAGCAATTTCTAGAACAAATAAATTAAATAAAATATAGAAAAAGGGTATTTATACCTGTATCTATTTCTTTAGTTTTCATTACATTGCAGCTGTTTAAACAAATATTTTTATTATGAAAGCCTGCCCAAGATGTAAATCTGTGTCTAGGCACAGAATGAAAAGAAAAGGAATTACAAAATTAATGCCTGGAACCAAAGGATATGCGTGTGACAAATGTAATACACAGTACACATGGTTTCCTTTGTTAAATCGGTCATTAAGAATTTAAAAAAAAGCCTCACAATATTTAAAATGTGAGGCTTTTTTTATTTATAACTTACTTTTAAACACTTTGGTAGTTTTAAAGTATTAAAAGGTATATTACTTTTAATAATAATTGTTTCAGACTCTCCAGGTTTTAAATTCAAATTTTGACTTTTTAAATATAAAAAATCGGAATGTATACGCTTGGTAAATGTTGAATTACAAATATTTGTTACCTTAAAATATTTCCATTTACTAGAATCCTTTTCTTTTTTTTCTTTTCGAATACTGTTGCCAGCATTATCAGTAAAAATAGAATTTGCCTCATCTCGTTGTTTTTTAGACCAATTAAAATTGGGTTTTGTATAAGTTATAGTTTTTTCAACAAAAGGTTTATGACCTAATACCAACCATATATCTTTTGTATTTCCTAAAAACTCATAGGTCACTATTTGCTTACTATCATTGGTAATTAAAGATTTTATACTATTATTTAAATTACCACTAAAACTAAGATTTTTATTAGATATAATTTTAGAATTATAATCTCTAACAATTATTTGAATAGTTTTAGCACTTTTGCTTTTGTTTATTAGCGTAATCAAACCTTTAACTCTTTCATATTTTTTAGAAGAGAAATTTGTTAGCAAATCATTATAATAATGAAAGAAATTGTTTTTATTAAAGCCATATTTAATTTTTTCTTTGTAAAATACAATGTTACCAAATTCTTTATCATTTAAATCAGATAGAACTTCTGCACCAGTTGCAACATATACATTTCCTTTTATGTTTTTAAAGGAATAAAATTTTGCCTCATTTTTAGGTGGTAGGTATAAAAATGGTTTGTCTTCATTAATTTCGATATTTTTTTTAAAAACTGGACTTATGTCCTCAAAACCTATTTTTTCGGGTTTAGAAAAACCACTAATTAAAAGACTACAAGGAACACCATCACATTTTAGTGCTATAAATTTTCTTAATCCATCTTGTTTTATAGTTGGTTTATATTTTGAAACTAAGCCAACGTAACTAACCTTGCCTTTAATTTGCTCTCTAGTTGCAAAATTTGTTTCTACAGGTCTAAATTGAGAAGTTAGAAACTTTTTTAAGTTGGATGTAATTTTTGAATTTTCTTTATAAGAATAAACGTAAACATCTGTTTTGTTTTGATCCGTTTCTTTAGATTGTAAAAATTTTAAGAAAGATTCTGTATTTATAAAGCCGTTTTTAAAACCTATAACAGCTTCTTTTGTAAGGATTGCTAAAGCTGGTGTTGCTTCTCCTTTTCCTGCAGTAATAGCTTTAAAAAAAGAATGTTTACCTCTTTTGGTTTTTAAACCTGGGTGTAAATTGCCTCTATAGTTAACTGCTTCTTTAGATTCAATATTAAATTTTACTGGGTAGTAATCGGTATTTAATTTATTGATAATATTTGCATCTGTAAAAGTCCTTTTTAGCATTAATTTACTAGGCATACACCAATTCGCATAAAAAAAGACAAGTATTTTTTTGGGTTCTTTTTCTTGAAGTGTTATAGCTTTATCAAAAGTAATCCAATTAACTTTTTCTTGTGTATATGATTTAGATTTAAATGCGAACAGAAAAATGACTAAAAGAATTATTTTTTTCATAATTGAATCAATAAAAATGAATTTTAAATTTATAACTTTTTTTATTTATGTTTAATCGATTATGATTTTTTTAGAAATTATAGCATCAACATCTGTTTTTAAAGTTATTAGATATAGACCTGGTTTAATATTTAAAGGAATATTAACATTTTTAGTATCCTGTTTAAATTGTATATCTTTTAAAACTTTACCTAATATATTATATACTTTTAATGTTCCTTTTTTAGACTCTAAACCTCTAATATGAATATTTTTATGATTGTAGAATAGTTTAATATTTTTTAAATTATAATTTTTTAGAGAAGCTGTGGCATTATCTCCTATTTTATACAAACCACTTGTGGTTTGATCTCCTGTACCACCAATAAAAAAAAGCTGATTGTTAAATTGATAAAATCCAGTTGCTGTAAAATCATTTCTGCCAGAATTTGTATCTGCCACTAAAACAGTACCTGCTTCTGTACCATCTGTTTTCCACCATTCTCTGCCTGTAACACCATGTTGATAGGATTGAAAATACAATTTATCATCAACAACAAAAAGATTTTGAGGATAAGAATCTTTAATACTACCAGTAGCTGTATTTTTAAATAAGATTGTTCCTGCCACAGTTCCATCAGTTTTCCAAAGATGCTCACCTTCACTTCTACTTACTCTTCCATTAAAATAGAGTTCGTTTTTGTAAACTGCAAAACTATTTGTTGCTACAGGCACACTTAGTGCTTTTAAGAGTGTTGTGCCAGCTTCAGTACCATCAGTTACAGCAATACCACTTGTTCCATTAACACTCCCATTAAAATAAATTTTATTATTAAAATTAGCTATAAAACGATTTGCAAATATAGCTTCACTTACTGGTTTTGTGTTTGCAGGTGTTCCATCAGTTTCGTATAAGTTATCAGTTTTGTCTTCTAAAGCAATGTATACTTTACCATTTAGTTCTTCTAAATAAAAATCGCCACCCTTTGTACCATCATAAAAATCTTTTAGCATTACAGTACTTTCTGGAGTTCCATTAGTTACCCAAAGTTCTTCTCCACTTGTATTGTTTTTTGCTTGAAAATATAATAAGCCATTTGAAGCTGCAAAAAAGTTAGTTACTTCAGAATTTGCTGAATTAGGATTAATATCTTTTAATAATATGGTACCAGCATCAGTCCCATCTGTTCTGTATAATTCTACACCAAGTTCGTCTGTTTTTGCTGTAAAGTATAAGTAGTTCCCAGCAACAATTTTTCTATATCTGTGTGTTCCAGAAAAAGCAAACGTTTCTAGTTCTTTAAAAACGCGGGTGTTTTCTTTAGTTCCATCAGAAGAAAATAAGTAAAATTTATTTTTAACCCCTTCTTTAACTTCACTATCAAAATAGATGTTATTTTTATACACTATAGGGTTATAAAAGTAATTTTCTATGATGTTTTCTATTGAGTTTCCATCATAAGAATAACCTCCTAAAGTGTTATTAATTCTAGCACTAAAAAATACTTTTCCGTCTTTTTTTAAGTTTCCTAATGGGCTAACAATACTATTGCCATTATCTAATATTTCATTTACTGTTCCATTTTCATATTCAAATAAATGTGTTTGAAAAGAGTTATTCATTACTGTAAATAGCAATTTATTACCTAAATGGGTTTGTATGGATATTGTTCTTCTGTTTTGGTTGGTATCTGTATTTAGTAATAACTCTATTTGACTAAAGGTTGTTAAAGAGACTATTGTTATTAAAATGGTTAGTAATTTTGTTTTCATAATATGTTTTTTAATTAAAAAAACAGCATCTATTCTTAAATTTAGGCTGTTAACACTCTAAAAATAGTTTAAGAAATAGATACTGTTTAAAAAATATTTTCTTTTTTTAGAGTAAAATGTTAACCCTACAAAATTATATTGTAAAACTAATTTTATAATAAGGTAATTTGCCTAAATAGATAAGGAGATTACCTTATTTTAATTAGAAAGATTATTTCTAATCGCAAAACGAACCAAAGAAACCACGTTATGTACGTCTAATTTACGCATAACATTTGTTCTATGAACATCTACAGTTTTAGGGCTAATAAAAAGTTTTTCTGCAATTTCAGTATTATTTAAACCTTTGCAAACAAGAGCAATAACTTCTTTTTCTCTTTTGGTTAATTCATTTACAAGAGGAGATTTTACCAAAGCTGTATTAGTAAAATTAGATGATGGCTTATTGTCTAATAAAGCTTTAGTAACGTCTGCGTTAAAATAATTTTCTCCTTTATAAATTTTATCTAAAGCAAATAAAAGTTCTTTGCTAGAAACTGTTTTTAAAAGATAACTATGCACGCCTATATCCATTACTTTTTTAATGGTAAACGCATCTTTATGCATAGAAATAATTACAATTTTAGCAGTATTATTCTCTTCAATTAATTTAGTTGCGCAATCTATACCATTCATCACAGGCATATCTATATCTAATAGTAAGATATCTGTAGGGTTTTCTCTTACATACTCTAATGCAATTTTTCCATTAGAAAGTATTTTTTTTACTTTATAACGATTATCGCTTTCTATAGCGTTTTTAATGCCTTCTGCAATTAATGGATGATCATCAGCAATAACAATATTTACAGACATTTATAAAGGGATTTTTATTGTTGTTAACATACCCGTTTTTTCTGAATTAAAATTGACTTTACCTTCGATTAAATTTATTCTTGCTTTTATATTTTTTATGCCAATACCTTCTTTTTTGTTTGATAAAAACCCAACACCATTATCTTCTATCATATAAATAATATCTGTTGCACTCTTGTACAACTGGACATGAACTTCTGAAGCACTGCTATGTTTTATAATGTTGTTAATGAGTTCTTGAGATATTCTATACAGCGTAATTTCTATTTTTTTAGACAACCTTTTCTCTATGTTTGCATGCTCAAAATTGTATTTAATTTTTAAAGGTTTTAAACAGCTATTAAACAAATTTGTTAAGGCAGTAATTAAACCAGCTTCTTCTAAAGCTCTTGGCATCATTTGATGAGAAATTGAGCGTAATTCTGTATTAGAGGATTCCAAATTTTGCAATAACTCTTTAGATTCTGGTTTGTTTTGTAAACCAAGTTTTTCAAAAATACTTCTAGATTTTATAATGGTTGCTCCAATTTGTTGTACAATACCATCGTGCAATTCTCTTGCAATTTTGGTGCGTTCTTTTTCTTCTGCTAAAATAATAGATTGTAAATTTTGTTCTTTTTGGTTTGCAATTGCAAGCTCATGCTTTCTTTTATTACGCTGAAAAAGCGCAAAACCTGCCAATAATAAAATAGCTAAACCACTAAATAAAGCAAAAGTTAGTTGTTTTTGATTTGTAAGCTTTAACTCTGTATTGGCTTTATCTGCTTTGGTTTGTAGTAATTCTCTTTCTTTCTTTTCTGTTTGGTATTTGGTTTCTAATTCTGTAATTTCTTTAGTATTTTTTAAAAAATTAAATTTTTCAAAGGCTTCATCACTTTTTTTCTTGTATGAGACAATATCTTTGTAATTTTTATTATTTGCCGATAGAATAGATAAATAATTATAGGTATTACCTATTCTACTATAATCTTGGTTTTTAATATAAACAGGTAAACATTTTAAGTAATAAAATTTAGATTTTTTAAATTGAAAATTATTAAAATAACCTTGAGCTAAAGAATAGTATAAGTTTATAATATCTATTTCTGAGTTTAAATATTTTCTATATTTTAATGCTTCTTCTGCTGTAGCTAATGCTTTTGGTAATTGTTTTTTATCGAAATAAATACCACTCAAATTATTTAAAGAGGTGCCTAATGAATAAAAATTTTCATTTTTCTTAGAAATATTAATAGATTTTAAGAAATACTTTTCTGCATTAACTGTGTCTTTCGTATAAAGATAATTATTTGCAATATTACCATACAACTTGCCCATTAAGCTATAATTATTGGTGGTTTTTGTAAAATATAAAACTTCAAAATTATATTCTAAAGCTTTTTTATAATTCCCAATAGATTCATAAATAGTGGCAATATTACTTTTTAATGTATTTGCAAAACTTTTGTATCCTTTTTGATCAAAAATCTTCATAGCTTTGACAGCATTATACATTGCAGAATCTAAATGATTGTATTTTGTGTAAACAGCTGATAAGTTTGCTCTTATTTTTGCAACACCTAAAGTATCTTTTATAACTTTTCTTATTGAAAGTGATTTCCAATACATTTTTTGACTTTCGCTAAAATTACCTTTTAACATATAAACACCAGCTATATCACTAAATACCTGTGCTTGTAAATTTTTATTATTAGTTTTGTTAACTATGGCTAATGCTTTGCTAATGTAATTTAAAGAAGAGTCAATTGATTTTTCTTTGTATTCCCAAATTAAATCATCATAAATTTTAATCTTTTTGTCTATATCTATTGTAGTTTTTAATTGATTTTTTAAAGTATCAATTAATTTACCTTCTTGAGAATAAAAAAAGGAGGATACAAATAGCAAATTGAGTATAACTATTTTTCTTTTAAATAAATTCATGTTATTCTTTAATCTAATTCATTGTTTATAAATTTAGCAATTTTTTGAAAAAATTTTACAAAATGGAAAAAAATTAAACCTAAAAATAAAAAATTATAAATCTTAAAGAGGAATTTTAATAGTTGTTAAAGTACCTGTTGTTTCAGAGTTAAAATTTACAAATCCCTTTATTAAATCGATTCTACTTTTTATGTTTTTTAACCCTAAACCTTCTTTTTGGGCTGATGAAAAACCTTTTCCATTGTCTTCTATCAAATAAATAATATTGTTTTCATTTTTAAACAATTGAATATTAACTTCTGTAGCGCTACTGTGTTTTATAATATTATTTATTAATTCTTGTGATATTCTATAGAGTGTAATTTCAATATTTTTGGGCAATCTTTTATTAATATTTACATATTCAAAATAATGTTTAATTTTTAAAGGTTTTAAACAGCTATTAAACAAATTTGTTAAGGCAGTAATTAAACCAGCTTCTTCTAAAGCTCTTGGCATCATTTGATGAGAAATTGAGCGTAATTCTGTATTAGAGGATTCCAAATTTTGCAATAACTCTTTAGATTCTGGTTTGTTTTGTAAACCAAGTTTTTCAAAAATACTTCTAGATTTTATAATGGTTGCTCCAATTTGTTGTACAATACCATCGTGCAATTCTCTTGCAATTTTGGTGCGTTCTTTTTCTTCTGCTAAAATAATAGATTGTAAATTTTGTTCTTTTTGGTTTGCAATAGCCAACTCGTGTTTTCTTTTATTACGCTGAAAAAGCGCAAAACCTGCCAATAATAAAATAGCTAAACCACTAAATAAAGCAAAAGTTAGTTGTTTTTGATTTTTTAGTTTTAGCTCTGTTGTTGTTTTATCTGCTTTGGTTTGTAAGAGTTCTTTTTCTTTTTGAGATACTTTAAATTTTGTTTCTAATTCTATAACTTTATCAGCTAAATTTACATCATATTTTTTAAGTGATAGTTGAAATATAGTGTCTCCAATTGTTGTAGCAGATTTAAATTTTTTCAAACCTTTTAAAGCTTCTTTTTCAAGAACATAAGTGTATATTTGCATGCCAAAATCATTAGTTTTGTTGTATATTTTTTTGGCATATTGTATTTCTTTTAATGCTGATGAATATTTTTTTAATCTATTCAGTGTTTGACTTTTTTTTACAATCGCAAATGCCTCTAAAATGGTATCTTTTTCTTTTTTTGCATATTCAAATGCGTTATTTAAAGCATATAAACCTTTTTGTGGTTGATTAATTTCGTTATAACAACCCGCAATAAAACTTAAAACTCGAGACGCTTCTTTATAATTGTTGTTCTTGATATAAAAAGATAAAATAGAATAATACTTATTTATAATTTTTTTTATTGTAGCATCATATTTCTTTTGGAGGATATTTTTTTTATTGAGCTGAAGGATTTCCAGCTCACAAGTCAATTTATTTTGTTGAGCTTTTATTTTAAAGTGTTGGTTTAAATACTCTTTAAAAACTAAACTTTTCTCATAATAATATTTTGCTTTTTCTCTGTTTCTTAAATAGTAAAGTGCTTTACCCAAATAATAGTAAGTTTTGGCAATTAAAACAGTGTCTTTTTTAGTCTTAAAAAAAGAGAGTGATTTTAAAAGTTTATCAGAAGCATTAGTAGATTTTTTTTCTAAAATTAATAATGATGATTCTAATAACTGTAATCTGTAGAAGTTGCTACTATCAGCTTTATTTTTTTTGTAAAATTGATTTGCTAAAACTGTTATAATCTTTAAACTATCTTGTTTTCTGTCAAATTGTAGCTTTTCTCCAATAGCAAACAAATGACTTAATTTTTCATTTCTATTAAGTTTTTTTTGACTAAAAATAAAAATAGGGATAAAAAAAAGGCTCCAAAAAAGATGTTTCAACAAATTTAAAATTTAATTTATAAACAATAAATATAGAAAAAGCCTCACAATATTTAAAATGTGAGGCTTTTTTTGTTTTGTATGTCTTGTTTCTTACTTAAACAACCTAAAAATATCATTACCATTTGCAAAAAGCAACAAAGCAATTAGCAGAATAAAACCAACTACTTGCGCATATTCTAAGAATTTATCTCCTGGTTTTTTACCAGTAATCATTTCCCAAAGGGTAAAAACTACATGCCCACCATCTAAAGCAGGTATTGGTAGTAAGTTCATAAACCCTAACATTATAGATAAAAATGCGGTGATTTCCCAAAAAGCTTGCCAACTCCAAGTAGAAGGGAAAATTTTACCAATAGAAATAAAACCACCTAAACCTTTGTAAGCACCTGTTTTCGGATTAAAAATCTTTTTTAGTTGCTTCATGTAGTCTGTTAACGTTTTTACAGACTTATTCCAACCTGCAGGTATTGCTTCTGCAAAAGTATATTGAAAGTTTGCCAACTTGTAATAACCCAATTTTTCTAATTCACTAGATTTAAAATTCGTTGCAAAAACGCCTAATTTTCCTTCTTCTGTAACATGAACAGGAATTTGCTTTAATTCATTATCTCTTTTTACTGTAATAGAAATACTGTTATTTTTATGTTTGTTCAATTCATCTTGAACTTGATCATAATATTTTACATCTACCCCATTAACTCCTACAACAATATCTTTAGGCTCTAAACCTACATTAAAGTTTTTAGAAGCTTCAGGTACTTCTGCAATCATAAATGGAATTCTTACAGAAACTACTGGCCCTTCATCATTTTTTTTTCTATCTATTAATTTTTCTATAAAATTTACAGGAAGTTTCTTTTCAATAATTTCTCCATTTCTATCAAGTGTTACATTCTCTCCATTGATAAAAGCTAAAGTAATACCTCCAAATTTTCTTATTTTTTCTCCATTAACGGCTAAAATCTTATCTCCAGTTTTTAGACCAACTTTCATAGCTAAAGAGTCTTGAACCCAAATACCATCTTTTGCGTTTACATTTTCATTTGGTAAAAAATTTTCTCCATAAGCCCACATTAAGCAGATGTAAATAAAAATACCTAAAATAAAATTTACAAAAACCCCACCTAACATAATAATTAAACGTTGCCAAGCTGGTTTAGAACGAAACTCCCAAGGCTGTGCAGGTTGTTTCATTTGCTCAGTATCCATACTTTCATCTATCATTCCAGATATTTTTACATATCCTCCTAAAGGAATCCAGCCAATACCATAAACAGTTTCACCTATTTTTTTCTTGAAAAGTGAGAATTTATAATCAAAAAACAAGTAGAATTTTTCTACTTTGGTTTTAAACAATTTTGCAGGGATAAAGTGCCCCAATTCGTGCAAAACAATTAATAAAGATAAACTTAGTATAAATTGCGATGCTTTTATTAATATTTCCATTCAGCGTTAAATCATAATTTAAAAACGCACAAATGTACGTTTTTAAAGAGAGTTGTAAAAGAACTATTAAAACTTGATTTTTATTTTAACAAAGATTTTACAAAGTATTTGGTTTTGTTTGTTTTTCTATGGGTTTTTTAAGTCGTAAATTTGCAATTATAAAGCCAATTTATGGAACTAAAGTTTTTTAAAAAATCCATTCCTACTCTTATTTTTTTAGCTGTATTTTCGGCTGTGGTAATTCCTGTTTTTTATCATTTATTAAAAAATGAAACTAAATTAAAAGTATACAACCCAGTAGATGTAAATCCTAGTTTGGTAGATAGCTCTATAAAACACATCACAAAAGATCATACTATTGGTAATTTTGAATTGATTAATCAGAATGGAGAAATCGTTACAAACAATACCTACAAAAATAAAATTTACATAGCCGATTTCTTTTTTACACGTTGCCAAACCATTTGTATTGCAATGGCTTATAATATGAGCGAGCTACAAGAATTTTATAAAGCTGATAATGACATCATGTTTCTTTCTCACTCAGTAACTCCAGTAATAGATAGTGTTTCTGTACTTAAAGAATATGCAGAAAACAAAGGGGTTATAGATGGCAAATGGAACGTAACTACAGGGACTAAAAAACACATTTATGAATTAGCCAGAAAAAGTTATATGGTGGTTACAGAAAGTGGAGATGGAGGAGAAAATGACTTTATACACACAGAAAACTTTGTTTTGGTTGACAAAGAAAGGCGTATTCGCGGATATTATGATGGTACAGCAAAAGAAGATATGGAAAAGCTTAAAAAAGATGTGGCTTTGTTAAAAGAAGAATATGCATCTAAATAACTTGTTTAGAATCATTCTAAATGGTTATCTTTGTTTTCCCAAATAAAAAGCATTGAGTACAATTGCCACTTTACATATTGGAGAAATTGGTTATATCTCTGAAGAATCGTTAGATTTTATTCCTCTAAAACTATTAGAAATGGGGTGTTTACCAGGTGCTGAAGTAAAATTGGTACAAATAGCACCACTAAAAGATCCAATTTATATTTGTGTTAATGGAAGTCATTTAGCCATTAGAAAAGAAACTGCAGCTCAAATTCAAGTTTTGAAAATTTAGAATTTTTATGGCAAAAAACAATATAAAAGTAGCCTTAATTGGGAACCCAAATACAGGAAAAACTTCACTTTTCAATCAACTTACAGGTTTAAACCAAAAAGTAGGTAATTATCCAGGAATTACTGTAGATAAAAAAGAAGGTATAAGTAAATTGTCTGCAACTCAAAACGCAATTATTACAGATTTACCTGGCACTTACAGCATAAACCCAACTTCTTTAGACGAAAGCATTGTTTTAAAAACCTTATTAAATAAAGATATAAAAGCATCACCAGATGTTATTTTGGTTGTTGCAGATGTAGAAAATTTAAAAAGAAATTTGTTGCTTTTTTCACAAATTAAAGATTTAGAAATCCCTACTGTTTTGGCTATAAATATGGTAGATCAAATGCATAGAAAAGGAATTTCTATTGATTTATCACTTTTAAAAAAAGAACTAAATACAGAAGTTGTCTTAATCTCTGCAAGAAAAAATGAAGGGATAAATGATGTAAAAGCTGCCATTATTCGTTGTCATGTAGCTGCAAAAGCATCACCACTTTGTGGTATAAATCATAAAATAGACCCAGATTATTTTGATAAATTAAAAGAAATTAGTCCTAATTATTCTTTGTATCAATTATGGTTAATGGTAACTCAAAATAACTATCCAGAAACCATTAGTAAAGAAGAAAAAGAAAAATTATTAGCTTTTAAACAAGACATTTCTAAGTTAAAAAGATACCAACATAAAGAAACCATTTATCGTTATCAAGAGATTAACAAAATCTTAAAAAAAACATATATAGTAGATAAAACAAAAGCTACAGATTTACGTGGTAGGTTAGATAAGGTCTTTACACATAAAGTTTTTGGCTATGTGTTTTTTGTTTTTTTATTGTTAATTATTTTCCAATCTATTTTTGATTGGGCAACCTTACCTATGGATTTGATAGATGGTACTTTTGCAGAAATTGCAAATTATGCTAAAAACAATTTACCTACAGGCATATTTACAGATTTATTAACAGAAGGTATTATTCCTGGAATTGGTGGTGTACTCATTTTTATACCACAAATTGCCATTTTATTTATGTTCATTGCCATTTTAGAAGAAACAGGCTATATGAGTCGTGTAGTTTTTTTAATGGATAAAATTATGAGACGTTTTGGAATGAATGGAAAAAGCATTATCCCATTAATTTCTGGAACTGCTTGTGCAATACCAGCAATAATGGCAACTAGAACTATTTCTAGTTGGAAAGAACGATTGATTACCATTTTGGTTACTCCGTTTACAACCTGCTCTGCAAGATTACCAGTGTATGCAATTCTTATTGCATTGATTATTCCAGATAAAAAAATCTTCGGATTTTTAAACCTACAAGGTTTGGTTCTCCTTTCACTGTATGCTTTAGGTTTTATAACTGCAATTTTAGCAGCTTATATTTTACATAAAACTTTAAAGATAAAATCAAAGTCATTTTTTGTAGTAGAAATGCCAAACTACAAGTTGCCATCTGTAAAAAATGTGTTTATAGAAGTAGTTGAGAAAACAAAATCTTTTGTTTTAGAAGCAGGTAAAATTATTTTAGCCTTGTCTATTGTATTGTGGTTTTTAGCCTCTAATGGTCCCTCTTCTTTTGATTCTGCAGAGAAAAATACCACAGAAAATGTTGCAAATCAAAATTTATCAGATGAAGAATTACAACAAAAAATTGCATCAGCAAAATTAGAAAATTCTTATATCGGAATTTTAGGAAAAAGTATAGAGCCAGCAATTAAACCTTTAGGTTACGATTGGAAAATAGGAATTGCTTTAATCACTTCTTTTGCAGCAAGAGAAGTATTTGTTGGTACTTTAGCCACCATTTACAGTGTAGAAGCAGATGATGAAGATACTTCTACCATTAAACAAAAAATGGCGTCAGAAATAAACCCAGATACAGGTAAAAAACGCTTTAATTTCCCTGTAGGAATGTCTTTAATGGTTTTTTATGCTTTTGCAATGCAATGTATGGCAACTTTAGCAATTGTAAAACGTGAAACCAAAAGCTGGAAATGGCCTTTAGTACAATTATTTGGAATGGCATTATTGGCATATATTTCTTCATTAATCACGTATCAAATTTTAAGTTAATGCAAGAAGTAATCACATATTTATTAGTTGTATTGGCAGTTGTTTTTTTGTTAAAAAAGTATATTTTTCCTTCAAAAAAAGATAAAAACTGCAATCCAGATTGTGGCTGTCATTAAATCTTAACAGAAAATTAGTACCTTTAAAGGGTAAGGAATTTTATTTTTGAGGACTTACAAGAATTATCAATTTAAAACACATATAAAAATGAAAAAAATATTTTTAACAATTGCAGTTTTTACTCTTGCAGTTATTTCATCTACAGATGCTTTTGCACAAGAATTTGATCCGTTAGATAAAAGTCCTATGGATGTTGCTAGATATCCATATAATTGGAGAAACCCTGATAAAGTGATTAAAGTTGTTTATAGTAGACCTCAATTAAAAGGGAGAAGTGTAGGAAAACTTGCTCCTAATGGAAAAAGATGGAGATTAGGTGCTAATGAAGCTACAGAAATCACATTTTATAAAGAAGTTAATTTTGGAGGTAAAAACATTAAAGCAGGTACATATACAATGTATGCCATTCCAGGTGAAAAAGAATGGATTGTAGCTATTAGTAATCAATTAAATGTTTGGGGAACTTATTTTCATAAACCAGAAAATGATGTATTAAGGGTTAAAGGTATAGTTGAAAAATCTGATAAAGAATATGAAGCATTTACAATTGCTTTTGGTGATGATATGACTATGTATTTTGCATTTGGAAAGACTAAGGTTATTATTCCTATAAAAGAATAAAAAATCAAATTAAAATTAATAGAAAGTCATAAATTTATTTATGACTTTTTTATGCTTAAAATTTAGCAGTTTGCAAACTATTTTCTTTTGAAGAATAAACGTAAATTTGCACCCTTAAAAGCAGAAAAAATGCAATACAATCATCAAGAAATAGAAAAGAATTGGCAAAAATTTTGGGCAGAAAACCAAATTTTTAAAGCTAGTAATGAAAGTGAAAAACCTAAATATTATGTGTTAGATATGTTTCCTTATCCTTCTGGAGCAGGGTTACATGTTGGGCATCCTTTAGGGTATATTGCAAGCGATATTTATGCACGTTACAAACGTCATCAAGGATTTAATGTATTGCATCCTCAAGGCTATGATTCTTTTGGTTTGCCAGCAGAACAATATGCCATTCAAACTGGGCAGCATCCAGCAAAAACAACAGAAGAAAATATTAAAACATATAGAAAACAATTAGATAAAATTGGTTTTTCTTTTGATTGGTCTCGTGAAGTAAGAACCTCAAATCCAGAATATTACAAATGGACCCAGTGGATTTTTATTCAGCTTTTTAACTCTTGGTATAACAAAGATTCTGACAAAGCAGAAGACATTTCAACGTTAATATCCATTTTTGAGACATCAGGAAATGGAACTGTAAATGCAGTTTGTGATGAAGATATTATACCGTTTTCAAGTGATGATTGGAGTGGTTTTTCATCAACTAAACAACAAGAAATTTTATTACAATATCGTTTAACATTCTTGTCAGATACAGAAGTAAATTGGTGCCCAGCTTTAGGAACAGTTTTAGCAAACGATGAAATTGTAAACGGAGTTTCAGAACGTGGAAGTCATCCTGTAATCAGAAAAAAAATGACTCAATGGTCTATGAGAATTTCTGCTTACGCACAACGTTTGTTAGATGGTTTAGAAACGATAGATTGGCCTCAACCTTTAAAAGATTCGCAAACCAATTGGATTGGTCGTTCTCAAGGAGCAATGGTTAGTTTCCAAGTAGATATTACTAACGAAATTAGAAATAGAAATCAAGATGTCATTTCGAGCGCAGTCGAGAAATCTCCATTTGTTATTTCTGTTTTCACAACTCGTCCAGACACCATTTTTGGAGTTTCTTTTATGACTTTAGCTCCAGAACATGAGCTAGTTTCAAAAATCACAACAGAGGCGCAAAAAGCAGAAGTTGAAGCCTATATACAAGCCACAGCAAAACGTTCTGAACGTGATAGAATGGCAGATGTTAAAACTATTTCTGGTGTGTTTACTGGTGCTTATGCAATTCACCCTTTTTCTGGTGAAAAAGTACAGATTTGGATTGGAGATTATGTGTTAGCAGGTTATGGAACAGGCGCAGTTATGGCAGTTCCTTGTGGAGACCAACGTGATTATGATTTTGCAAAACATTTTGGAATTCCGATTCCAAATATTTTTGAAGGCATAGATATTTCTGAAAAAGCGCATACAGAAAAGCAAGGAACTGTCATTGCAAATTCCGATTTTTTATCAGGATTAAAATATCAAAAAGCATTAAAATTATCCATTTATGAAATGGAGAAACGTGGTTTTGGGTATGGAAAAATAAATTATAGATTGCGTGATGCAGTTTTTAGTAGACAGCGTTATTGGGGAGAACCTTTTCCTGTGTATTACAAAGATGGAATGCCACAAATGATAGAAGCAAAACATTTGCCAATTGTGTTACCAGAAGTTGAAAAATACCTGCCAACAGAAGATGGAAAACCGCCTTTAGGTAATGCTACACATTGGAGTTGGGATGCAAAAAAAAATAAAATAGTTTCTAATGATTTGCTTAGACAAGCTCAGCAAAACAATGGAAAAGAGAATTTTATTTCGAGCGAAGTCGAGAAATCTCAAAACCATAATGAAGTTTATCCTTTAGAACTCAACACAATGCCAGGTTGGGCAGGAAGTTCTTGGTATTTTAATAGATATATGGATGCTAAAAATTCAGAAGAATTTGCATCTGCAGCATCATTAGATTATTGGAAAGAGGTAGATTTATATATTGGTGGTTCAGAACACGCAACAGGACATTTGTTGTATGCTCGTTTTTGGCAAAAATTCTTGTTTGATAAAGGTCTTGTTCCTGTAGATGAATTTGCGAAAAAGCTAATTAACCAAGGAATGATTTTAGGAACTTCTGCAATTGTTTTTAAAGCAACTTCTTTTGTTAAGAATGGTTGTAATATTAATAAATCGAATGATGATGTAATTGAGAAAATACCAACAGTATTTGTTTCTAAAAACTTATTTTCTAATGATAATGAGTTTGAAACAGTTGTTAAAAACTATCTATTAGATCATAAATTACTCGACCCTAATTTTGCAGACTTGGTAATGATTACCAAAACACCAATTCATGCTGATGTTTCTTTAGTAAATGCATCAGATGAATTAGATGTAGAAGGTTTCAAAAATCATCCTTTAAATGCAGATTATAAAAACGCTGAATTTATTTTAGAAGAAGGTGTTTACAAGGTGGGTAGAGAAGTAGAAAAAATGTCTAAACGTTGGTATAATGTTGTAAACCCTGATGATATTTGTGAGGAATATGGAGCAGATTCTTTGCGTTTGTTCGAAATGTTTTTAGGACCTTTAGAACAAGCAAAACCTTGGAAAACATCTGGTATTTCTGGAGTTTACAGTTTTTTAAAGAAATTATGGAAATTATACATATCTGAAGAAGGAGTAATTGTTTCTGATGAAAATGCGACAAAAGAAGAACTAAAAATTTTACATAAAACCATTAAAAAAGTACAAGAAGATATAGAGAATTTCTCTTTTAATACTTCTGTTTCTACGTTTATGATTGCTGTAAACGATTTAACTTCTTTAAAATGTAATAAGAAAGAAATTTTAGAACCTTTATCAATTTTATTATCTCCTTATGCACCCCATATTTCAGAAGAATTATGGAGCAAACTAGGAAATACAACATCTATATCAACAGCTCCTTTTCCAACTTTTGATGCAAAACATTTGGTAGAAAGTTCTAAAAATTATCCAATTTCTTTTAATGGGAAAATGCGTTTTACATTAGAATTACCTCTTGATTTATCTAAAGATGAAATCGAAAAAACAGTTATGGAGCATGAAAAAACAATTGCACAATTAGATGGTAGAACTCCTAAAAAAGTAATTATTGTACCTGGAAAAATTGTAAATATAGTTGGCTAAAGACGCAGATTTTTAGGTGATTGAGAAATCATTATAAATTAAATGAGACCTTATAAGATTCCTTAAAATTCTTTTTTAGGAATAACAAAATTTATAAAGTCATTACAGTATTTGTAATGACTTTTTTATTTAACTACCTTGTCATTCTTAAAATAACATAAAAATGAAACATAAATATTTTTTACTTTTCTGTGTTTTCGGAACGTTTTTTGTTAGTTGTAAACAAGAAGTTACATTAAAAGAGTATATGACAGATACTTGGCAAACTACATATTTAAAGTTGGAAATGCCAACGTATGAAAAATCAGACTCATTAAAGGTTTACGAAGATAAATTTGATAATAATCCAGAATTAATTGCAAGATCTAAATACAATGCAAACGGAACTTTTACAGCTTGGTTTGTCAATCAAAAAGGAGAACAAATGTTAGATTCTGATAGTACATGGTTTGTTAAAGGAGATTCACTTTTTGTAGATTTTTTCTATAATGGAAAACAAACTAAAGCAAGTTATCATATTGTAAGAACAGAGGAGGGCTTTTTGGGTAAAAGTAAATACGATTGGGATGAAGATGGAGCGTTTGACGATTTGCTAACAATGAAAACTAAAAGAATAAAAATACCATAAATAACTTGTTTCGATTTAAAAATATTTCTTTAAAAATTCGCATTTTTTTATCCATGATTTTATTGGTGTTATTGGCATCAATATTAATTTTGGTGGTTACAGTGTATCAATATGATGAGCAAACTAAAGACTACAACATACAGCGTTTTGAACGTAAAGAAGCAATTGCAAACGAAACAATTGAAGTTGAGCTAAAAAACAAAACCACTTATCCTGTAAATACAGAAAACCTGTCTAAAATTTTTCAAGAACGTATTTACGAGATTTCATCTATCAACAAAATAAATATTACCATTTTCGATTTGCATGGAAATTTACTCATTTCCTCAAAAACCAATGCATTCGAAGAAAATAACATACAACCTTTAGAATATAATACATTGAATGATTTGGCGCAAAACTCAAATCATAAAATTATGAAAATGAGAGATTTAGATGGGTTAAGTTACCAGTCTTCTTACTCTTATATAAATGATCCTAAATACAAAAGAATTGGTATCCTAGAATTGCAATTTACACAAGACAATACAGAGATAGAAAAAGAATTAGAAGAGTTTATAAAAAGGTTAAGCTTGGTTTACATTTTAATGTTTTTAATTGCAATTGCATTGGCTTACTTTTTATCAAGTTATATTACACGTTCTATAAAAACCATTTCAGATAAAATGCGCCAAACTCGTATTAATGAAAGAAATGAGAAGATTATTTTAGACGAAGCAAGTTCAGAAATAGAAGTTTTGGTAGATGCTTACAATAATATGATTGATCAGCTAGAAGAAAGTGCTGTAAAATTGGCAAAAAGTGAGCGTGAACAAGCGTGGAGAGAAATGGCAAAACAAGTGGCTCATGAAATTAAAAATCCGTTAACGCCAATGCGTTTAACTGTGCAGAGTTTTGAGCGAAAATTTAATCCAAAAGATGAAAAAGTTAAAGAAAAGTTGGCAGAATATAGCCAGACTTTAATTCAGCAGATAGATGTTATGAGTTCTATTGCTTCTGCTTTTTCTGATTTTGCAAAAATGCCAACTCAAAAAAGAGAAAGAATTGAAGTAGTTAGCGTTGTAAAATTAGCTTTAGATATTTTTAATAAAAGCTTTATTAAATACCACCCAACAGAAGAAGAATTGTTTGCTAATTTAGATAAAACACAGTTGATTAGAATTGTTACAAATCTGGTTAAAAATGCAATTCAAGCTTCAGATAAAGAGGAAAACCCACTCATAGAAGTAAAAGTTTCTTCTAAAGGAAAAAATGTAAAAATTGTGGTTTCTGACAATGGAAAAGGAATTTCTGAAGAGGTAAAAGATTTGATTTTTGAACCTAAATTTACCACAAAATCTAGTGGAATGGGATTAGGTTTGCCAATGATAAAAAATATAATTGAGGCTTATGATGGTTCAATTTCATTTACCTCTAAAGAGGGATTTGGAACAGTATTTACAGTAATTTTACCAAAAGAGTAAAAAAGAATTTTTTAAAAATATACAATTATGATTTTCGAAAATATATTAGTACAAAAAAACGATGCGTTAGCTCAAATAACCATTAACAGACCTAAAAAATTAAATGCTTTAAACAAAGCGACTATTAACGAGTTAAATACGGCTTTTGAAGCTTTAGAAGATGATGAAAATATTAAAGTAATCATCTTAACAGGAAGTGGAGACAAAGCTTTTGTAGCTGGTGCAGATATTTCTGAATTTGCACATTTTTCTGTAGAAGAAGGTGGTAGTTTAGCAAGATTAGGACAAGAATTGTTGTTCGATTATGTAGAAAATTTATCTACACCAGTAATTGCTGCTGTAAATGGTTTTGCTTTAGGTGGTGGTTTAGAGCTTGCAATGGCTTGTCATTTTAGAGTTGCATCAGACAATGCAAAAATGGGTTTACCAGAAGTTTCTTTAGGTGTAATTCCTGGTTATGGAGGCACACAACGTTTGCCACAATTAGTTGGTAAAGGTAGAGCTATGGAAATGATTATGACAGCTGGTATGATTTCTGCAACAGAAGCAAAAGAGTTTGGTTTGGTAAATCATGTAGTTGCTTTAGAAGAATTATTGCCATTGGCAGAAAAAATTGCGGGTAGAATTACACGAAATTCTTCTGTTGCCATTAGTGCAGCAATTAAAGCTATTAATGCAAATTTTGAAGATGGTATAAATGGTTTTGATGTAGAAATCGAAGAATTTGGAGAATGCTTTGGCACCAAAGATTTTGAAGAAGGTACTACTGCTTTTTTAGAAAAGAGAAAACCTAATTTTTAATAGTAAAAAAAACAAAAGCGAGCCAATTTTGGCTCGCTTTTTTCATCAAAATAATAAGTAATGATGAACAATTAACTAATCTACTTATATTTCAAAATTCTGAATGTAAGATCTTTTATTACTCTTTATAAGTACCTTATAATCTCCTTTTACTTGTTCAGAAACTTTGTAAATTCTATTTAAAACTGCTTTTTGATCTTTAATAGTTTCAGAAAAAATAACTTCATCTTTATAGAAAAGAATTACATCTAAAGGTTCTTTCTTAAAGTCTATTTTAGAAATCAATACCAAATTATTTTCTGTTCTAATTACAGGCTTAAAAATCATTTCATCCTTATCAAAAGAAACTTTACCATCTAATATTGTAAAGTTTTTTACAATAATTTCGTAGGCTTTTTCTAATTCTGCAGTATACCTACCTTTCTCTAATTTTGATAAATCGAATATTTTAGAAAATGTACCAGAATTTTTAATTTCTTGACTATAAATGACAACATCATTATCATCTTTAATAGATAAAATTTGTCCTTTTTTTACAGCTTTAAATTCTACTCTTACTTTTTTACCAGTTACAATATAAGAATTGTCTTTACTTTCGTTTGCGTAGCTAATTAATGTTCCTAACATCATTACTACTACTAAATATTTTTTAATTGTTGTTTTCATTTTTTTGTTTTTAAATAATTTTCAAATACTAATTTTTATTACTCTTTACAATCATTCCTATAATTACAAATTGAATAATTAAAAGAATTGCAGATAATGTCATTGTTGTTATAAACAAGATGTTTTCGTTTGCAATCATAACTTTATAATTTTATAATTAATAACACTGCAAATTTATAGCAGATTTAAAACCTCTAAAACATCAAAATTGACGAATATATGTGTTAAATTATCACTTTATATAATGATGAATTGATGTAAGGTTAAAATAGAATAGATTTGTGTTAATTCTATGGCTATTATTACATTTTTGTGTTGTAATTTTGTGATTGCAATATATTATCTATGAAAACAAAACCAACCCTAGAAAAAATAACACCAAGTTTTGGTAGTTCTTTATTAGTTAAGAAACACTTTCAGTTTTTAAAGAAAAACAAAGCTTTTTGGCATTTTCACCCAGAAATTGAAATTGTATACGTAAATAAAGGAAAAGGAAAAAGACATATTGGTAATCATATAAGTTATTTTAACAATAGTCAACTGGTTTTAATAGGTTCTAATTTGCCACATTTAGGTTTTGTAGATCGTTTAACAACCAATGGATCAGAAACACTAATACAGTTTAAACCAGATTTTTTAGGAGCAGATTTTTTTAAAATACCAGAAATGGCTGCTATAGAGCAACTTTTTGAGCGCGCAAAAAAAGGAATTCGTTTTAATATAGAAATTAAAAAAAGAATTGGAGCTAAGATTGAAGAGTTAGTAGATTTAGAAGGACCAGATAGAATTATTTCTTTTCTACATATTTTAAAAGAATTGGCATTAACAGATGATTATACTATTTTAAATGCAGATGGTTTTGCTTTTGAAACACAACCTCAAGATAACGAAAAGATAGATTTAGTCTTTAAACATATTAATGATAACTTTAAAAGACACATTGCTTTAGATGAAATTTCTGACTTGGTAAGTATGACTGTACCAGCTTTTTGTAGATTTTTTAAAAAAACCACAACTAAAACATTTACAAAATTAGTTAACGAATATAGAGTGGTGCATGCCACAAAATTATTATCTGAAAGCAAAATGAGTATTACTGATATTTGTTTTGAATGTGGTTTTAATAATTTTTCTCATTTTAACAAACTTTTTAAAGAGTTTACAGGAAAATCTGCATCAAAGTACAGAAGTGAGATGCTAAATCTTGTTCAATAGTGATAAAGAAATTTAAGATGAATGATAAAATAGAAGAAACATTAAACTATTATACTTTTAAAAGTAACGAGATTTTAAATTGTATAAATTCAAATTCAAATTTTACTGTTGATGAAATTATAGAGAAAGCAGCCAAACTCTCAGAACTTGAATATAAAATTACTGCTTTAGAAGCTGCAAAAGAGAATTAGGTAAAAAAATCTATTTTTAGGTGCTTTAAGCTGTTTTTAGATAGCCGTGTTTAGAATTTATTTAGTAAAATTAAAAACTCCTTTAAAAAGCAATTTTTAAAGGAGTTTTGTATAGTTTAAATTTATGATTATTTTTTTAGTATAATAATAAATTATTTAACTCCATTCCACTCATCATAAAATTGTTCTAAATATTTTTCCATGAATTGATGTCTTTGCAGTGCAATTTTTTTTGCAGAATCTGTGTTCATTTTATCTTTTAACAACAATAGTTTTTCATAAAAATGATTAATTGTTGGTGCTGTAGAAGTTTTATATTCGTCTTTTGTCATATTTAAATTAGGTACAATTTCTGGGTCATATAAAGCCCTGTTTTTAAAGCCACCATAATTAAAACAACGAGCAATTCCAATTGCACCAATAGCATCTAATCTGTCTGCATCTTGTACAATTTCTAATTCTTTAGAAGTAAATTTTTTGCCATTTTTGGTAAGAGAATTTTTAAAAGAAACATGCCTAATAATTTTTACAACATGTTTGCCAATTTCTTTAGGTACTTTTTGAGCAATTAAGAACTCTTTTGCCTTTTTAGGGCCAATTTTTTCGTTTCCATTATAAAATTTTGGATCTGCAATGTCATGTAATAAAGCTGCCAAAGAAATGACAAAAACATCGGCTTTTTCTTCTCTAGAAATTAAAATAGCATTTTTAAAAACACGTTCTATATGAAACCAATCATGGCCACCTTCAGCTCCTTTTAATTCATTTTTTATAAATGCAATAGTATTAGAAATTATTTTTTCTTGGTTCATTTATTTGGTTCTTTGGGCAAGTTCTTTTTTTAGTTTCTTTAACTCGAAAAGCATTACAAATAACATCGGAATAAAAAATAAAGGTAAAAATGTCTGGAAAGAAATGCCTTTATCAATAGAGGAAAAAATACTAAAAAAAATCATTAAAAAAATGACAAACCCTTGTATTATTGCCATTGTTTTTTGAGTTTTAATTTTCTTTTTAAGTTCTTCTAGGGTGTAAGTAGATAAGTTTGATGCCATCTGATTTTTTTTATAAAATAAAAAAATCCACTCTAAAAGAATGGATTTTTAAAAGTCCTTTTCTTTAAAAAAGGATTAACAGTATTCTTCGTAAGCTTGTGCTAAATTCTGAGCAATCATTTGTGCAGAACGTCCTTCTATATGATGTCTTTCTAACATGTGTACTAAATTTCCGTCTTTAAACAAGGCCATTGCTGGAGAAGATGGAGGAAAAGGAATCATAAATTCACGAGCTTTTTGTGTAGATTCTTTTTCTACACCTGCAAAAACAGTAGCTAAGTTATCTGGTGTTTTGTCTGCGCCTAAAGAAGCAATTGCTCCTGGTCTTGCAGTACCAGCTGCACAACCACAAACAGAGTTTACAACTACTAAAGTTGTTCCTTTTTTAGCCATTGCTTTTTCTACGTCTTCACTTGTATATAATGCGTCAAAACCTGCGTTTATTAACTCATCACGCATTGGTTTTACTAATTCTTCTGGATACATAATTTCTAATTTTAAATTGCAAAGATAACTATTCCTTCATCAAAATTCAAGATTATAAAAATAGTTGTTTCAATAGATATATCAATAAAATTGATATGTAACAATTGGTTTAAAAAAGCGACCTATTTGTGTATATTTGAAAAAAAAATAAATACATAGTATGGGAAATTTCACAAAGTGGTTAGGAGCTGGACTTGGTTTTACTTTGGGAGGACCAATAGGTGCTGCAATTGGTTTTGCAATTGGTAGTTTTGTAGATGGTTTTTCTGAAAAAGACTTGTTATTAGAACAAGGAGAATATCAGCAAAAAACAAGAACCAGAAAGTCTCGTGTAAATACACAATCTGGAGATTTTGAAATGAGTTTATTGGTTTTAGCATCAATTGTAATAAAATCTGATGGTAAAGTTGATGAAAGAGAACTAGACTTTGTACGTGCACAGTTTTTAGATATGTATGGTAAAGAAAGAGCAAACAATGCTTTTAAATTATTTAAAGGAATCGTTAAAAAAGATGTTTCTGCACGTCAAGTTTGTATGCAAATAAGAGAACACATGTCACATGCATCTCGTTTACAGCTGGTTCATTTTTTATTTGGAATTGCAAAAGCAGATGATTTTGTAACAGATAATGAAGTTGAAGAAATTAGAAAAATTGCGGGTTATTTATACATCAATAATAAAGATTACACTTCTATCAAAGCAATGTTTTATGATGCTTCTGGTAACGCTTACAAAATTTTAGAAATTACTAAATCTGCCACAGATGATCAAGTAAAATCTGCTTACAGAAAAATGGTAAAAAAATACCATCCAGATAAATTACAGGGTTTAGGAAAAGAACATTTAAAAGGAGCAAATCAAAAATTTCAAAGCATACAAGAGGCCTATGATAGAATTAAAAAAGAGAGAGGTTTGTAATGAAAAATGTGACTTTTTTTTAAAAAAAGAGTCTAATTTTTAGGTATCTTAGTTTTTGTATACAATCAAAAAATTGTAATTTTATATCTCTGATACACAAAAATTATGAAAATAAACCAACTAATTTTCTTTTTTTTTATAGTATTTACTAGCAGTATTTTTGCACAATTAGATAGTGAGCATTATTTACCGCCATTAAAGCAGGTGTCTAATAACCAAGGAATCCAACAACAAGCTGTCTATTTTTCTACTCCAGAAACCACACCCTTTTCTATAGAAATTTACAGAGGAAATAGCACAACTCCCTTAAGAACTATTACAGGTTTATCTAAAGGAAATGGCAAAATTTTTGATAATTCTAATGGTTTAGGGAATGGAGATAACAACATAACTTTAGTAACTAATACAAATACGGGTGTTGTTTTAAGTAATGCAGGTTTAAGAATCATATCTCCTAGTGGGAAAAAGTTTTATGTAAATTATAGAGGTAGGTCTAATTCGCAAGCAGGTTCATTAACTTCTAAAGGAGCTAAAGCAAAAGGGACAGATTTTAGATGGGGTGGTATTCCTAATAGAGCTACTAATAACAATTTAACAACCAGTTTAGGAATGATGGCAACAGAAGATGGTACTACAGTTACAGTTTCTGGTTATGACCCTAATTGTAAATTTAGGTTGGGTAATAATAGAGGAGGTATTACAGCAAATACACAAACCATAACGTTAAATAAAGGACAATCTTTTGTTTTAGAAGCAGCAAAAAATGAAACTACTGCAAATATAGACGGTTGGTTAGGAGCTAAAATACAAGCAACAAAACCTATTGTAATTAGTAATGGGGGTTTAAATGTTGGTGTTAGAGCTGGAAATCAAAGTAGAGATGTAGGTATAGACCAGCCTGTAGATGTATCTTCTTTAGGTAGAGAGTATGTTTTTGTAAGGGGTTTAGGAGCAAATGAAACAGAATTTCCTATAATTGTTGCTACACAAAATAATACTCAAGTTTATGCAGGTGGTAACTTAATAGGAACCATAAATGATGGAGATTATTTAGAGATTCCTGGTAGTAATTACTCATCTGCAAGTGCAGGTGCTAGTATGTATGTAAATACATCTAAAGAAGTTTATGCGTATCAATGTTTGCAAGGAGCATCAGGAAATAAAATTCAAACAATTGGTATGAATTTTATTGCACCCGTTAATTGTTTGTTGCCGAATTTAATGGATGAGATTTCTGATATCGATAAAATTGCAGGATCAAATACTAATATATCAGCAATAACAATTATTGCTTCTTCAATTACACCAAATGCTAATATAGTAGTTAAACAAGATGGGGTTCAAGTAACACTTCCTACTCCAACAACTCCAGCTGGTACATCCGATTGGAAAACTTTTTATGTTACAGGTTTAAAAGGAGAAGTAGATGTAACTTCTTCTGGGCCTATTGCAGTAGGTACTTTTATGAGTTTAGGCTCAAATGCTGGTTTGGCTGGTTATTTTTCTGGTTTTGATACAGTGCCAGTAGTTGGTGTACAAATTACAGGAGGAGGTTGTTTTCCTTCTGGAGATTTAGAAGAAACAACAAAAGGTTTTGATGCCTACCAATGGTTTAAAGATGGTGTTGCTATAGCAGGCGCAACTTCAGCAGTATATACACCACCAGGAATTGGAGAGTATAATGTAGTAGTAACTGAAGGTACATGTTCGTATTCTTCTAAAATTGTATCTGTGTACAATTGTGACCCAGATATTGTTATAAGTAAAACAGCAGATAAGTCTAATGTTACTGATGATGATATCATAAATTTTACGGTTACAGTAAGAAGCTTTGGTTTACAACCTGTAACTAATTTGGTAGTAAAAGATATTTTCCCTACAGAATTAAATTTAATAAGCGTAACTCCTAGCCAGGGAACTTGGAATAGTCCAGATTGGACTATTGGAACTATGAATGCAGGCGAACTGTTTACACTAAAATTTGTGTCCCAAGTACCTAAAAAACCACAAGAAGGCACTTTTACAAATGTGGTTTCTAATACGCAAGATCAAGTAGATTCTAATCTTTCTACAGACGATTTAACAGAGAGTTTTACAATTACAGCTAAAAAAATAGATTTATCAATAGAAAAAAAGGTAGACAAACCTATTGTAAAGAAAGGAGATAATGTAACTTTTACTATTTCTGTAACTAATAAAGGGCCACAAGTTGCTACAGGTGTAGAAATAAAAGATTTATTACCATCTGGATTAACTTATGTTTCAGCAGGATCTATAATACCAACAAACACAACTTACAACGCAGCTACTGGTATTTGGAAATTTACAAGAAACATACAAAGTAACGAAACAATTACATTAACACTCAAAGCAAAGGTTACAGCTACAAATATTATATTAAATTCTGCAGAAGTTTTTAAAACAGAACAAAAAGATTCAGATTCAAACCCAAATTCTAATAATTAATTTTTAACCTAAAAATAATTTTTAAATAGCTGATTTTCAATTTTATTTATTTAATTTAGTTAAAATATGTTAAAAAAAGCTTATATTTGTTTATTAAATATGAATTAAAGTTAAACAAAATGTTTTTTTTAACCTTAATTTATTCAACAGTTCAATTTTAATAATCATCTAACAAATTAGTTATTTCAACGAATACTAATATGATTTAAATTTTAAATTGAATTTAAGTTTTAAATTTACTAATTATTTAAAAAAAAGATTTTGACAAAAAAATTACTTTTATCAATCACATATATATTTCTAATTTGTACATCTCTCTTTGCAGATGGTACCAAACAAGCAATGCCAGATTCAAATAATGGTGTAGCAATGTATATTACAGATGATGGTAGGTATGGACCATATCTAAACGCTCCAGCATCTCAAAGATTACAATTTAGAATTTTAGACCACACAACAGAAAATTTATATTTTGGAATAAATCCTAGGCAAAGAAGTGGTAATCCATTAATTTTAAGTACAAATTTATACTATAGAATAAAAAATTCTTCAGGAACAACAGTTGCAGGACCTTTTAATTTTAATACATCTGGTGCTGGTTACATTAGTACTTATAATCAGGCAGTTGCAGGGCCAAATATAGGGGGTGCTGTTCCAACCGGTTATACTCCTTTAAGTTTTAATCCTACTGCAAATGGAGATTATTATATAGAAATATATAAAAGTAATGATAATGGAGTTTCAAGAACAACTTCTGGAACAGATATTGTAATTCCTTATTTTGATTTTACAGTTTCTGATTCTTCAAATAATAGAGTAGAAGGACGTATTTTTTCTCAAAAATGGGGATTTATTACTTATAATCCAACAAATTTTGTTCCATCAATAAATTTTGACTTCAAAGGAAAGTTTTTTGGTTACACAGACGACAAAATTGTAGTAACAGTAGAGTTTCAAGAGGGGTTTAGACCTTTTGGATACTTGTTAGCAATGAATAAGTTTGGTATTGTAGATGATGATAATGACCCAACAAATGTCTGGACAACAACTCGAAAATCCATTTCTTATAATGGTTCTACAGGAAATACTATACCAGCACTACTAAATGGTTATCCTGTTTTCATAACGGAACCAGATGCTGCTGCTTTTCCCATAGGCGTTCAAGTTTCACCAGTTTCAGTAGGTCAAATTTTTGGTTGCCCAGGTAACTATTTAATCCCCGTAAAAACAGAAGAGGCAGGAGATGTAGATGTAACATTAGATTTAAATGGGATTGTCGGTTTCCAAGAGAATTCCAAAGATATTATTGTGCAAGCTTTTAATCAACCTAAAGGAAATATTGTAATTCCTTGGGATGGTCTAGATGGCCAAGGAAATCCAGTTTTAGGAAATACAACATCATCAGCAACATTAACAAGCTTAAGAGGTAGAACTAGTGTACCAATGATTGATGCAGAATTAAATCCTAATGGATTAATTATAAATTCTGTAAAACCAGTATTGGCAAATAGAAAAATGTATTGGGATGATTCTGGAGTAACTGTTACTCCTAATAACAATACAGTTGGCGGATTAAATAAATCTAATCCAAGTGATGGTCAATTAGGACCAACACATAAATGGAATGGAGACAATCCTCCAGGAGATAATACTACAAATATGCCAGCTCCTGCAGGTTCAAAAGGAAATGCAACAAATTCTACAACAGATGATTTTGGTAATGAAAGGGTTCTAAATACATGGTTTTATGGAGAAGAAGTTTCATCACCAAACAGCTCAGTAACAGTTCCAGATTGTGATATTGATAATGATACATATTCAGATAATGTAGATTTAGATGATGATAATGATGGTATTTTAGACACAGTAGAATTAGGTTCTTTTGATCCAGATGGAGATCATGATGGAGATACAATACCAGATTATATAGATCCTGATTTTCCTGGTTTTACAGATACAAACTCAGATGGTGTTGATGATAGATTTGATTTAGATTTAGATGGAATTATGAATCACTGGGATTTAGATTCAGATGGAGATGGAATTCCAGATACAGTAGAAGCACAAACTACAACAGGCTACACAGCTCCAAGTTCATCTGTAAACGGTAATGGTGTACCAACAAATTTTGCAAGTGGTATAACACCTATAAATACAGATGGTGATGCAAATCCAGATTATTTAGACACAGATTCAGATGGAGATTCTTTAACAGATACTGCAGAAGCAGGAATTACACTTACAAACACAGACACAGACAAAGATGGTTTAGACAATGCAACAGATGCAACAAATGGACCAACAGATAAAGATGGTACAATTAATACTCCATCAAGTTTGCCAGATGCAGATAAAGACGTTAATGTTGCTGGAGGAGATGTAGATTACAGAGACAGCACAGATAGTGATAACGATAATGATGGTGTGCCAGATGCAACAGATGTAGATGATGATAATGATGGTATTTTAGATACAGTCGAAGGTTATTGTACCCAAGTAGAAAACTTTTCTGGAGGAGATGGAGGTTCTATAAAAGATTTTACTGTAAATAGTGTTGTAAGCGTTGTTATTGACTTTAAGTTTGTAGATGATTCTGTAGGAATAATAATTAACAATAGAGGAGTAAACTCTGATAATCTTGGGTTAGAAACTGGATCTTTAAATGCTTCACCAATTAACTTTATTTCAGACAACGCTTTTATGGCAACACCATGGGTGGCTAACACAAATAATATTCCAAGACTAAGAGTCCTAATTAGTGAAAACGGAAAAGTAACTGTTTTTGGAAGCAGAACAACAAATTCTACAGCATTAGAAGAAATGAAACTTGCTAACGGATCAAATTTTTTAGGAGTTTTATTCAATAAAAAAGGGAATAATACTTTTAGAATAAGAAATATAAATGGAGGTGGGCCAGATGCAATAGATGGTGTTGCAACAATAACTTACGGATGTGACCAAGACAATGATGGTATTCCAAATTACTTAGATACAGACTCAGACAACGATGGTTGTCCAGATGCTGTAGAAGCTGCAGGAAATATTCAATTAACTCAATTAACAACACTTACTGGAGGAAGTAATGGAGGTAATTCTAATAATTTAGGTACAACTTCTGACACAGATGGAAATCCAATTGTAAATAGCACAGGTTTTGAGCAATTAAGTACAGCAGCAGTTTTAGATGCAAATAATAAAGACGCCTGTTTAACAGATTTAAACATTACAAAAACAATAAACAAAGCAGTACCTAAAAAGGGACAAACAGTAATATTTACTTTAACCTTAAAAAATAGCGGTAACCTAAGTGCAACTTCAGTAAAAGTAAAAGACATTTTACCAACTGGTTTAACATACAATGCAGCTTCATCTGTTATACCAATTAATACAACTTACAATGCTACAACAGGTATTTGGGATTTAAGTGCTTTAACAATTGCTAAAAACCAAACAATTGAATTAAAAATAGCTGCAACAGTTACAACAGCAGGTGCAATTGTAACAAACAAAACAGAAATCTTTTCTGTTACAGAAACAGACAAAGATTCAACCCCTAATAGCAACAACTAACAAAGAAATATAAAGGATGAAAAAAATGCACACAATTTTCAACTTACATAATAAAGTCAAGAACAGGACAAGAAAATTATTTCTTGTTTTAGCAATTGGCCTGCTATCAAGTTTTTCTTACGCTCAAGGTGTAAACATTATTGTAAACGCAACAACGCCAAATGGTAGTGATAACGCAGGTGATACTATAGAGTATTCAGCTTCTGTTATTAACACAGGAGGAACTGCATTAAATGCAGTAACACTTACCTCTTCTATAGGAACAACAATGACTTTAGATAGTGGAGATGTAAATAACAATTCTATTTTAGATCCTAATGAATGCTGGGTTTTTAAAGGAACACATACAATTACTACAGCAAATATAACAGCAACAAAAGTAGACAATGTATTTTCTTTAAATGCAACAGAAATAACAACTGCTCAAACTTTTACACATACAGAAAATGTGCACGAAGATGATATTTCTTTTGCAAGTGTAATTGCAATAAATGATATAGATGCAGTAAATGATGATTTTTCTACAACAATCGTTAATGGTATTACTGGAAGTGCATCTGGTGATGTTACAACAAACGATTTATTAAACAGTGTAGCAGTTACAGATGCAGACATCAACATAACTTTAGAAAACAATGGGGGTTTAACAGGAGTTACAATAAATGCAACAACTGGGGTTATTAATGTACCTGCAAATTCTGCAACAGGAACGTACACACTTACATATAAAATTTGCGAAAAAACAAATACAACAAACTGTGATACAGCAACAGCAATTGTAAAAGTAGATGGAGATACAGATAAAGATGGTGTTTTAGATTCTGTTGATAAATGTAATGGTTTTGATGATAATGCAGATAATGATAACGATGGTGTAGCAGATGGTTGTGATTTAGATGATGATAATGATGGTATTTTAGACTCAGCAGAAAACGCAACAAGTGGAAATCCGTTTGTAGACACAAACAATAATGGTGTTTTAGATTACAAAGACCCAGCTTTAGCAGGGTTTGTAGATACAAATTCAGACAATATAGATGATAGATATGATATAGATAAAGATGGTAAAATAGACCAATTTGATACTGATTCTGATGCAGATGGTTGTAATGATGTAATAGAAGCAGGTCATAAAGAAAGT
Organism: Polaribacter sp. 2305UL8-11; assembly: GCF_058147165.1. Classification (NCBI taxonomy): domain Bacteria; kingdom Pseudomonadati; phylum Bacteroidota; class Flavobacteriia; order Flavobacteriales; family Flavobacteriaceae; genus Polaribacter; species Polaribacter sp. 2305UL8-11. Next base: position 5,630 of record NZ_JBYVJW010000001.1, on the reverse strand, counting down.
ACAACAAAACCAGGTGAAGTCCAAGGAACAGGTTACAATGCTACAGATGGTAAAGTAACAGGAGTTACCACTGCTTATACAGGTACAAATGCCAATGTATCTTCTGCAGGAACTGCAGCAAATATTACTGTACAACCACCAAATAGAAATATAGAGGTAGGAAAAAATACCACTTTTACTGTTACTACAGATGGGTCAGTATTTGGTTGGGAAATTAGTACAGATGGAGGTACAACTTTTACGACATTATTAAATGGAGGTGTTTACAGTGGAGCTACCACAAGTACATTAACAATAACTGGAGTAACAGCTGCGCAGAACAACTATCAATACAGAGCCTTAATTTCAAAAACAGATTATGTATGTCCAGTAATATCAAATGCAGGAACACTAACAACATTTACAAACGACCCACCAGTTGTTAGTAGCAATGCTATAACTGTAAATGAAGAAAGTACAGGAACATCTTTAGGGTTATCTCAACCAACAGATCCAGATGGTAATACACTTACAATTACTGTAACAGGCTTGCCAACTTTAGGTGTTGTTAAAAAAGCTGGAGGTCAGATTGTAGCAAATAATTCTACATTAACACCAGCAGAAGTTGCAGGTTTAATTTACGATGCTCCAACAGCTTACAATGGTACAGACAATCCAGGAGATTTTACCTACTCAGTTTCAGATGGTATAGCACCAGCAGTTACTGGTACTGCAGATATTACTATAAATGCAGTTAACGATTTACCAGTTGCAGTAGGTGAATCAGGTTCTGCAGCAGAAGACAACCTAATTACATTAACAACAATTGGAGGTAATGATACAGATGAAGATGGTAATGTTGTACCATCTACAATTATTTTAATAGACCCAACAAATGCTGCAAATACAGGTAAAACAGGAACACCCTTAGTAATTGCAGGAAAAGGAACATATACAGTAAATGCAGCAGGTACTGTGGTTTTTACACCAGAAGCAAATTTTAACGGAACTGCAGATATCAAATACACGATAAAAGATAATAGTGGTTTTGCTTCAAACGAAGCTACCTTAGGCTTTACTATCACACCTGTAAATGATTTGCCAGTTGCAGTAGCAGACACAAATTCGGTTACAGAAAACAATACACTATCTGTTAATGCTGCAAACGGAGTTTTAAGTAATGATACAGATGTAGACACAGGTACAACCTTAAATGTTACAACTTTTACAATTCCAGGAGATGCAACAACATACAATGCTGGTCAAACAGCAACAATTACTGGTGTAGGTACATTACAAATTAATTCTCTAGGGGATTATGTATTTACCCCAAACGCAAATTATTTTGGAGCAGTACCAGTCGCAACATATAATATTACAGATAATAATGGAGGTACTGCATCATCAACATTAACAATCACAATAAATGTAGATTCAGATTCTGATGGTGTTGCAGACATCGTAGATTTAGATTCAGATAATGATGGTATTTTAGATATTGTTGAGGGGCAAGGAACAGACCCAACAGCAGATGCAGATAATGATGGAACACCAAACTATCTAGATGCAGATTCTGGTGCTTTAGATGGAAATGGAATTGCAGCAGGTTTCGATTTTGACGGAGATGGAATTCCAAACCACTTAGATTTAGATTCAGATAACGATGCCATTCCAGACGTAATAGAAGCTGGTTATGCAGACACAAATAATGATGGTATTGCAGATGCTTCAGCAACACCAGCATTAGTAGGAGCTAATGGTTTTGGTAATGCTTTAGAAACTTCCGCAGAAAGTGGAGTTGCAGCAAATGCACCCATAAATACAGACGCAGCTACAGATATTCAATCTACATTAATCAACTCATTAGATAGAGATTCAGATAACGATGGTATTTCAGATACAGAAGAAGCATTTTCTAACAATGCAACTTATAATGACACAAATAACGATGGTATAGTAGATGGCTTTGTAGATAATGATAATAATGGTTGGCATGATACTATAGATGCAGAAGGCACTTTCCCAACATTTTTAAACTCAGATACAGACGTATATCCTAACTACTTAGATTTAGATTCAGATGGAGATGGTTTACCAGATACATTCGAAGGAAATTTTCAAGTTACAGATGGAGACAACAATGGTATTGTTGGCACAGGAACTCCTGCAGATGCAGACAAAGATGGTTTAGCAGATACAAATGATCCTGATGCTGCAGGAAATATTTTAGGAGGTTTTGGCTTTAATAAAGACAGAGATTCAGATGGCGTAAAAAACTACTTAGATATCGATATCGATAATGATGGTATTATAGATAATATAGAAGGACAATCTACAACATTATATCAAGCACCACTAGGAACAGACACAGATAAAGATGGTATAGATGATAGATATGATGTAGACAATGGTGGTACAGGAATAGGTTATACAAATACAGATGGTGGGTCTGCACCAGATTATGCAGATACAGATGCAGAAAATGACGGAATTGCAGACATCAGAGAAAACAATATTGCAAATAATATAGATGATGCAAATAACGATGGTGTTTTAGACACTTTCGCAGACGCAGATGGAGATGGTTTAGCAGATATTTTTGATACAGTTTCTGGAACAGCAACTGCAAATAATGGTACAAATGGAAACCAAGCTCCAAGTTCTCAACCAGATATAGATCCTACAGGTGGAGATAGAGATTGGAGAGAATCATCAACACAAGATAATGATGGAGATGGAGTTAATGATGTCGTAGATTTAGATGATGATAATGATGGTATTTTAGATACAGATGAAGATTTAAATTTAGATAATGATAATGACCCAAGAACCAATCCATCAGATTCAGATGGAGATGGTGTGCCAAATTACTTCGACTTAGATTCAGATGGAGATGGAATTCCAGATTATACAGAAGCAGGAGGTACAACAGATCCAGATGGAAATGGACAACCAGGAACAGGAGTTTTAGACAATACAGAAGTAAACTCTGTAGGTATTCCTTTAGCAGTTTCTCCAGATACAGCAACAACAGGTACAAGCACAACATCAAATCTTGCAAATCCAGACACAGATGGAGATACAGTTAAAAACTTTTTAGATATAGATTCTGACAACGATGGTATTGTAGATGCAATTGAAGCAGGAGGAACAGATTCAGATGGAGATGGAAAATTTGGTTCAGGTACTGCAAACGATTCAGATTCAGATGGTTTAGCAGATGCAATAGATCCTTATGATGATAGAAATGGTAATGCAGATACTGCATTAAACCCAGGAAATGCCTTAGCAATTCCAGATACAGACACAGATTCTAAAAAAGATTATTTAGATTTAGATTCAGATAATGATACCATTCCAGATAATGTAGAAGCACAAACTACAAATGGGTATATAGCACCTTCTGCAACTTTTACAGATACAGATAAAGATGGTTTAGATGATAAATACGATACCTCAAATTCTGGAACTGCTATCAAACCAGTAAATACAGATGGTACAGATTCTCCAGATTATTTAGATTTAGATTCAGATAATGATACTTTAAAGGATATTGTAGAGTTTGGTAACGCATCAAAAGATACAAATGGAGATGGAAAAACAGAAGGAACTGTTGGTAATAATGGTTTAGACAATACTGTTGAAGCTGCAGATACTTTTGCAGATGTAAATGGTAATTTAGACAACACACAAGCAGACAATTCTCCAGACGAAGATAATGATGTTGCTTCTGGTGGAGATGTAGATTACAGAGATATTTTAGATGCAGACAAAGATGGTGTTGCAGATGCAATAGATTTAGATGATGATAATGATGGTATTTTAGACACTGTAGAATCACCAGGAAACGTTAATCCAGATGCAGATTCAGATAATGATGGTACACCAGATTACAAAGACCCAGATTTTGCTGGTTTTGTAGATACAAATTCAGATGGGATTAATGATAATTTTGATACTGATTTAGATGGTAAACCAAATCATCAAGATACAGATTCAGATAACGATTCTTGTCCAGATGTTACAGAAGCTGGTCATAAAGTAAGTACAACAAAAGCAGGAGAAGTTGCAGGTACAGGTTATGGTACAGATGGTAAAGTAACAGGTTTTGCTACAGCTTATACAGGTACAAACACAAATGTAACTACAGTTGGTACTCCAGTTGTAATTAGCACACAACCTCAAGATCAATCAGGGTTTATTGCAGGAAGTGCTTCTTTTGAAGTTACTTCTACAGGTACAGTTTTCCAATGGCAAGAAAGTACAGATGGAGGTACAACATTTACAAATATTACCAATGGAGGTAAATATGCTGGAGCAACCACAAATAAATTAACAATATCAAACTTATCAACCACTGAGAATAATTACCAATATCAAGTAATTGTTTCTAAAACAGATTATGCTTGTGATATTCCTTCAACTCCACCAGCAAAATTAACTGTTAATAATAATCCACCAGTAGCAGTAGATAATTTAGGAACAACAACACCAGAAGATACTGCAGTTACAGTTGCAACAATTGGTGCAAATGATACAGATGTAGAAGATACAACCCCAGATGCATCAACAATAATTCTAATCGATCCAAATAATGCATCAAATACAGGAAAAACAGGAACACCATTGGTTATAGCAAATGTTGGTTCTTATACAGTAGATCCTTTAGGAAATGTTGCGTTTACACCAGCTCTTAATTTTAACGGAACTGCAGATATAAAATATACTATTAAAGACAGTAACAATAATGTTTCGAATGAAGCTACAATTGGTATTGCTGTTACTTCAGTAAATGATGCACCAGTTGCAGTAAATGATTCTTCTACTGGTTTAGAAGGAGCAACACAAACTTTAACAACAATTGGGTCAAATGATACAGATGTAGATGGTACTATAAATACAACGTCTATTATTTTAATAGATCCAAATAACGCTGCAAATACAGGTAGCTCAGGAACACCATTAGTTATAGCAAATGTTGGAACTTACACAGTAAACGGAGTTGGAACAGTTGTTTTTATACCTTTAGAAAATTTTAATGGTTCTGCAGATATTAAATATACAATTAAAGATAATGATGGTTTAATTTCAAACGAAGCAGTATTAGATATTACAGTTACACCAGTAAACGATGCACCAGTAGCAGTTGCAGATTCAGGTTCTACAAATGAAGAAACTACATTAAATGTGAATGCAACTAATGGATTGTTAAAAAATGATTCAGATGTTGATGGAAATCCTCTAACCATCACAAGATTTGTAGTAGATGGAGCCACCGTAAATGTAACACCATCAACAGCAGGCAGCACATTAATAGCAGGCAAAGGAACGTTAACAGTAAACAGCGATGGTAGTTATACTTTTGTACCAGTAGCCAACTTTAATGGATCAGTACCACAGGTAACCTATACAGTAAGTGATGGTACCAATACAGCCAACTCAACATTAGACATTACAGTAAATCCTATTAACGATGCACCAGTAGCAGTAGATGATACGTATACAACGAATGAAGATACAGCAGTAACTTTATTACCATTAACAGGCGATAGTGATGTAGATACAGGAGATACGATAACGATTCAAAGTATCAACGGAACTACGTTAACCCCAGGAACAGCACAGACTATTACAGTTCCAAATGGAACAGT